>JBBRUZ010000008.1:0-38347 GCA_038247355.1 Rhodobacterales bacterium
CCCTGCGACAGCAGCACGTCGACCTGTCTCAGCTTCGCCACGATCTCCTCGGGCTTGTGCTTCTTCTGCGGCATTCCTGGCATCCTCCAAAGGCTCGAAAGCCTACCTCAGGGAGGACCACTTTTCAGGGGGCAGACCAGCCCCGCCCGGATGCACAACCGCGCCCATTCCGTCCTGCACCTGCGACGCCGGCACTATCGTTCTTCCTGCATCCGCGCACGACCGCTGCGCCGCGTTTCGCGCTTTTTCGCCGGTCGCGGCGAGTCTCAAAGTCCCCGGTCGACCGCCATCAGCCGTCCGCTTCGATCGTCCGTCGGTCGTAGAATCGCGGCGCCATCAGGCCGAAGTCGCGCGACTGGAAGACGTCCGGCGTCACCCAGTCGGGCGCGTCGCCGGCGAACAGATCGAGAAATGCGACCCCCAGCGCCGGGTCCTGGCTGACATTCTCGCGAAACGACCACCAGTTGCGGATCTCGCCGAACGCCGGGGCGATCCGACGATCCTCGTGGAAATCCTGCTCCAGCACGGCCGAGCGGATGTTGAGGCAATAGGCGACATAGACATAGCCTTCGGGCCAGAAATAAGCCGGATTGGTCTTGTCCGCGCCTTCCGGCTGCGCCGTCGCCATCAGCGGGCGATGGCGCAGCAGCATCCGCAGCATCATCCCCGCCGCGAAGCCCACATAGGCGCGCCTGTCCTGGGGCGCCCCCGGCTTCTGCGCCTCGAAGCCGCGGAGCCAGTCGAGGAACGCCGCGGCGAGCTTCTGCCCGTCGAGGCGATATGCGACGCCGGTCTCGGCGGCGATCTTGTCGATCTGATCGCTGAACGAGGCGCGGAACCAGCGCAGCCGCCGCACCGACTTTCGGATCGGCAGCGCCGCGTCGTCGACCTGCTGGAGCGCCTGACCGGTCATCGCGCGTCAGACCACATCGGCGTAGTGCGCCATCAGCGTGGCGAGGCGGTCCGGGTCCATCCACGCCGCGGTGATCTCCCCGGCGAGCGACAGCGTCAGATCGATGCACACCACGAGGAGCCCCGCCTCGTCCTCGCGCGCGGCGTCGCGCTCGATCGTCATCCAGAGCATCACGGCGAACCCCGCCAGCATCGCCGTCTGCGTCTCATCGACGCCCAACCCGAGCGTGGTGCCCGGCGCCGGGCCAACCGCGTGATGCTGGACCAGCGCGACGGCGAGCCGCGCCGCAGCCCTCGGCAGCCGCTCGCCAGGCTCGCCCAGCGACGCGGAGGTGCGGTAGGCGATGGCCGCCACCGTGGCGCTCGCCATCAGATCGTCGCGGCCCATCCGCGCGACAGCCGCCTCGAGCCCGTACCGCGCCGCCTCGGCGAAGCGCAACGCCGGTTCCGGGCAGACAACGATTTCGGCGAGACCGAACCGCGCCGCCGTATGTCGCTGCAGAAGCGCCACGCCCTCGCGCGCGACGCCCGCCAACCCCTCGATCTCGGAGGCGACTTCGCGCGCGAACCCGCGCAACGGCTCAGGCAGCGCATCGCGGACCGGCGCGAGACGGCGCGAATGTCCGAGCGCATGTTTCACCCCGCGCGCGAAATCCCTCGCGGGCAACGTCAGCTCCCGAAGATTCGGCAGGAGAATGTCGGAAACGCTCATGTCGCCCTCGCCGCGGTCAGCCTGCGGCCGCACGACCGCTTAACACATATAATCCTTCCGCCTGGTAGTTGCCATGAACTCGCGCGTCGCGTCGAGGGTCGAGAGCACCGCCTGCGATCCCAGCCCCATCGCGTTCTGCGCCGAGGCGGCCTGTCCCATCTGCACCGCCTCCTCGAGCGGCAGGCCAAGATGCAGCCCTGTCGCGAAACCACCGTTGAAGCAGTCGCCGCAGCCGCAGGTGCAGACGACGTCGATCTCGTAGGCCGAACTCTCGAAGGACAGTCCCGCACGGTCGCGGTACAACGCGCCCTCGCCGCCGAGCGTCAGGATCACCGCCCCCGCGCCCTTGTCGATCAGGAACCGCGCGATGTCGCCGTGATCAGTCAGGCCCGAGAGCGCGCTCGCCTCCTCTCCCGAGGGGATGAAGTAGTCGGTGTAGGGCAGCAGCGGCGCCACCAGCGGCATGTCGGCGGCGGTGCTCGCGAACACGTCGAGCGTGGTCACGCAACCGCGCGCCTTGGCCTCGCGCATCAGCTCGACGGTGCGGCCCTGGTCCATCCGGTCCATCAGTCCGACGCCGCCGACGTGGAAGATACGCGTGTCGAGCACGCTGTCGACCTGGTCGTCGGTCACGAAAAATCCGCCCGTCGCCCCACGCTTGTGCAACGCCGGTCGTGTGCCGTCCGGCCGCGTGGTGACGATCGAGGACGACGTCGCTAAGCCGGGGCAGACGGCCATGTTCGCCGTGTCGATCCCGAAGCGCCGCAGCTTCATCAGCACCCAGTCGCCCATGTCGTCGGGCCCGACGCCGCCCACCGCCTGCGTCTTGAGGCCGTGCTTGGCCGCGACGATCACCGCGCTGCCCGCGGCCCCCGACACGGCGAGCGTGAAATCGTCGACGAAACAGACGCCCCCGCCGGGGGGGATATGCGTGACCGGACGGGCGAGGCAGTCGAAGGTGATAAAGCCCGTCGAGGTGTAGTCGAACCGCATCGGAGCCTCTATCCGATCCGCTGGCCGGTTTCGACGTCGAAGAAGTACAGACGCGCGCGGTCGAACGCGACGGCCTCGGTGATGCCGAGCGCTGCGCGATACGCGCGCATCGCCTTCACCTCGATCAGCTTCTCGCCCGCCTTGAGCGTCAGGTACGTCGCCTCGCCCGTCGGCTCGACGCCGTAAACCGCGCCGCGCAGATGCGGCTCGCCTTGCCCGACATGACAGTCTTCGGGCCGCACCCCCAGCGTCACCGGCCGGTCGCCTGAGACCGCAACGCCGCCGACTTCGATCCCGGACGCGCGGAACACGCCGCCCGAGACCGCGCCTTCGATCAAGTTCATCGGGGGAGCGCCGATGAACCCGGCGACGAAGGTGTTGGCGGGATCGGAATAGATCTGGTCGGGCGTGCCGATCTGCTGGATCATCCCGCCTTGCATGACCACGATCCGGTCGGCAAGCGTCATCGCCTCGATTTGGTCGTGGGTGACGTAGACGGTGGTGATCTTCAACTGGCGCTGCAGATGCTTGATCTGAACCCGCATCGCCTGGCGCAACTGCGCGTCAAGGTTCGACAGCGGCTCGTCCATCAGGAACACCTGCGGTTGGCGCACGATGGCCCGGCCGAGCGCCGCGCGCTGGCGCTGGCCGCCCGACAGCGCCGCGGGCTTGCGATCGAGATAGCCGCCGAGCTCCACCAGTTCCGCCGCGCGCCGCACCAGCCGATCCTGCTCGGCGCGGGGCACGCCACGCATCCGCAGCGGAAAGCGGATGTTTTCGTAGATGGTCATGTTGGGATAAAGCGCATATCCTTGGAACACCATCGCGACATCGCGGTCGCGCGGCTCGACCTCGTTCATCACCTCGCCGTCCATGCGGATCTCGCCCTCCGACGGCTCCTCGAGCCCCGCGATCATCCGCATCGTGGTGGTCTTGCCGCAGCCCGAGGGACCGAGAAAGACGACGAACTCCTGATCGGCGATGTCGATGTTGACGTCGCGCACGCCCCAGACGGCGCCCCATTTCTTCTGGATGCCGGAAAGCTCGATCCGCGCCATGCCTTATCCTTTCACCGCACCCATGGTCAGCCCGCGCGACAGGTGCTTCTGGATCGCGACGACCACCAGAAACACCGGCACGAAAGCGATGAACGCCACCAGGGCGATCGCATTGTAGATCACGCCGTCCGAGCCGCCGGTGAAGTTCGCCAGCGCCACCGACATCGTGTAGGCGCTGCTCGTCGAGGCGATCAGTAGCGTAAACAGGAACTCGTTAATCGCAAAGATCGCCGCGATCACCGCCGCGGTGATGATGCCGGGCAGACACGCGGGGATGATGATCTCCCACAGGATCCGCAGGTCCGAGGCGCCGTCGGTCCGCGCCGCGTCCTCCAGCTCGGGCGGAATGTCGAGCATGTAAGAGCGGATGATCCATGTGACGAGGCTGAGGTTGATCGCGGCGTAGATCAGCATCAAGGCCCAGATGGTGTCGAGCAACCCCATGTTGCGAAACAGAAAGAAGATCGGGATCGCGACGATGGCCGGCGCCATCATCCGGGTCGAGAGGATGTAGAACCCGATATCCTCGCGGAACCGGTAGCGATACCGCGACAACGAATACGCCGCCGGAATGGCCAGCGACACCGAGATCACGACCGAGCCCGCGATCGCCAGCACCGAGTTGCGCAGATAGGCCCCCATCGGCCAGTCGCTCCAGATCATCCACCAGGCGTCGAGCGAGAACGTCGGCAAGTAGATCGGCTGCGGCGTGATGATCTCGGTCCGCGGTCGCAAGCCGATCGACAGGAACCACAGCACCGGAGCGAGGCAGAACAGCGCCCACCCCCCGAGCACGACGTAGCGCAGAACCCGGCTCTCGCGCTTTCTGCGGCGCCTGACCTCCGCCATCACAGCCTCCCTGATCGGAAAGCGCGCTTCACAACGGTCTGCGCCACGATGATCGTCAGGATCAGCATCAGCACCGAAGCCGCGGAAGCGTAACCGAAATTGAATGTCTTGAATCCCAGCCGATAGATGAAATAACTGATCGTCTCGGTCGCGCCGCCTGGGGTGCCTTGCGTCATGATGTAGACGTTGGTGAACATCGTCGTGATGTCGATGCCGCGCAGCACGACTGCGATCGCCACCACCGGCGCCATCATCGGCAGAGAGATGTTCCAGAAGATCGCGGCCCAGCTCGCGCCGTCAAGACGGGCCGCTTCCTCGATTTCCTCGTCCTGGCTCTGAAGCCCGGCGACGAAGATGATGAAAAGGAATGGCGTCCACTGCCAGACGTCCGCCACGATCAACGTCATCCGCGCCAACGAAATCGAGCTGAGAAAGCTCACGTTGGCGTCGATCAGGCCCACCCGCATCAGCAGATCCGAAACGATTCGTCCGTCGTTGAAGGCGAGCTTCCAGATGAAAGCGACCGCCGAGGGCATGAATAGCATCGGGATCAGAAAGACGATCCGCCAACCCTTCACGAACGGATCGCGGTAGGCGTGAAACGCCAGCAGCATCGCCAGCGCGCATTGCAATGCCAGCGCGATGGAGCCGATCACGAACGTGTTCGACAACGCCGCCCAAAATTCGCGGTCGCCCATCAGGCTGCGGTAATTGTCGAAACCGACGAAAGTCCACGAGTTGAATCGAACATGAAAGAAACTCTGGTAGATCGCGTAGACGCCCGGGTAGAGCGTGATCATCAGCAGATAGACCACCGCCGGCGCGACCAGCAAATAGGGAAAGGCTTTGCGGCGAAACCGGCTGCGCCGCCGGAGCCCGCGCTCGGGCGCAATGGAGGCGGCTCGCGCCGCCTCCCCACCCGACAGCGCTGCATCGGTCATTCGCGCATCCTTGTTCGCGGCAGCTCGCTTCAACCGCTCAGAACGGCAACGACTTGTCGCGCCCGACCCATAGCCCCGGATTTATGGCGGCGAAATCGACCGGAGGCGTGCCGCCATAAAAACCGTTGCGGTCCATGATCGCCTTGACCGCGGCCGCGCCGTTGTCGAGCGCCTCCTTGCCGGTGATCTGGCCGGCGATCGCACGGTTGATCTCGTTGCCGAGCGCCTGTTCCATCTCGAACATGCCGGGCAACCGTGGCGCACACCAGGCGTGATCGAGGCTCGTCGCCCATACCTCCGCCGGCTGCGACACCGAGCGCAGCGTCGGGTTCGTCAGCACCGAGCGATAGCCCGGCGCAACGCCGTTGGCGTTCGCTTCGTTCATCGCCATGATCGAGGCGGTGGTCAGAAACCCGAGCATCAGAAACGCGCCCTCTGGGTTCTGCGCCGAAGCCGCGACACAGGAAGTCGATCCTGCGATGTTCGGCGGCGCGAACCGTCCGCCCGCCACGCGCGGCGTATAGATCGTGACGAAATCGCCGACGATCGTTGACTGGTCCGGCCGCATCGCCTGTGTGCCGCTGTCCTGCCAGGAGACGTTGGTCGCGACCTGCCCGCCGAGCCAGGCGGCGCGGTTCTCGCCCCAGCCGGCCCCGACCGTGCCTTCGCCGGCGTTCTTGGCCAGTGCGAGCAGGATCTCGATGCCTTGCATCCCTGCGTCGCTGTTGAGCACGACGTTCCAGTCGGCGTCGAACAGCTCCATCCCGCATTGCGCGGCGACATGCTCCCACGAATATGTCGACCAGAAGCCCCGCGCGCCCATCAGGCCTACGCCCGCCACGCCGGGCGCCACGTTGTTCAACTCTCCCGAGATACGGATCAGCTCGTCCCAGGTCGGAACCGAGTTCCAGCGATCGACCGGCCCACCGAGGATCTGCTCGATATACGCCTTGCGGACGTGGACGAGCTGGATGTCGCAGTCGAACGGGATGCCGTACATCTTTCCGTTGAAAAAACCGTAGTTCATCCGGTAGGTGTCATAGAAATCGTCGAGCGGCAGCGACCATTTTGCGGCGTAATCGTCGAGCGGGGCGAGAAAGCCCGGCGCCGCGAAATCACCCAGCCACGGCGAGAAGAACTGCAGCGCGTCGAAGCTCGCGTTGCCGGAGATGAATTCGGCGACGACCTTGTCGTACATGCTGTCGTCGGGGATCGGCACGATCTCCACCGTGATGCCGGAGAGCAACTCGAACGGCTTCAGGCCCGCGGCTGCCGACTCCTGGTCCGCGGCGCCGATTGCGAAGCGCACGGTCTTGCCCGCCTGGACGCTGCGCACGGCTTCCCAGTCAACGGTGCGGATCCAGTCCTTCGCCGGGTCCCACATCGGATCGTTGGACAGGTTGTAAAGCTCGCGGTAATCCTCGCGAACGTACTTCTCGACCGATATGTCGGCGAGAACGGTCGCGGGGTCGGGAAGATCCTGCGCTGCGCCGCGCCGCGCCCAGCCCGCGCCAAGCACGCCGGCCGCGGCCGCGCTTCCGAGCAGCGACCGCCGCGTGAGACCTCTGGCGTCAATCATCATGTCGTTCTCCTCCCGTTGATGTTTCGGCGATCCATGCCGCCTTGTCGTCGTCGCGAAGCATAGGCGCGTTGCCGCGAAACGCCTACGCGACTGACGTTGTACGATTCACCCGGTGGCGCGGTCCGAACGCGCTCGATCCTCTCAACCGTTATCTCACTTGGCACCTCGATCGAAGATGAACATTGTTGCCAATACAAAACATAAAGTTCACTGCTCACGGCTGTCAATAGAAATCTTTGCAGCAATAATGCTGCAATTGCGAAGCACTGTCGCCACACGATTTGAACATTCAGCTTGACTAAATTGCAACGGTTCATCAACAATGCGGCAACGCGCCATCGCATTCGTGGAACCGCCATGCCGTCGAACATCGCTCTGACCGGTCTCGCCCGGGATCTCGCCCGCCGTCATGACGAAGGTCGGCCCATCCGCATCGGGCTGATCGGCTCGGGGGAAATGGGGACCGACATCGTCACACGCGCCGCGCACATGCGCGGAATCGAGGTCGCCGCAATCGCCGACATCCGCCCGGCGGCGGCGCACGCAGCGGTCGATATCGCCTTCCAGGGCCCCGGCCGCTCCGTTGACGCCCCGACGACCGGCGCGCTGAACGCCGCCATCGAAAGTGGCCGCGTCGCCATAACCGACACCGCCGCGATGTTTGACAGCGGCCTGATCGACGTGGTCATCGACGCGACCGGCGTTCCGGCCGTCGGCGCCGAGCTCGGTCTCGCCGCGATGGAGCACGGCAAGCATCTGGTGATGATGAACGTCGAGGCGGACGTGACGATCGGCGCCTATCTCAAGTCCGAGGCCGCGCGCCTCGGCGTCGTCTACAGCCTCGGGGCCGGCGACGAACCCTCGTCTTGCATGGAACTGATCGAATTCGTCTCCGCGATGGGTCACCCCATCGTCGCCGCCGGCAAGGGCAAGAACAATCCGCTCAACATCGACGCGACCCCCGACGCCTACGCCGAGGAGGCGCTGCGGCGCAACATGAATGCGCGGATGCTCGTCGAATTCGTCGACGGCTCCAAGACCATGGTCGAGATGGCCGCGATCGCCAACGCCACCGGCCTCGTCCCGGACAAACCCGGCATGCATGGGCCCGCCGCCGTTTCCGGGGATCTGGCGAAGGTGCTGATCCCCGAATCTGACGGCGGCCTGCTCTCTGGCATCGGCCGCGTCGATTACTCGGTCGGCGCAGGCGTCGCCCCCGGCGTCTTCGTCATCGCGGAGATGGGGCACCCCCGCATCTCCGAACGGATGCAAGACCTCAAGATGGGTCACGGTCCCTATTTCACCTTCATCCGCCCCTATCACCTGACCTCGCTCGAAGTGCCCCTCACCTGTGCGCGCGTCGTGCTTTATGGAAAGGCCGACATGGCGCCCCTCGATCGCCCGGTAGCCGAAGTCACGGCGCTCGCCAAGCGCGATCTCGCGCCCGGCGACCGGCTCGACCAGATCGGCGAAACCTGCTACCGCGCCTGGATCATGCGGACCGACGCAGCGCGCGCACTGGGCGCGCATCCGTGCGGCCTGCTGACGGGGGGCGTCGTGACCGCCCCGATCGCCAAGGGCGACCTGCTGACCCGCGCCAACGTCGCGCTGCCCGAAGGCTCGCCGATCGTCGCACTCCGCGCCCGCCAGGACGCCTTGCTCTATGGTGACGCCGCGCCGGAGCGCGTCGATGCCTGACACCTCGCCCGCCAACGTCCCGTTCGCGATCCGCCATTATCCGGCGGCGATCCTGCGCGACGCACTGCGCCAGATGCACCTGATCCGCAAGTTCGAGGAAGGCGCCGAAGATTGTTACACGCGCGGCCTGATCCACGGCACGATGCATCTGTCCATCGGCCAGGAAGCGAGCGCGGTCGGCGCCTGCCTGCCGCTAAACGACGCCGACAAGATCACCTCGACCCACCGCGGCCACGGCCATTGCATCGCCAAGGGCGCGGACGTCGCGCTGATGTTCGCGGAGTTCTTCGGCAAGGAAACCGGCTATTGCAAGGGCCGCGGCGGCTCGATGCACATCGCCGACGTGACACGCGGCAACCTCGGCGCCAACGGCATCGTCGGCGGCGGCCTGCCCCTCGCCGTCGGCGCCGCACTTTCGGCGAAGCGGCTGAACACCGGCGCCATCACCGTCTGTTTTTTCGGCGACGGCGCGAACAACGAAGGCGCGTTCCACGAGGCGCTCAACATGGCCTCGATCTGGAAACTTCCGGTGATCTTCTTTTGCGAGAACAACAAGTACGGAATGTCGGTCTCGACCGAGCGCTCGACGGCCGTCAAGTCGATCGCCGACCGGGCGCCCGCCTATTCGATGCCCGGCGTGTCGGTGGACGGAAACGACCTGTCTGCGGTGGCGGAGGCAGTCGAGACCGCCGCGATCCACGCCCGCGCCGGGGACGGCCCTACGCTGATCGAGAGCGTGACCTACCGCTGGCGCGGCCACTCCAAGTCCGACCGCAACCGCTACCGCACCAAGGACGAGATGGCCCACTGGATGGCATTGGACCCCATCCCCCGCTTCGCCGCGCTGCTGACCGAACATGGCGTTCTGACGACCACCGAAATCGCCGCGATCGAAGCCGGGGCCGCCGCCGAGATCGCCGCCGCGATCGAGGCCGCGAAATCCGCGCCCGACCCCGACCTCGCCGAAGTCACCCGCGACGTCTACGCGGCGCCGCTCGGATGAACATGCAGTCCCAGCCCGCCGCCACGCGCGAGATGTCCTACGCCGAAGCGATCCGCGACGCGCTCGATCTCGCGATGGCCGCCGATCACACCGTGATCCTGATGGGCGAGGACATCGGCGTCTACGGCGGCGCGTTCCAGGTCACCGGCGATCTGATCCACAAGTACGGCCCCGACCGCGTGATGGATACGCCCATCGCCGAGCTTGGCGGCGCTGGCGTCGCCGTCGGCGCGGCCCTCACCGGCCTGAAGCCGATCTACGAATTTCAGTTCTCGGACTTCGCGACGCTGGCGATGGAGCAGATCGTCAACCAGGCCGCCAAACTGCGCTACATGCTTGGCGGCGCCGTCTGCGTCCCGGTCGTGTTCCGCATGCCGGCGGGTTCGGGCACCGGCGCCGCGGCCCAGCACAGCCAGAGCCTCGAAGCGTGGTTCGGCCACGTGCCCGGGCTCAAGGTTGTCCAGCCCAGCACTCCGCACGACGCCAAGGGCCTGCTGCTGGCCGCCCTGGCCGACCCCGACCCCGTGCTGATCTTCGAGCACAAGCTCCTCTACAAGCTCCGCGGCCCCGTCACCGAAGGCCATTTCACCATTCCGATCGGCACGGCCGAGGTCCGCCGCGCGGGGCGCGACGTGACGATCGTCGCCACCTCGATCATGGTTCACAAATCGCTGGAGGCCGCCGATATCCTCGCGGCCGAAGGCGTCGAGGTGGAGGTCATCGACCTGCGCTCGATCCGGCCGATCGACCGCGGCGCCGTCCTCGCCAGCGTCCGCAAGACCGGCCGACTGATCTGCGTCCACGAAGCCGTCAAGACCCTCGGCATCGGCGCGGAGATCTCGGCCATGGTCGCGGAAAGCGACGCCTTCGACTATCTCGACGCCCCCATCCTCCGCCTTGGCGGCGCGGAGACCCCGATCCCCTACAACCCCCTGCTCGAGGCGGCCGTCGTGCCCCAGGTCCACGACATCCTCCGCGCCGTCCGTGATCTCGTCGCCGGGCGCGCCTGATGCCCGTCGAGGTCATCATGCCCAAGGTCGACATGGACATGGCCACAGGGCGCATCGCGAGGTGGCACGTCGCCGACGGCGGCCGGGTCGAGAAGAACGCCGCCCTGTTCGACATCGAGACCGACAAGGCGACGATGGAGGTCGAGGCCCCAGCCGCGGGCCGTCTCCATCACATCCGCGCGGCGACCGGCGAAGACATCCCTGTAGGCCAGCCGGTCGCCTGGCTTTACGCCGATGGCGAACCGCTCGGACCCGCCCCCGCGCTCGCGCCGCGCGCCCCGGCTTCCGTCGCGCCGTCGGCGGCCGATCCGGCCCCGGCCACGGCGCCCTCCCCCGGTCGCGTCCGGACTGCGCCCGTCCCAGTCACGCCCGTCCCAGTCGCGCCCGACCCGGTGGCGCCCGACCCGGTGGCGCCCGACAGGACCGAGCCCGCGCCGACCCGACCCGCCGTTCGCGCCACTCCCCTCGCCCGCCGTCTCGCCCGCGAGCGCGCCCTCGACCTTGGCACCGTCAAGGGGTCCAGCCTGCGCGGCCGCGTCACCCGGTCCGATGTCGAGGCAGCTCTTCTCCGGACGCCGCCGCCCTCCGCCTCCCCCGCCGAGGGCGAACTCGCGCTGACCCGGGCCGGCAACGGCGACAGGACCCCCATCCTCCTCCTCCATGGCTTCGCGGCCGACAGCGCCGGCTGGGCCATGCTCGAAGGCCTGCTGCCCCCCGGGCATCCCGTCTTGAAACTCGACCTCCCCGCCCACGGCCGATCCCCGCGGCAGCCCGTCGCCAGTTTTGCCGACCTCGCCCAATGCGCGCGGCGCGCAATCGACGGCTTGGGGGACGGCCCGCTCCATCTCGTCGGCCATTCCCTCGGCGGCGCGGTCGCCATCGCGCTGGCCGACACCCGCCCCCGCCGAGTAGCCAGCCTCACGCTGATCGCCCCCGCCGGCCTCGGCCCCGAGATCGACGCCGCCGTCCTCGCCGGCATCGCCCGCGCCAGCCGCGTCGAAAGTCTCGCCCCCTGGCTGAGGCGCCTCGCCGCCGACCCCGATCTGATCACCGACGCCTACGCCCGCGCCGCAATGGCCGCCCGCCAGAACCTCACCCTGCGCGAGGCCCAGTCCGCAATGGCCGCCGACCTTTTTCCCGACGGGACGCAGGGCTTCGACCTGACCGCCGCCCTCCACCGCATCAGGGCCCCAACCCGCATCGCCTGGGGCCGCGACGACGCGATCATCCCGTGGCGCCACGCACTGCGCGCGCCGGGCCGCGTCGGCCTTCACCTCTTCGAGTCGACCGGCCACCTCCCCCATATTGAGCGTCCCCACGAAATCGCTATGCTCGTCATGGAGATGACGCAATTACGGGCCGCGAGCGACTGAACCAGCGCGGAAGGACACCAGGTGGCGGACACGGCGCGAACTTCCGATAACTTCGCCGTCGGGACCCGCGCCGGCCAGACCGCCGACGCCAACCACCAGCTACGCATCCGCGCAGCCTGGATCTACTACATCGAGGGACGCACCCAGACCGAGGTTGCGGCGGCGCTCGGCATCAACCGCGTCGCCGTGACCCGACTGTTGTCGGAAGCGCGGCGCCGCGGCGAGGTCAGCATCCGCATCCGCTCGCCGCTCGCAGCACTCATCGACCTGCAACGCCGCCTCGAGGAGCGCTATGCGCTTGGCCAGGCCATCGTCGCCCCCCACGCCGAGATCGGCGTCGATCCGACGCGCGTCATCGCGGCGACCGCCGGCGCACATATCTCCGACCTGATGGCCGCGAACATGACGATCGGCGTCGGCTGGGGCCGCACGCTGCATGCGACGCTGCCGTTCATTGAAGGCCGGTCGCTCGAAGGCGTCCGTGTGATCTCGCTGCTCGGCGGTATCGCCCAGGCCCGTCGCTTCAATCCCGCCGAATTCGCCTGGCAGTTCGCCGAGCTGTTCGACGGCGAGGGCTTCCTCGTCCCCGCCCCGGCGCTGGTGGACAGCCCCCAGACCAAGCACGCGCTGCTCGAACACTGCGGCCTCGACCTGATCTTCCAGATGGCCGAAGCTAGCGACGTCGCCATCGTCAGCGCGGGGGGCATCTCGACGCTGACGACCTCCTACCGCCTCGGGCACGTCTCCGAGACGGACCGCATCGCGCTCCGCGACGCCGGCGCGGTGGGCGACATCCTGTACAATTTCATCGACGCGTCCGGCCGAATGATCGACCACCCGGTCAACGCCCGCGCCGTCTCGCTCAGCCTCGACCGCCTCGCCCGCATCCCCCGCAAGGTCCTGATCTCCGGCGGCCCCGAAAAGGTCGCGGTCCTGCGTGCCGCACTCCGCCTCCTCGCCCCCACAACCTTCGTCACCGACGAACAGACCGCGCTTGCGCTGCTTGCGTGAAGCGGCGGCGCAGGCGACCTTGCGGATTCTATTTGCGTCCAATCCGTAGTTGCGCTACGTTTCGATTAAGTATCAGGTGAAACACACCTTCTGAAGGTCGTCTCATTCGGCCCGTAACTAATTTTTCTTTAGCGAATTTTATGCGCCTTCGCCGGTTGACCTGATCCGAAGACTGCATTGACATGGGGTATACCTGATGAAGAAATCAATCGCGGAAGCCTTGCAGCGGCGCCTGAAGGCGCTCGGCCTTTATGCCGGAGAAATCGACGGCGATCGCGGCCCGAAGACGATCGCCGCCGTCAACGCCGCCCTCGCGGACCGTGCGAGCGCGATGGCCGGCTGGACCGACCTGCGCAAGGCGGTGGCCGTGCTGCAACTCTGGGCTGAGGCCGAAGGCGTCGAGACCGGCGCGATCGACGGCCGCTGGGGCCCGCAGACCGAATTCGCCGTCGACACCGTCATGGCGAAGGAGGCGACCGGCGCGATGCCCCCCGCGTGGCGTGACGAGATCGAGCCCGGCCCCGCGGCGGACACTTGGCCACGCCAGTCCGGGCTCACCGGCTGGTACGGCCCGCCGGGCAGACAGGGCGGCGCAGCCCCCCCTTACATCGTCAACGTCCCGACCCGCTGGAAGCTCAAGATCGCCTGGGATTTCGCGCTGTCGCGCAAGCATTTTTCGGTCCACCAGAAGGTCGCCAACAGCCTCGGCCGCGTGCTCGACAAGGTCCTAGCGACCTACGGCGAGGCGAACATCGCCCGGCTCGGCCTCGACCTCTTCGGCGGTGACTACAACGCCCGGCCGATGCGCGGAGGCACACAACCCTCGACTCATTCCTGGGGCATCGCCATCGACTTCGATCCGGAAAAGAACCCGTTGAAGGCCAGCCGCGAGACCGCCCGCTTCGCTCATCCGGACTACGAGGACTGGTGGCGCGCGTGGGAGGCCGAAGGCTGGCTCAGCCTCGGCCGCGCCCGCAACTTCGACTGGATGCACGTCCAGGCAGCGCGGCTCTGACGACCGTTCGCCGTCGCGCAGACCATTGGGAGCGGGGGGGGGTATGCGCAGGTTGCTTCGGTCCATCGGCATCCAGATCCGCGAAAGCTACCGCGTGGAGGACCAGACCTTCACTTCGCCAAGGTCAGAAAGGCGCAGCAGGACTACCTCTTCAAGATAGACCAGATCGACGGCGAGGCCGAAGCGATCATTGAAATCGGCCCACTCTACGCGGAAATCTACGGAAAGGTCGAACAGCTGATCGGCATTCTCGGCTCGACAGCGCAGTACAAAGACATCTTCGACTACACGTCATCTCCCGAGTTCTTGACGTTCAAGGGCAGGTGCGCCACCGAACCCGACAGCGTGGACCCGCCCAAGATCTGCGATCTCTTCGACACCTACGAGACGCTAAGATCCGAGTGGGTCCGCCTGAACGACGCAGGCTCCGGACGGCGCTACGACCTCGCCCTCGCCCGGGCCCAGCAGAACGTGCGCAATCTCGACGAGAACATGCCGCTGCTGATCTACTTCGAAGATTACCAGTTCTTCGTCGACTTCAACTACGGCATCTTTATGGCCATGCCGCACCGGGTGCTCGTGCTCAGCCTGTCGATGGCGATGGGAATGCTCGGCGGCGTCGTGACGATAACCTGGAACTTCATCCGCAACGACAGCGGCCTGACCATCCGCCGCTTCATCATCCTGCCCTTCATCGGCAGCATGAGCGCCTTCATCGTGCTAATCTTCCTCAGCGCCGGCCAGTTGAAGCTGACCGCCGGCGACGCCGACGTCTCCTTGAACCCGTTCGTGCTCTCCTTCGTCGGGATCATCTCCGGTCTCTTGTCCGAACGCGTCTACGCTCGGATCTCCGATGTCGGGGGCAACTTCTTCAAAGTCGACGACGGCTCGCCGCGCTGGGGCTTCCGCCTCCAGGCGGCGCTCGACGCGGCCGGCGTCACAGTCACCGATCTCGCGCGCCACCTCGAAGCAACCGAGGAGGAGACGCCGCGCATCATGGCCGAGACGACCACTGCAACCTTGACCCAACAACGCCTGATTGCCGCCTTCCTCCGCCTGCCCGTCCGCGAACTCTTCACCGACATCTCCCCCGAAGGCCCCGCGCGCGCCGCCGCCGTCGCGAAGACCGACGCCCCCGACCCGACAGGCCGCGACCCCACCGAGATCTAGCCGCTCCTCCCCGCCCTTGGCCTCCTCGCCGGCGCCCGAGCCGAAACCACCGGCGACCCCACGACCGCTGGTCGCGTCCTCACCCGATTCGCTCCGCGGGGCGCGCACGTCCCGTGGGGCACCCGATAAAATGACGGCATCGCCGCGGCGAGCGCCCGCGCATTTCCTGCTGAAACTCCCCACCGGTGAGCTTCGACACCCGATCCGGACTAGAGACCCATTCAACGGGCAGGATCGACGCAGCGCCACGTAGCGTGGCAATGCGCCAAGAAGTTTAGAGAAATCTCGGCCTAACAAGCTCTCGCATCATTTTCACCGTGAAGCCGACCCGAGACCTCACGCCTGTCCTCAGTCACCCGGCCACCACTTCCGCACACTCTCACCGCAGCGCCGCGAGCAGCTCCAGCGACGGCTCCCCGGTCACCGCCAGCCCCGCCTGCGTCTGCCAGCCGCTGATCGCCGCGCGCGTCCGCGGCCCGATCACCCCGTCGCTGCCGTCGGTGTCGAACCCCGCCGCCGTCAGCCGGCGCTGCAATTCCTGCCGGTCGGCGATGGTCATCCCGGCCCGATCGGGCGGAAACGACCCGCGGATCGGCGGGCCGCCCGCCAGCCGGTCCGACAGGTGCCCGATCCCGATCACGTAGTTTTCCGCGTTGTTGTAGCGGGTTATCACCGTGAAGTTGCGAAACGTCATGAACGCCGGCCCGCCCGGCCCCATCGGCGCGATGATCGACGCAGGGCCATGGTCCGGCACGGCCCGCCCGTCCATGTCGCGCACACCCGCCGCCGTCCAGGACCCAGCGCTCCGCGTCGTCCCTCGCCCCAACGGGCCGGAGAACCCCGCCGGAAGCCGCACCTCGACCCCCCAGGGCGACCCCCGCCGCCAGCCCGAACGCGACAGATACGCCGCCGCAGAAGCCAGCGCGTCGGTCGGATCGTCGGCCCAGATATCCCGGCGCCCGTCGCCGCGGAAATCCACCGCATAGGCGAGATACGATGTCGGGATGAATTGCGTGTGCCCCATCGCCCCGGCCCAGCTGCCGGTCATGCCGCCGGGCGCCACGTCGCCGTTCTGCAAGATCCGCAGCGCCGCCACCAGCTGCGCCTCGAAGAACGCGCCGCGTCGCCCCTCGTAGGCGAGCGTCGCCAGCGCCGAGATCACCGGCACGTCGCCCCGCCGCGTCCCGAAATAGCTCTCCATCCCCCAGACCGCGACGACGACCTTCGGCTCCACCGCGTAACGCGCCTCGATCTCCGCCAGCAGCCCCGCCTGGTCGCGCAGCGCCGCGCGCCCCATACTCACCCGCTCCTCGGAGGCCGCGATCGCGAGATAGTCCTCCAGCGTCCGCGTGAACTCGGTCTGGTTGCGGTCGCGCTCGATGACGCCGGGCAGGAACCCCGCCCCCGCGAACGCCGCGTCGAACGTCCCGGCCGACACCCCCTGCCCCAGCGCGCGGCCGCGAAACCCAGCCACCCAAGCGTCGAAACCCGCGTTCGGGACCGTCTGCATCGCCGGATCGGGCGCGTCGGGCCGCGCGCCCCCGCCGACCCCCGGCGCCGAGCCCGCACAGGCCGAAAGCGCCGCCGCCGCCATCCCCAACGCCACCACCCGTCTTGTCGCCCGCATCCTGGCCGTCCTTCGCTTCGCCTGCCTTGCCGGCACCCTAGATCATCGGGCCGCCGCAGCAAAGCGACCCCGGCCCCACCACCTTGCGTCGATCCCCATCGATCGCCGGGCCCGGCCCACGCGTCCCGATGTGGCGCCGCGATCTGCGGCGCGGTTGCGCCTCTACGCCCCAGCGACCATGATCGCCGCCCGCACCTCTGAGACCGCCGCAGGCCCGATGACCGCCCCACAGCCCCGCCCCAGCGCCTTCGCCCCGCTCCGTTACCGGGTCTTTCGCGCGATCTGGCTCGCCACCCTCGCCTCGAACTTTGGCGGCCTGATCCAGGCCGTCGGCGCCGCCTGGATGATGACCTCGCTGACCGCTTCGGCGCAGATGGTCGCGCTGGTCCAGGCCGCGCTGACCCTGCCCATCATGGCCTTCTCGCTGCCGTCGGGCGCCGTGGCCGACAGCTTCGACCGCCGCCGCGTCATGCTCGCCGCCCAGGCTGTCATGGTCATCACCTCCTCCGCGCTCGCCGCGTTCGCCTGGGCGGGCCTGCTGACGCCGTGGCTGCTGCTCGGCTTCACGTTCCTGATCGGCTGCGGCACGGCGCTCAACAACCCCTCCTGGCAGGCGTCCGTCGGCGACATCGTTCCAAGGTCCGACGTGCCCGCCGCGGTCGCGCTCAACAGCGTCGGCTTCAACCTCACCCGCAGCGTCGGGCCGGCGATCGGCGGCGCCATCGTCGCCTCCGCCGGCGCGGCAGCGGCGTTCGCCGTCAATGCCTGCAGCTACCTGCCGCTGATCCTCGTGCTCGCCGCGTGGAAACCCGCGAATGTCCCCAACCCGCTGCCACGCGAATCGCTCGGCATGGCGATGGGCGCGGGCCTGCGCTACGTCGCGATGTCGCCCGACATCGGCCGGGTGCTGCTGCGCGCATCCGCGTTCGGTTTCTCGACGATCGCCGTCCTCGCGTTACTGCCGCTCGTCGCGCGCGAGATCGAAGGCGGCGGCCCGCTCACCTACGGCGCACTGCTCGGCGCGTTCGGTCTCGGCGCGGTGGCTGCCGCCTTCCTCGGCCCGCGCCTGCGTGCGGCGCTGTCGACCGAGACCATCGTCCGTCTCGCGTTCGCGGGCTTCGCAGCCACCGCCGCAATCGCCGCCTCGAGCCCTTCGACCTGGCTGACCGGGGCCGGCATGCTGCTCGGCGGCGCCGCTTGGGTCACGGCGCTGTCGCTGTTCAACACCACGGTCCAGCTGTCCACGCCGCGCTGGGTGGTGGGGCGCGCGCTCGCCCTCTACCAGACCGCGACCTTCGGCGGCATGGCGGCGGGAAGCTGGCTCTGGGGCCGCCTCGCGCAGACCGGCGGCCTCGACGCCGCGCTGTACTGGGCCGCCGCGGCGATGCTCGCGGGCGGCGCCATCGGCTTCGTCGTCCGCCTCCCCGGCCCGTCGGTTCTGAACTTCGACCCGCTCAACCGCTGGAAGGAGCCGCATGTCGCCGTCGACGTCACCCCGCGCAGCGGCCCGATCGCCATCATGGCAGAGTACCGGATCGCCGCCGCGGACGTCGCCGAATTCCTCACGCTGATGGCCGAGCGCCACCGCATCCGCCGGCGCGACGGCGCGCGCTACTGGACGCTGCTGCGCGACCTCGAGGACCCCGAGCTGTGGTACGAAAGTTTCCAGAACCCGACCTGGACCGAATACGTCCGCCACCACGCCCGAACCACGATCGGCGACGCGTCAAACGGCGATCGCATCCGCGCCCTTCACGCCGGCCCGGACCCGATCCGGGTCCACCGGATGATCGTCCGCCAGACGGCCTGGGACCATGCCGATCCGATCCCGAAGGCGACGATGGACGTGCACTGACGCCGTCATGACCGCCGCGCGCCCGACTCCGGAGGTCGGTGCGCCCATGCGGCGTCCGCTTCCTCGTCGGCTCCGCGACACGCGCGGTGGTCTCGTCATCCTCGGAGCCGGGCGCACGAACGGCGGAGCACCGCTCTGCCCAGGATCGGCGTACAAGGGCCGAGCCCATCCGCAAGACCTGCGGCATTCGCCCCGGGACGTGGGCGACTTGGGCGCGTGCGGCCAGTCTCACCGCTTCGGTCGGCGGATCAGGATTTCCAAGGTCGTAGGATCGATCGCGGCATATGCCGAACTGAGCCGTTCCCAGGCGTTTGTTACCGTCGCGGCGGCGGGTTCGAGCAGGACCCGAAGCTCCACCTCCTGTCCGGTCGCGGTGTTGGCGCGGAACGTGACGTCGCAGCGTTCCGGAACGTCGAATGACTCCATCGCGTATCTCCCCCTGATCAATCGTACCGCGATTTCTTCGCGGCACGTTAACCGGACTATCCGCTCAGGTGTGACATCACCGTGACTCGGTCCGCCGAGGCGTCGGCCAGCGCGTCCCACCTCGCGCTCATCCCGATGCGACGCGCACTCCGGCTCAGCCGTACCGTTGTTCGCGCCAGGGATCGCCGTACATGTGGTAGCCGTTGCGCTCCCAGAAGCCGGCCTGGTCCGCTCCGATCAACTCGATCCGGTTCAGCCACTTTGCGCTCTTCCAGAAGTAGAGATGCGGCACCACCGCCCGCAGCGGACCGCCATGCGCGCGCGTCAGCGGCGCGCCGCCCCAGTGCGTCGCGAGGATCGCGTCAGGCGCGGCGAAGTCGACCAACGGGAGGTTCGTCGTATAGCCGTCGTGGCCGTGCAGCAGCACGAAGGCCGCCGCCGCCGTTGGCATCGCCACGGCCAGAAGGTCGCGCACCAGGACGCCGCGCCAGTCGTTGTCGTATCGTGACCATGTCGTCACGCAGTGGATGTCCGACCGGGCCTGCGACTGCGGCAGCGCCTGGAACGCCGGCAAGTCCAGCGACAGCCGCGTCTCGACGAGCCCGGTTACGTCGAGCCGAAAGCGCGCCAGCGGTACGTCGGGCTCCTGGCCAAGGTTGAGCACCGGCCAGTCGGTCACGAGATGCTGGCCAGGCGGCAACCGCGCCTCCCCGGGGCGGGCGTGTCGCCCGGTCAGGAACTTTCCCGCCTCCGCCCAGGCGCGCTTGGTGCGGGTAAGCTTCGTGTCCTCGAGCCCGGCGCCGTCGGGCGTGTCGCGGGCGTGTCGTCGGGCTTAGGCTCGTCTGGCGTGTCGTCCATGCGGCGTCTCCTCAGGCTGGCGAAAGCTCGCCCATCAGCGTCGGGATCAGCTCCGACACCGTGGGGTGGATCGGGACCGCCCGCGCCAGCACGTCGTACGTCGCCTTCGCGGTCATCATGTCGAGGACGCCGTGGATCGCCTCGTCGCCGCCCGGTCCGAGGATCGCCGCGCCGAGGATGCGGCCAGTGTCGGCGTCGACCACCACCTTCATCAGCCCTTGGGTCTCGCCCTTCTCGACGGCCCGACCGACGCGGGTCATCGGCCGCGACGCGACGCGGATGCGGCGCCCCGCCGCGCGCGCCTGCGCTTCGGTCATGCCTGCCCGTCCGAGCGGAGGGTCGATGTAGAGCGCATAGCCCGGGACCCGGTCCGACACCTTGCGGTCGGCCCCGTCGAGGAGGTTGGCGGCGACGATCTCGAAGTCGTTCCAGGCGGTGTGGGTGAAGCCCCCGCGTCCGTTGCAATCGCCGAGCGCCCAGACGCCGGGGACCGCCGTCTCCAGCCGGTCGTTGACCGGAAGATAGCCGCGCGCGTCCGTCGCAAGACCGGCGGCGTCGAGCCCGAGGTCGTCGGTGTTCGGCGTGCGTCCGACCGCGAGGAGCACGTCCGAGCCTTCGACCTCGGGCGCGCCGTCGGCGCAACTGACATGCACGCGCACCCCGCGCGGCCCCGGCGCGAGCGCGATGCAGTCGGCCCCGGTGCGCACCATGACACCCTCGGCCGCGAGGATGCCACGGATCGCCTCCGAGATCTCGGGGTCCTCGCGCGGGATCAGCGCCGACGCCCGCTCGACCACGGTGACGTCCGCACCGAAGCGGCGATACATCTGGGCGAACTCGAGCCCGATGTAGCTGCCGCCGACGACGACGAGATGCTCGGGCACGCGGTCGAGGTCGAGGATCGTCGTGCTGGTGAGCCACCGGACGTCGCCTGCTCCCGGCAGATCGGGCCGCGACGGGCGCGCGCCGACGTTCAGGAAGATGCGCGGCGCGCTCAGGTCCTCCCCGCCCACCGCGATCCGGTCGGGCGCCGTGAAGCGCGCCTGCCCGCGGATCAGCGTCAGACCCATCATCGCGGCGAGCCAGTCCTCAACCGCGGTGCGCGAGTCCGCGGCGACCCCCATCGCCCGCGCCCTGACCCGCGCCATGTCGATGCGCGGCGCGGCGGCGTCGATGCCGAACTCCGCCGCCCGGCGCACGGCTTGCGCGACCTGCGCCGAGGCGACCAGCGTCTTGGTCGGCGTGCAGCCGGCGTTGACGCATGTGCCGCCGACGAGCTTGCGCTCGATCAGCGCCACCGTCTGTCCCGCTCTGGTCAGCCGCGCGGCGAGCGGCGGCGCGGCCTGCCCGGCTCCGACGATGATCGCGTCGAAACGGCGCGTCATACGAGCGCCACGATGACGAGGCCGCCGAGGATCGCCACGGCGTCCTCGAGAAACGCGGCCGGCCGGTCGCTGCCGAAGGCCGCCGCAAGGCGTCCCCGCGCCCAGGCCCCGCCAAGGGTCCCGGCGACTGCGCCGACCAGCCCGGCCGCCAATCCGAGGACCGCGCTGCCGGCCACGGCGCCCAGCGCAGCGCCGGAAAGCCCGCCCGTCAGCAGCCGGGCGCCGAACTGCATCGGCGTCTTGCGGCTGGGCGTCGAGGGAAGCTGGTCTGCGACGAATTCGCCCAAGGCGAGGATCGACAGCACGCCGACGGCCCAGGGCGAGGCGAGAAAGTTCGCCCAGGTCGCCGACAGGTCGATCCAGCCGAGCCAGCCGGCCCAGGCGACCACGGCGGGGGCGGTCATCGTGCGCAGGCCGGAGATCACGCCGATCAGCAAGGGAGCGAGAACGATCATCGGGCGTAACCTCGTCGAGAGCACGGCGCGGCGGGCCAGCCGGCGTTTCGCCGACCTCCCGACGCGCAGATGACTGTCAAATCCGTGAACCGGTCAATGAAAATCCCGCGATTTCGGGATTATCCGGGCGTCGCGCGGATGACCGAGCCGCGGCGCGGCGATCGGCGGCTTCGCCTCGTCCGCATGGGCCGGCTGCGCCCGGAAGGCTTCGTCCGACAGCGCCGCCAGCGCGTCGCTGCGATCGCGCAGCAGCGTGGCGATCACATGCACGACGCCCGAGGACGGGTCGCGCTGGACCCTCCCCGTCACCTCCATCAGCCGCGCGGTCATGACGGTCTTGCGAAACTGCGCCATGACCTTGGGCCAGACCACCAGATTGGCGACGCCGGTTTCGTCCTCGAGCGTGATGAAGCACACGCCCTTGGCGCTGCCCGGGCGCTGCCTTATCAGCACGAGCCCCGCCAGCCGGATGCTCCGGCCATTGCGCGCGCCCGCCACCGCGGCGGCCAGGACATGGCCCTGCCGGTTCAGGCTCGCCCGGAAGAAGCCCATCGGATGCGCCTTCAGCGACAGCCGCAGCGTCTGGTAATCGGCGACCACATGCTCGCACAGCGGCATCGCGGGCAACAGCACGGGCGGATCGGCCCCCTCGTCGCGCGCGTCGCGAAACAGCGGCAGGTCGGGCGCGTCCTTCAGCGCGCGCGCCTCCCAGAGCGCCGCGCGCCGGTCCAGATCCATCGAGCGCAGCGCGTCGGCGGCGGCGATCCGGCGGACGGCGCCGGCGTCGCGCCGTGCGGCGGCCTTCAGTCCCTCCAGATCGGGATAGGGCGCGTCGCGGGCGGCCATGATCCGCGCCGCGGCCGCCGCGGCGAGCCCGTCGATCTGCCGCAGGCCGAGCCGCAGCGCGAAGCCGCCCCCGCAAGGTTCGAGCGTACTGTCCCAGTCGCTGAAGTTCACGTCGGCGGCGCGCACCTCGACGCCATGCTCGCGGGCGTCGCGCACGATCTGGGCGGGCGCATAGAACCCCATCGGCTGCGAATTCAACAGCGCCGCGGCGAAGACCGCCGGGTAATGCCGCTTGAGCCAGGCCGAGACGTAGACCAGCAGCGCAAAGCTTGCCGCATGGCTTTCGGGAAAGCCGTATTCGCCGAAGCCCTTGATCTGGTCAAAGCAGCGCGCGGCGAACGCCGGGTCGTAGCCGCGCGCGATCATCCGGCCGACCATCTTGTCCTGCAGCGCCTCGATCGTGCCGCGCGAGCGGAAGGTGGCCATGGCCTTGCGCAGCTCGTTGGCCTCCGCCGGGCTGAAGCGGGCCGCGTCGATGGCAATCTTCATCGCCTGCTCCTGAAAGATCGGCACGCCGAGCGTGCGGCCCAGGATGTTCCTGAGCTCGTCCGGGTCGTGCTCCGGCCCGGGCGACGGATAGACCACCGGCTCTTCGCCGTTGCGGCGGCGCAGATACGGATGCACCATGTCGCCCTGGATCGGGCCGGGGCGGACGATGGCGACCTCGATCACCAGATCGTAGAACGCGCGCGGCCGCAGGCGCGGCAGCATGTTCATCTGCGCCCGGCTCTCGACCTGGAACACCCCGACGCTGTCGCCTTCGCAGAGCATGTCGTAGACCGCCGGGTCCTCCGGAGGAACCGTGGCCAGCTCGTAGCGCCGGCCATGGTGCGCGGCGATCAGATCGAGCGCCTTGCGGATGCAGGTCAGCATCCCGAGCGCCAGCACGTCCACTTTCAGAATCCCGAGCTCGTCGATGTCGTCCTTGTCCCATTCGATGAAACTGCGCTCGGGCATCGCGCCGTTGCCGATCGGGACGGTGCGGGTCAGCGGCCCGTCGGTCAGGATGAAGCCGCCGACATGCTGGGACAGGTGCCGCGGCATGCCGATCATCTGCCCGGCGAGCCTCAGCGTACGCGCCAGCAGCGGGTCGTGGAGGTCGAGCCCCGCCTCGGCCGCCTGGCCGGCACCCATATCGGTCCCGAAACTGCCCCAGACGGTCCTGGCGAGCGCGGCGGTCACGTCTTCGGACAGGCCCATGGCCTTGCCCACCTCGCGGATCGCGCTGCGCGGACGGTAGTGGATGACGGTCGCGCAAAGGCCGGCGCGGTCGCGGCCATAGCGCGCATAGACGTACTGGATCACCTCCTCGCGCCGCTCGTGCTCGAAGTCCACGTCGATGTCGGGCGGCTCCTTGCGCTCCTCGCTGACGAACCGCTCGAACAGCAGGTCGAACTTCGCCGGGTCCACCGCGGTGATCCCGAGCACGAAGCAGACCGCCGAATTGGCCGCCGAGCCGCGTCCCTGGCACAGGATGCCCCGGCCGCGCGCGAAGCGGATGATGTCGTGGACGGTCAGGAAGTACTGCGCGAATTTTCGCCGCGCGATCAGGTCCAGCTCCTTGTGCAGGGCCTGCGCGACCTTGGGCGGGATCCCGTCGGGATAGCGGCTGTCGGCGCCGGCCCAGGTCAGCGCTTCGAGATGCCGCTGGGGCGTGCTCCCCTCCGGCACGGTCTCCTGCGGATATTCATAGGCGAGATCGGTCAGTTCGAACGCGCAGGCGTCCGCGACGATGCGGGTCGCCGCGATCGCATGGGGCCACGGGGCAAACAGGCGGACCATCTCGGCCGGCGATTTCAGATGCCGCTCGGCGTTGGCCGCCAGCAGGAAGCCCGCCCGCTGCACCGTGGTCTTGTGCAGGATGCAGGTCATCACGTCCTGCAACGGCCGGCGCTCGGGCGCATGGTAGTGCACGTCGTTCGTGGCCAGAATGCCCAGGCCACGGCGCCGCGCCAACCGGTCGAGCGCGTGGATCCGCGCCCGGTCGTCGCCCTGATACCGGTAGCTCGCCCCGACATGGCGAAGCCCCGGCAACGCCGCGATCAGCGCAGGCAGGCGCGCGGAAAAGCCGGCCAGGTCGTCGCCCGGAAGCGCCGCCAGCTCTACGCCCTCGGCATGGGCGGCGAGATCGGCGAGACCGATGTCGCAGGCGCCCTTGGCCTGCCATCCGCCGTTCGCGTCCCGCATCTTGCCCTTGGACAACAGCGCGCACAGCCGCCCGTACGCGTCGCGATCCCGGGGATAGGCGAGGAACGCCTCGCCCGAGATCAGCGCCAGCCGACAGCCGATCACCGGCCGGATATGGGCCTTTCGCGCCTCTGTATGCAGCCGCACCACCCCGGCCATCGTGTTGAGATCGGCGATCCCGAGCGCGTGATGGCCCTGCGCCGAGGCCGCGGCGACCAGATCGACCGCATCCGAGGCGCCGCGCAGGAAAGAAAACGCGCTCGTGACCCCGAGCTCGACGAAGGGCGCGGGCGGGTTCGGCGCAAAATCCCCCTCGAGCAGGCGCCGCCGCGCGATCGTGTCGTTCTGCGGCATCAGGCGAAGATCCCGTGCAGGAACCAGCGCGGATCGCCGCCGCGGCCGTCCGCATGCAGACCCTCGCGGTAGATCCAGAACCGCTGGCCGGTCTCGACCTCGACCTTGAAGTAATCCCGCGACCGGGCGCCGGACCGGTCGCGCCACCATTCCGGAGCGATCCGTTCGGGCCCGGCGTGGCGGAGCACCTGCAGCTTTCGCCGGCGCCAGACGAACTGCGCCGGAGGGCCGTCGGGCAGCGCGTAGAGGGCGCGGATCTCCTCGGGCGCGGTCATCAGACGAATGGGGCGGTCCAGATCCGGGCGCGCGGCGTGGACGGGCGCCGCCGCCAGCGCACTCACCTGCGCCTCGGCCCGTTCGGGGATGTTGCTCGCCTGCAGCACGGGCCGCGTGATCGCCCGCGCGCCGAACCGCGCCGACAACCGGTCGATCGTCTGCGCCAGCGCAGACAACGTGTCACCCGTCTGCACCAGCGCAGGCAACGTGTCAGTCCTCTGCGCCGGCGCGCGCGTCTTGTCCGCTCCGCCGCCGAGGCGCGCCTGCGACGGCGACAGCGGCTCCACCGCAAGGGCTTCGAGCGCGATCAGATCAAACCCGAAGCCGGGATCGATCCGCTCCAGCTTGCCGTCGAACAGCCGGCGCAGATGCTCGGCGTCGCGGCTGGGCGCGGCCAGAGCGACGGTCACGCCGCTGGTCTCGCCGTCGGTGCGAAAGACGGTGACGCGCAGACG
This sequence comes from Rhodobacterales bacterium, assembly GCA_038247355.1. GTDB lineage: Bacteria > Pseudomonadota > Alphaproteobacteria > Rhodobacterales > Rhodobacteraceae > Amaricoccus. The sequence goes on from JBBRUZ010000008.1 coordinate 26,052, forward strand.
CCTGCACCCCTGCCCCGCGGCGTCGAGCCGGTCGCACAGCTCCCGGCACAGCGCCGGCAGGAAATGCGTCGGATCGACGGTCGGCTCGGACAGCCGGGCGAGGCTGCGCAGCCGCGGCGTCTCGCCGGGACACGACAGCGGTTCGGCCAGGCGACCCAACGCCTGGTCGAGCCGGATCAGCGGATTGGCCTCCGGGCGCGCGCCGACGAAACGGCGCGACAGCGACGGCCGCGGCAGCCCGGCCAGCGCGCCGATCCGCTTCAGCCCCAGCCGATGCAGCAAAAGCAGCGTCTCCGCCTCCAGCCGCAGCGCGGCCACGGGCAGCGGCGCGAGACTGTCCGCGAGCGCGCCTGCGCCGCAGATCGCCCGCACCCGTCCATGGCGCGCCAGCCCCCAGGCGGCCCCTCGGGTCGGGGCGAGCGCCAGCCGCGCGCAAAAGCCGAGCAGCGACAGCTGCGCCTCCATCTCGGCCAGCAGCGCCGCCTCCCCCCCGAACAGGTGATCGGACCCGGTCGTGTCGAGGATCAGCCCGCGCGGGCCGTCCGCCGCCGTCCACGGGCACCAGCGCCGGGCCCAGAACACCAGGCGTTCGAGCAGTGCCGCCTCGCCGCCGGGATCGGCGTAATGGACCTGCAGATCGGGGCGGAGCGCGCGCATGTCGACGATCCGCCCCCCTTCCGCCGCCCCGGCCAGCCGGGCGACGCGGTTGGCGGCATGGATGACGGGGCCATGCGGTCCGTCGATCGCCAGGACGACGGCAAGATCATCGGCCGGCGCCTCGCCCATCCGTTCGCGCTTCCTCCGCCAGCACTCCATCGGGAAATGCGGCAGCGAAATCGACACGATTCGCCGCCCGGTCATGACGCGCCATCCACACGCCCGGCGGCGCGAAGCGCGAGCGGAACAATTCGACCCGCCAGCGCGGATCGCCCGGCGCCGCCGGATCGTCGGGATGCGGCGCGGAGGGCAGCGAGGCCACCCGCCACCGGTTGCGCGCGGCGCTGGCATCGGGGACGGCCGCCCGCCGGATCAGCCAGCAGGCGACGCCCCGCGCCTCGGCGCGCATCGCGAGCCGCCGCGTCGCCGTGAAGTCGAGCGCCGGCGGGGCGCCCCAGATCTCGCCGACCACGGCGGCGAGGCCGACGCATCGCAGCCCCTCCTCCATCGCGGCCAGCACCTCGTCGGGCCGCGACAGGGCCGCCCGCAGGAACGGCGCGCCCATTCCCGGCAGATAGGGCGCGCCCGTCTCCATGATGGAGAGCCGATCCTGCACCCAGAGGACCGGCCTCGCGTCGTCGGCAAGCTGGGACGCCACGAACCCCACGACACCGCCATCGACGGACTCGACGGTAAAGGCCTCCGACAGCGTGCCCGGAACATCCCCCCCCGGTCCGCGCCGGGGATCCGCTTGCGACCGAGTGAGGGAGACGACAGGCATGCATGACCGACGGATGATTGTTCATCTTTCGTTCTAGCCGCGCCGGAAAGATTCGTCAAACGACGATCGCGTGTCCGACCCGGTGACCAGCGACCTCGACGCACGCGCCGCCGATCATGGCGCAAAACATCTCGGACGATCGGACGAAGCGCCGACCCGCTCGCAGCATCCAACCTAGCGCCCGACGCAAGGGTCGATCAGCTCTCCGCCCGGACCCTCACGCCGCCTCGTCCCGCTTCGGGCCGATGACCTCCACCAGCGCCGTGACCACGCAGACCAGGCCTTCGGCGGGATACGCGAGGCTCACCTCGCCGCCGATCTGATGCGCCAGCACCTGCTCGATCATGCGCGATCCGAAACCCTTGCGCTGGGGGGGCGCCACCGGCGGTCCGCCCGACTCGCGCCAGGTCAGCCGAAGCGCCGCGCCGCTCGGCCGATCGCGCGTCACGTCCCAATTCACCGCGACGCGACCGGCATCGGTCTGCAACGCGCCGTATTTCACCGCATTGGTGCAAAGCTCGTGCAACGCCATGCCGAGCGGCAGAACCGCCTTGGAATTCACCACGAAATCGGGCCCCGCCACCGAGAACTGCGGGCGCTCGGGGTCCACGAACGGTGCGATGGTCGTCTCGACCACCCGCTTCAGCGCGACCTCCTGCCAGTCGTCCTGCATCAGCAGCGCGTGCGCGTTGCTCATCGTCGCCAGACGGTTCTTGAACACGTCCACGGCATCGGTCCGCTCGGCATTCGGAAACGTCTGCCGGGCCACCGCCTGCACGGTGGCGATCAGGTTCTTCACCCGATGGTCCAGCTCGCCGAGCAACAATTCGCGCTGCTGCTCGGACCTGCGCCGCGACGCCCGCGCCGCGATCAGCTCGTCCATGAAATCGTCGATGGCCTTGCCGACCGCGCCGAACTCGCCGTCCCGCGCGGTCATGCCGGTTCGGGCGCCCACGCGTCCGCCCCGCCATTCGGCGATCGTGTTCAGCAGTCGCTGAAACGGTCGGTTGATGACGACCTCGCTCGTCGATCGCGCGAGCAGGAACGCAGCGCCGATGCTGATGGCGGCGATCAGCAGGCCGCGCAACGTGGCGCGGTTCAGCGCCCCATAGGCAGCCTCCGTCGAAAGCCCGGCGCTGACGTAGAGGCCTGCGGGCGACGTGCCCACCGGGCGATAGCCGATGACCCGGCGCGTGCCGTCCTTGCTCGTCACCTCCAGCGTGCCGGGCGCATCCGCGGTCACCAGATGCTGAAACGCGTCCGGGATCAGCGTCCCGACGAAATCCTCGGGAAAGGGCTCGCGCGCAAGAATGCGCCCGTTTCGGTCGGCGATGGTCAGCGCGCCGCCACGCGTGAAGTTGCGGTCTTTCAGCCGGGCGCCCAGCCAGTCCAGGTCGAGGCCGGCGACCGCGATCCCCCCGGACCAGGCGCCCCCGCCCGGCAAGGGAATGGCGATCGGCAGCGACGGCCGGTTGGTCACCCGACCTTCGGTGTACGTGCCGACGACGAGCTGTCCGGTCTCGATGACTTCGGTGAAGTAACTGCGGTCGCCGACGAAGGTCCCGGTCGCCGCTGCGTTCGGCGTGCAGCGAATGACGCCGCCGGCGTCGATGACGGCGACTGCGACGAATTGCGGCAGCACCTCGCCGATCCGAGTGACATACTCTTCACATCCGGCGGCGTCTGCGCGGCGGACGACCGGCGCGAAAACGACAGCGCGCAGCAGGTTCTCGGCGCCGCCGACGATCTGGTTCATCTCGAGCCCGACCAGTTCCGCGATCCGCGATGCGTCGGCGTGAACCTCCCGCTCCCGCGACATACGTAGGGTGAGAAGGTCATAAACGAGCACCGACGTCGTCGGGATCAGGGCGACCGCCGTAATAAGCACCAGCCGAAACGAGAGATTGAATCTGCGCACGCCTGCCCCTTACGCCGCACCCGGCCCGATATCGCCATCAACATTTAGCACATCTTAACGCGTGATGACGCGCAGCGCACGGGCGGTTCGCGTCGCCCCGTCCCGTCGGCGCCGGATCGCGGGAACCGACGCGCCGGTCATGGCGTTCTGACCGCGCTACGACAACCGAATCGGCAGGAGCGACGACATGGACGATCATGACAACCGGACAGGCGCGCTGGCCACGCTGCACACGCGCGTCATCGACGCGTGCAAGGGCTACGAGGAAGGCCGCGAACGCGCCGAGACGCCGGAGATGACGGCGCTCTTCGGCGATCTGCTCGAAATGCACCGCGCCCACGCCGCCGATCTCGCGAACGCGCTTACCGCGCGCGGCGTCGTGGCCGACCCCGACGGCTCGTTCCTGCAATACGTGCACAAGGCCGTGCTTAAAGTGCGGTCCGCCTTCGGGCGCCTCGACGAGACCGCGGTCCCCGGCATCGTCGACGGCGAGGACCGTCTGCTCGAACTCTACGACGAGACCCGCATCACGCTCCCCGACGACGCCGAACTCGATCGGTTGCTCGAGCGCCAGCGCGACGACGTGGCCCGCCAGATCCAGCGCCTGCGGGTCATGGAAAGCGGCGCCGAAGCCTGACGCCCCGTCCCGCCGCAACAGGCTAGCGTCCGCCTCGTTCCAGCCGCGTGATGACCGACGCACCGAGCATCACCGCCCGCTTGCCCGCTTCGCGAAGCGGGCATGGCGCTCCGAGGCGGTCGCGCACAGTGACTATGTCAAAAGCGCCCGCCGAGCGGATGCGCGCCAGTTCGTCCCACGCGATCGGCGTCGCCACCGACGCCCCCGGTCGCGCGCGCAGCGAGTAGGGAGCCACCGCCGTGGCGCCACGCTCGTTTCGCAACCAGTCGATGAAAATCCGGCCGGTCCGTTGCGACTTCGCCATCGTCGCGGTGAAGCGCCTCGGCGCCTCGTCCGCCATCATCGCGGCGAGCGTGCGCGAAAACAGCTTCACCGTCTCCCATCCGGCTTTCGGACGCAGCGGCACGATCACATGCACGCCCTTGCCGCCCGTCAGCATCGGGATCGACGGCAGGCCCAGCGCGTCCAGCCGGTCGCGCATCTCCACCGCCGCCGCGCGCACCTTTGCAAAGGCCAACCCCTCGTCGGGATCGAGATCGAACACCAGCCGGTCCGGGGTGTCGAGCCGATCGTTCCGCGCGCCCCAGATATGGAACTCGATCGTTCCCATCTGCGCCGCGCCCACCAATCCCCCGGCGCTCGAAAGCGAGATGTAGTCGGCCTCGCCGCCCTTCGCCTCCACCACGCGCACCGAGCCGATCGCCTTCGGCATCCCCTGGCCCCGATGCTTCTGGAAGAAACACGCCGCGGCCACGCCATCCGGACAACGCAACAGCGACAGCGGCCGGCGCGCAGCGAACGGCAGAATGCGCTCGGCGAGCACCGCGTAGTGCTCGGCCACCTGCAGTTTGGTAACCGGCGGGGTCTCGAACACCCGGCGCTCCGGGCTAGAGATGCGCTGTCCCTTGACTACCGGCGCCGCGCCGTCGCCTTGCGTCGGCTCGGCCGCCCCCGTGTCGCGCACCGCCGTCACTGTGTCTGCCACCTCGCCCTCCATCACGATCTCCGCCACCGGCTTGTCGGCCCGAAGCCCGCGGTAGACGCCATGTCGGATCAGGCCCTCGCCGGTCAGCCCGGCGAAACCGACCTCCGCCGCCAGCTCGGGCCGCACCCAGCGCGCGCCGGCGACCAGCCTCGGAACCGCGTCGAATGGGGCCGCCTCCTGCGCCAGCGCCGCAAGCCGGGGTGCGAGATCGGCGAACTCGCGCTCCCCGAACCCCGTACCCACCCGCCCGCGATACCGCAGGACGCCGGCCTGATACGTTCCCATCAGCAACGAGGCGAACGGCCGCCCCCGCGCCGTCGACGGCGACCAACCGCCGATCACGAACTCCTGCCGCCGGCCGCATTTCACCTTGCGCCAACTCGAATGCCGCCCTGAATGATAGGCCGAATTCGCGAGCTTCGACACCAGACCTTCCTGCCCCGCCGAGCAGACATGCGCGAACGCCTCGGCGCCACGCCCCTCGACATGGGTCGAGAACCGGATCGCGCCCGCGCCGCTCGCGCCGAGCAGCCGCTCCAGCCGGGCCTTTCGCGCAATCAGCGGCTCGCCCGTCAGGTCCGCGCCGTCGAGTTCGAGCAGATCGAACGCCACGAAGAGCAGCGCTCCGCCACCCTCCAGTCGCGCCTGCAACGCCGCGAACGCGCCGGCCGCCGCACCCGGTGCTGTCACCTCGCCGTCGATCAGCGCGCTGCGACAGGCGAGACGCGCGAAATCCGCCGTCAGCGCCCCGAAACGATCGGTCCAGTCGAGCCCCGTGCGCGTATGCAGCCGGACGCGGCCTCCAGCCACCGCCGCCAGACACCGATAGCCGTCGAACTTGACCTCGTGCACCCAGCCGTCACTGTCGGGCGCCGCCGCGTCGAGCCGCGCGAGCTGCGGGAGCCGGAACGACGGCAGAAGTGCCGCCGTGTCCCGCCGCCTCCGTTTGCGCGCGACCGGCGCGCCCGCGGCGATCCCCGCCATGTCGCGCCCGGTGGCGATGCTGGTCGCATAGGCGTCGACCAGCGCGTCGGGCCCCGGCGCGGCGTCGGCGTCGCGCTCCTTGATCAGCAGCCAGTTCTCGCGCTTTTCGCGCTCCCGCGGCTTTATCCGCACCAGCATCCAGGCCCCGCGCATCCGGACGCCGGCGAGCGTGAACTTCAGCTTGCCCTCCACGAGCCCCGTCGCCGCGTCGTCGAGCGGCGCCCAGGTCCCGCTGTCCCACAGCATCACCACGCCGGCGCCGTACTGCTTCGGCGGGATCACCCCCTCGAAATCGGCGTAGTCGACCGGATGATCCTCGGTCCGCACCGCGAGACGCTTCGCGGTCGGGTCGGCGCTCGGACCTCGCGTCACCGCCCAACTCAGCAGCACGCCGCCCCATTCGAGCCGAAAATCATAGTGCAACCGCGTCGCCGCGTGCTTCTGCACGACAAACCGCCGCCCGCGCGCAGCGCCCTCCTCCCCCGACGGTTCGGGCGAGACCGCGAAGTCGCGCATCGCGCGATAGGTCTTCAGCCCCGGCGGCGCGACCACGCCCGCACGGCCCGTCAGGCGGACTTCTTCGCGGAGCCGCGCGACGCCCGCGGCTTGGGCGCGGGTTTCGCCGCCGGCTTCGCGGCCGCGCCCTTGCCCGCCGCCTTGTCGAGGCTCGCCCTCAACGCCGCCATCAGATCGACGACGTTGTCGGTCGGCCCCGGCGCCGGCGACCCGCTGGTCGCGACCCGCGGGGTCTTGCTATTCTTTCGCTTGGCTTCGAGCAATTCGCGCAGCGCGATCGAATAGTGATCCTTGAAACTATCGGCCCTGAACGGACCGGTCTTGCGCTCGATCAGCGCCATGGCTACGTCGAGCAGGTCCTTGTCGGACGCGCCGTCCTTGATGTCTGCGAATAGCTGATCGGCCTCGCGGATCTCGTCGGCGTAACGCAACGTCTCGCACAGCAGACCGTCGCCGCAGGGCTTGACCGCCGCCAGATACTCCCGGCCGCGCATCGTGATTTGCCCCAGCCCGAGCTTGCCCGACGCGCGCAACGCATCGCGTACCACGCGGTACGCGTCTTGCGCCAGCTCGTCGGCCGGCACGACGTAATAGGGCTTGTCGAAGTAAAGCGGCGAGACCTCGCGCGCTTCGACGAATTGCGCCAGCTCGAACGTCTTTTTCGTCTCGAGCTTGATCGCGTCGATTTCCTTGGGATCGATCAGGATGTACTCGTCCTTGGCGAACTCGTAGCCGCTCAGGATGTCGTCCTTGTCCACCGGCCCTACTCCCGCGACGACCTTTTCGTAGTTGACCGGTTTGCCGCTCGGCTTGTGGATCTGGCGAAAACTCACGCGCGATCCGGACTTCGTCGCGCTGTACAGTTCGACCGGGATCGACACCAGCGACAGGCGCAGCTGGCCTTTCCAGATTGGTCTCGCAGCCATGGCGCAATCCTCCCGCGGGATGTCCAGAGCGGTAGTCAGGCAGATCGCCCGAAACCGCATGAAGACAACGCATGATGCGTAGCCGGGTTCCAGTGCGCTGCAACCAGTTCCGTGCGCGCCTTCGCCGGGCGCGGTGTCGCGGAACCATTCGCGCGTTCGATGATTGATCTCGCGAACGGCGTGGGACGTGTCAACCGGACCCGACGGCATGAGACTCAGGGTCGGTTTTTCCGGTTTCCCCCCTGGCCACGGATTGGCCGGTCTCTTCCCCGTCCGCCCCACGCTCTTCGCAGCAATCTGCGTTGCGCCCCGAGCTGCGCAACCAAAGTCCAGATATGAAAGGAATATCGAGATGAACCGTTACGTCACCCTCTTGGCCGGATGCGCCCTGCTCGCGTTGAGCGCCGCCGCCGCTTCCGCCGACTGTGCCGAAGATCTCGCCGCGATGGAAGGCGGCACGGCAGGCGCCGCCGCCAGAGAAGGCATAGCAAAGGACGGCTCGCTCGCCCCGCTTCAGTCCGAGGCCGACGCCTCCACTTCGACGGGTGCGACGGAGCCCGCGGATGGCGGCTTCGAAGCGGCGTCCTCCGATCCCGCCGGGACCGACGGCATTGCAAAGGACGGCTCGCTCGCCCCGCTCGCATCGGACGAGGACGACGCCGCAGCGGGGGCGGATGTCGCCATGTCGGCGCAGGATGCCCAGGCCCAGCAAGAGGGCGGGGAGACCGCCGCGCAGATTGCCGGAGGCGGCGACCCCGCCCGAACCGATGCCTTGGCGCGCGCCCGTGCCGCCATCGCTGCGGGCGACGAAGCGGGCTGCGCCGCGGCGCTGAAGGAGGCCGAAGCGCTCTGAAGCATCCGGACCGCGCGGCCGGCGACGTCGAGACTTGGAACCGGAGGCGGCTCGGCGCATTGTCTCGCGCGAGGCGACACCCCCCGGATCAGGAAACGGCGATGAACTCTCCCGAACGCGCGTCCGAGTTCACCCCGCACCCAAGCGCGTCCGGGCTCGCGGCGAACCGAACCGCCGATATCTGCGTGATCAGGAATCCCGGGTCGGGCAAGCAGGGCGGCGACGTGACGATCGAGGCGATGAAGCGGCATTTCGCCGAACATCCCGGCAGGTTCGAGTTGCGCATCGTAGCATCGGGCGGCGACATCGCGGGTGCGGCGCGACGGGCGGTCGCCGACGGCTTTCCCATCGTCGTCGCGGCCGGGGGCGACGGCACGATCCGCGCGGTCGCCGCCGCGGTCGCCGGATCGTCCGCGCACCTTGGCGTGCTGCCGCTCGGCACGTTCAACTATTTTGCGCGCTCGATCGGTCTTCCCGACGACCTCGGCGCGGCGGTCCGCGTGCTCATCGACGGGGCGCCGACGCCGTGGGACATCGGCTACGTCAACGGCCACGCCTTCCTCAACAACGCCAGCCTCGGGCTTTACCCGACGATCCTGCAGAACCGCGAGAACATCTACAATCGCTGGGGCCGCAGCCGGATCGCGGCGCACGGCTCGGTACTGCTTACGCTGGCGGGTTTCCGCGCGCCGCTGGCCCTGAAGGTGACGGTCGACGGCGCGGTGCGGCGCGTCCGCACGCCGCTCGTGTTCATCGCCAAAAACCCGGCCCAACTGGAGGAGATCGGCGTCGACGGCGCGGAAGGCATCCGGGAGGGCCGGTTCGCGCTGTTCATCGCCCCCGATTGCAGCCGTTGGCAGCTCCTTCGTTATGCGATCCGGCTCGCACTCCGCACGATGGCGCCGGGCCGGGATTTCGAATTGGTTCACGGCCGCGACATCCTCGTCGAGACGGCGCGCTCCCGGATGACCGTGGCTTGCGACGGGGAGCGCGAAAAGATGGCGTCGCCCTTCCGCTTCGAACTGCGCCGCGACGCGCTGAACGTCATCTTACCGGCCGCGAACGCCTGAATGGGCCGCTCGCGCCGCGTCGTGCATCTTTCGGACCTGCATTTCGGCCGCACGCGCCACGAACTGCTTGAGCCGCTGATCACGGCAGTCAACGCCCAGGCCCCCGATCTCGTGGCGGTCTCGGGCGATCTGACGCAGCGCGCGCGCACTTGGCAGTTCGAGGCGGCGCGCGCCTTTCTCGACCGGATCGACGCGCCTCGTCTGGTGGTGCCGGGCAACCACGACGTCCCGCTCGACAATCTGCCGGTTCGGCTTTTCAGGCCTTTCGGCCGGTATCGCCGCTGGATCGGATCGATCGTCGAGCCCTGCTACCGCGACGAGGCGATGGTCGTCCTTGGCCTCAACACCGTCAATCCGCTGAGCTGGCAACGCGGCCGGTTGCCCTCGCGCGTCGTTCGTCGGGCCTGCGCGGCCCTGGGCGCCGAGCGCGACGGCCTGACCCGCATAATCGTCGCACATCATCCGTTCGAGCAGCTTCCCGATGTCGACAAGGCGCTGATGCACGGCGCGTCGCGCGCGATCGACGCGTTTTTGGAATGCGGCGCCGACATCGTGCTGTCGGGCCATCTTCACACCTGGCGCGCCGAACCGTTCGCGGCGCGGCGCGGCCCCGGCGGCGCCATCCTCCAGATCCAGGCCGGCACCGGCCTCTCGACCCGGCTGCGCGGCGAAGAGAACGACTTCAACCTGCTGACGCTGGAGACCGGCGCCGTCACCGTCACGCGTTTCGTCGCGCGCGCCGAGACGGCGGTGTTCGAGCCGGCGGCGGCGGTGCGCTTCGACCGGGGTCCGAAAGGATGGATGCGTCCGAACGTCGAGCACGCCGCCGGCATAGCGGCGGCGCCGGCAGGCCGCTAGACGCGGCTCGTCTCGCCGCGCAACGCTCAGGCCGCGACGAACTCGCGCACGAACTTCGTCGCCGGCCGGGCGCGGACATCCTGCGGCGAGCCCACCTGTTCGATCCGTCCCATCGACATCACCACAACGAGATCGGCGAGCTCCATCGCCTCGTCCTGGTCATGCGTGACGAAGATCGTGGTCAGCCCGGTCTGGTCGTGGACCTCGCGCAGGCCACCGCGCAACTCCTTGCGCACGCGCGCGTCGAGCGCGCCGAAAGGCTCGTCGAGCATCAGCATCCGCGGCTCGATGGCGAGCGCGCGGGCGAGCGCCACGCGCTGGCGCTGGCCGCCCGACAGCTGCGCCGGATAGCGCCGGCCGATGTCGGGAAGCTGGATCATCGCGAGCAGCTTGTTCACCCGACGGTCGATCTCGGGACCGGTGGGCCGGGATTTTCTCGGCCGGGCGCGCAGGCCGTAAGCGATGTTCTCGAACACCGTCATGTGCCTAAACAGCGCGTAGTGCTGGAACACGAACCCGGCGCGGCGCTCCTGCACCGACAGCCCGGTCGCGTCCTCGGCGTCAAAGAGCACCCGGCCCTGCGTCGGGAACTCGAGCCCGCCGAGAATGCGCAGCAGCGTGGTCTTGCCCGAGCCCGACGGCCCGAGCAACGCGATCAGCGCGCCCGACGGGATCGACAGGCTGACGGGATGGAGCGCCGTGGTCGGGCCGAACTCCTTGGCGAGCTCCTCGATTTCGATCTGCATGTTGCGGTCCTCTGCGGGTTGGACGGGGGAGTGGATCGAAGGCGCGCGGTCAACGGCGCCGGGTGGCGGCGAGCTGCTCGGCGTAGCGCCATTCGAGTGCCGATTTCAGCGTCAGCGTCAGCAGTGCGAGCAATGCGAGCAAAGCCGCCATCGTGAAGGCCGCGACCGACAGATACTCGTTGTAGAACATCTCGATCATCAGCGGAATTGTCGTGGTCTCGCCGCGGATCTTGCCCGAGACGACGGCGACCGCCCCGAACTCGCCCATCGCCCGCGCGTTGCACAGCAGCACGCCGTAAAGCAGCGCCCAGCGGATGTTGGGCAGCGTCACGGTGCTAAACGTGCGCCAGCCCGAGGCCCCGAGCGTCAGCGCCGCCTCCTCCTCCGCCCGCCCCTGCTCCTGCATGATCGGGATCAGTTCGCGGGCGACGAACGGGAAGGTCACGAACATCGTCGCGAGCACGATGCCGGGCACGGCGAAGACCACCTGCAGGCCGTTCGCGACCAGCCAGGCCCCGAGCGCCGCGTTCGACCCGAACATCGGCACGAGGCACAACCCCGCCACCACCGGCGAGACCGAAAACGGCAGATCGATGAGCGTGATCAGGAACGCCTTGCCGCGAAAATCGAATTTCGCAATCGCCCAGGCCGCCGCAACGCCGAAGATCGCGTTGAGCGGCACGGCGATGGCCGCGGTCAGCAGCGTAAGCCGGATCGCGGCCTGCGCGTCGCGGTTGGCGAGCGACGCGGCGGCGGCGCCGACGCCGTCGGTGAACGCCGCCGCAAAGACCGCGATCAGCGGCGCGAACAGCGTGACGCCGAGCACCGCGACGACGCCGCCGATCAGCGCGCGGCGCACGGTGGCGGGCTCGGTGGTCGCGGGGCGGAACAGATGGGCGGGATGGGACGCGGCGAACTCAGACATGGGCGTTACTCCAATTCCGGACCGGACAGGCGCCTCGATGCTCGGCCGCCCCTTGCACTTTTAAATAGGCAACTTCCTGCGACGTCCTCATGCGAGCAGCGGAGCGCTCGTCACGCATCCCCGATCCTCCTGCGGCTCCAGACCTGGACGAGATTGATCGCGAGAAGCATCACGAACGAGATCGACAGCATCGCCAGCGCGATGGCCACAGCCCCGTTGTAGTCGAACTCCTCGAGCCGGATCACGATCAGCAGCGGCGCGATCTCGGTGACGTTCGGCAGGTTGCCGGCGATGAAGATAGAGGTGGCTTGGGAAATCTGAACAGGTGCGTTGAGTGGTGAGGCCGCTCGAAATCGGCAAGAAGAGTGCCGAGAACGAGGAGCGACCATGACGAAACGACCACGCCGGAACCACGGTCCGGCATTCAAGGCGAAGGTCGC
>JBBRUZ010000009.1:0-35276 GCA_038247355.1 Rhodobacterales bacterium
GCACTGGTCCTCGGCGCGGAACCAGTTCCAGCAGCCGTTCTGGTTGGCCGCGGCGGGCTGGGCCGGCCAGGCGACGAGCACGCCGAACTCCTCGGCGAGCGCGTTCATCGCGGTGCCGCGGGCGAAATCGTCGGGGTTCTGCGTGCAGCCGTGCAGCATGACCACCAGCGGAAGCGAACCGGCCGGGCGGTTCGCCGGCACATAGAGTTTGTAGTCGCGGGCGCCGGCTGCGGACCGGTGCGTGGCGGTTTCAAAACGCGCCCCCTTCGTGACCGGGACAGGGAAGGGATCGAGGATGTCGACGGCGCGGGCGCGCTCGGCGAGGCGGCGCAGCGTTTCGCGCAGCCCCTTTCGCGGTTTCGCTTCGGCGCGCGGCGGCGTGACCTCGATGTCGGGGGCGCGGTCCGGCGCGGGCGCGGAATCGGCCGTTCCGCCTTTCAGCAGCCGCTGGATCAGCGACGTCGCCTCCGCCAGTTTGCCCATCCGGGTCATGTTGGTGGCCTCGGCCATTCGCGCTGAAAAATCGTTGTTCATTTGGTCTGCCTCTCGTGGATCATTTGGGGCTGCTGCGGCCCGGTCAAGTCATGCGGTCGGCGAGCGCGGCCTTGACGGGCGCGCTGGCCTGGAGCGCGCCGAGAACGCTGATCGAGGCGATGCCCTGCCGCGCAAGGTCCGGCGTCACGTCGTCGGCGATGCTGGCGAGGCCGAGCACGCGGATGTCGAGCGCCTGGCCGCAGTCGCGCGCCGCCTCGAGTTCCGGGCGGGTGATATGGCGGAGGCCCAGTTCGAAGTTGCGTCGGGCCGTCGATTTGCGCACCGCGTCGCCGTGGCGCTCGATCTGGTTACGGATGGCGGTGCGGATGAAATCGGTGCGGTTGGAATAGAAGCCTTCCGCAACGAGCAGTTCGATCTGACCGAGATCGACGTATCCGAGATTGATCGTGATCTTCTCGCTGTCGACCGGTCGCGGCCGTAGGTCCGGCACGTCGCGTTTCATTGTTTGCCCTCCCTTTACAATCTGTGTGGATGGTATTTGGAAGTTCGGCGTCACGATGTCAATGGCGCGGCGGAACGACCGACCCTAACGGACGCAGGGCGACACTCCGGGCTCTCGTTGGGCAATGGCGCGGTTGCCGCCCGCCAGTTCCGGGATTGCCGCGTGACGCCTGACGGCTGGATGGTTCTGTGGGACCACAAGAAACGGGAGGCCGAGGGCCTGAGCCTCGAGGACGGCGAAGTCGTCACCGAGCATGTGCGCGCGGTCGAGCGCCTTCGGGGGCGCAGTGTCGCCGGGACATGACGCTGTGTGTCGAAGGCCTGATCAGCCGGATGGTTGGTGATTTCCCGATCAAGCTCGAGGATCAGGTGGCTGTCACGCTATCCGTGGCGCCCAGCGCTCGACCGGCCGTGATCCTTGAAGCGCCCGGTCCTTTCCAATAGACCGGCGCTCAGAGCACGAGCGGGGCGCGAAACCATGGGCCTGATGACCGGGAAACGCGGCCTGATCATGGGGGTCGCGAACGACAAGTCGATCGCCTGGGGTATCGCGCAGGCCTGCCATGAGCAGGGCGCCGAGCTCGCCTTCACATATCAGGGCGACGCGCTGGGCAAACGGGTGGCGCCGCTCGCCGCGTCGGTGGGCTCGGAGATCGTGCTGCCTTGCGACGTGACCGACGAAGCCTCGATGGACGCGGTGTTCGCCGCTCTGACCGATCGCTGGGGCGGGCTCGACTTTCTCGTGCACGCCATCGGTTTCTCCGACAAGGGCGAGTTGCGCGGCCGCTACGTCGAGATGACGACGGCGGCGAACTTCACCAAGACGATGCTGATCTCGGTCTATTCCTTTACCGCGGCGGTGCAGCGGGCGGCGAAACTGATGACGAAGGGGGGCGCCTGCCTGACGCTGACCTATTACGGCGCGGAAAAGGTGATGCCTCACTACAACGTCATGGGCGTGGCCAAGGCGGCGCTGGAGGCGAGCGTCAAGTACATGGCGATGGATCTCGGCCCGGACGGCATCCGGGTCAACGCGCTGTCCGCCGGCCCGATCAAGACGCTGGCTGCGTCCGGCATCGGCGATTTTCGCTATATCCTGAAGTGGAACGAGCTGAACGCGCCGCTGCGCCGCAACGTCACGCAATCGGATGTCGGCAAATCGGCGATGTATCTGCTGTCCGATCTGTCCTCGGGCGTGACGGGCGAAAACCACCACGTCGACGCCGGCTATCACGTGGTCGGCATGAAAGCCGAGGATGCGCCGGACATCGACGTCGTCACCGGGCGCAAGGAGGCCTGACGATGTCCGAGCGGCTGCCGCACGAGAAGGGCTTTCACGTCAGCTGGGACCAGATCCACCGCGACAGCCGGGCGCTGGCCTGGCGGCTCGACAAGCAGGGGCCGGACGACGGGGCCTGGCGGGCTGTCGTGGCGATCACGCGGGGCGGGATGGCTCCGGCGATGATCGTCGCTCGCGAACTCGACATCCGGCTGGTGGACACGATCTCGGTGAAATCCTACGACTGGCAACTGCAGACCGAGGCGCAGGTGCTGAAGGCCCCGGACGCCGCGTTGATGGGCGACGGCGCCGGGGTGCTGATCGTCGATGACCTTGTAGACACCGGCAAGACGCTCGAATTGGTGCGCCGTCATTACCCGCGGGCGCATTTCGCTACGGTCTACGCCAAGCCCCAGGGGCGCGCGCAGGTCGATACCTACATCACCGAGGTGAGCCAGGACACGTGGATTTTCTTCCCCTGGGACATGGCGCTGCAATTCGTCGAGCCGTATCGCGGGACGTGAGCGGGTCGCGCTCCAGCAGGGAATCTTCACGAGACAGGATCGCACAATTGGCGATTGCGATCTCGAATTCCCTTTAGCCGTCGCCGTCAAAAGGCGATCACAGCATGAAATCGTCAGCAGTCAGGTCAGGATCACTGCGGATCTCGATCTCGAAGTCCCTGCGACCGTCGCCATTGATATCGCCGGAGATAATTCCGTTCCTGTAGCGCAGTTCACCGGCCCGATCCGAGAACTGATCATCGCCGATGAAACGAAAGTGCTGGTCGCCGACCCGGTTCATGTCGGCGTCTATCGCCGACAGCCCGATCGTGTCGTCGCCCGGAACGAAGTCCGTAATCACGTCGCGGTCCCTGCCCCGCCCGCTGTGCGACACCTTGGCGAACAGGAAGAAATCCACGCCCCCGTCGCCGGACAGCGTGTCCGCGCCCTTGCCGCCGTCGAGGAAATCGTGGCCGGAGCCGCCATCGAGCCTATCGTCGCCGGCATCGCCGTCGAGCGTGTCGTCGCCCGACCCGCCATAAAGGCGGTCGTCGCCGCCAGCCCCGGCAAGGACGTCCCGCCCTCCGGACCCGGACAAACGGTCGTCGCCGTCCTGGCCGGCGAACTCGTTCCTGAAGCGATTTCCGACGAAACGGAAGCCGTCGTGCGCCGCAGCGTAGAAATCATCCTCGTATCGGTGTAGCCGGACCGGATCGTCGAACGCGACGATCGAGTGAACCTCCCCCGAGACGACCTGTCGTTCCTCGGTGATCCGGCCGCGATGGCCGTCGACGTCAAACTTGCCGAACATCTCGAGACGGACGTTGTGTCCTTCGAAGTCACCGCTGGTGATCGTACCGCGCAGAACCATTTTCTCTGCGGAGAACGAATGTAATTCAACCGAGTCGACGTCGTAGTAGAATTCCTTGTTGTCGCCAGCAATATCGAACAACTTACCTCGGATCAACGGCTCTCTCCAGAATGCGACCGGGACCAGTTCCTCGATCGTCTAAATACGACAGCTATCCTCGAGACACAAACGCGATTCAACGCCTGATCCGGTCGCCTGCCGCGACGAGCGCTTCACCGCCGATGTCGTCCATGCCCGGAGTTTCGCAGTCACGCCGCTGTGGTCGCCGGCGCATCGGCGAACATGCGCGCCAGAGCCTAACGACTCATTGACCGAGTTTGCCGGCCGTGAGCGGCGTGGGTAGTTCGACGCCGCCGAAACGGCGCTTGCGGTTGTGAAAGCCGGCGAGGGCCTGGCCGAACTCGGCCACGGTGAAATCCGGCCAGGCGACCAAAGGAAAGTCGTACTCGGCGTAGACCCCCTGCCAAAGCAGAAAATTAGATACGCGGCGCTCGCCCGACGTGCGGATGATCAAGTCCGGGTCGGGAAGCGCGCAGGTGTCGAGCGCGGAGGACATCGTGCTCGACGTGATCGCTTCGGGCTCGATCTCGCCGACCGAAACACGCCCGGCGATCGACTGCACGGCGCGGGTCAGCTCGTCCCGGCCGCCGTAGTCGATCGCGATGGACAGGTTGAGGCCGCGGCAGGTCTCGGTCCGGGTTTCGAGCGCATCCATCAAGCGGCGAAGGCGCGCGGGAACTCTGTGCCGCATCCCGATGAACCGGACCCGCACGTCGTGCTCCGCGAGGCCCTGCATCTTGCGCGCGATGTAGGTGCGGAAGATTCGCATCAAACCCTCGACCTCGGCGAGAGGGCGGCGCCAGTTCTCGGTCGAGAATGCGTAGAGCGTCAGATGCGTGACTCCGAGATCGGGGCAGGCTTCGACGATCTCCGTCACGCGCCGCGCCCCGCGGGAATGGCCGACAAGGCGATTCAGACCCCGGCTTTCAGCCCAACGTCCGTTGCCGTCCATGATCACGCCGACGTGCAGCACACCGATATCACTCTGACGCATTTTGCCCGCCGCCTGCTCTTTTTGGTCGAATATGCACAATTGACGCGGGGCACAACAGTTCCCTCGCCCGCCGCCCCCGAAAAGGCCGCCCCCGACGGAGCCGCAGACTCCCCCCGACAAAAGCGCTGACCGAACGCCGCAGCAGAGATTGAACGGTGGGATGGGGTACGGTTCTGCTTGGCGCTGAAAATTGCGCGCATCAAAAGCGGGGTGACGAAAAATGGCGGCGAACGTCGGACTGGACGAGGGGGACGTGCACGACCGATGACGCGGCAGCAGAACAAGATCAATCTCGCCTCGTCGCTGGGAACGATCTTCGAGTGGTACGACTTTGCACTCTACGGCATGCTGGCCGTCATCATCGGGCGACAATTCTTCTCGGTATTCGATCCGAGCGCGCAGGCGATCTTCGCCCTGCTCGCCTTCGCGGCGGGCTTCCTCGTTCGCCCCTTCGGCGCGATCGTGTTCGGCCGCCTCGGCGATCTCGTCGGCCGCACGTTGACCTTCCTGATCACCATCGTCATCACGGGGCTCTCGACCTTCCTCGTCGGCCTGCTGCTGAGCCACGAGGCGACCGGCTGGCTGGCGCCGGTGTCGCTCATCGCCTTGCGGATGCTGCAGGGTCTGGCGCTTGGCGGCGAGTATGGCGGCGCGGTGGTCTCCGTGGCCGACCACGCGCCCGCGCGGCCGCCGCGGGTTCTACACGGCCTTCATCCCGACTACGGCGATGCTGGGCCTGTTGCTGTCGCTTGCTTTCAGCGTGACCCTGCGCGCCAGCATGGGCGAGGAAGCCTTCACCACGAGCTTCCCGCTGTTCTTCGGTCTCGAGGGCGGCTGTCGCGTTCCGTCCCTCGAATCCGCGATGTCGCGCGACGTTCAAATCCCGCAAGGCCGCGGTGCGAGCGGTGGCCTTGCCGCCTTGTTTTTTATGTTCCGTCAGACCTCGCCCGGAGGCGTCCGACCGCCTAGGACGGGCGCGGCCGGCGCAACGAGAGCCGCGGGGCGTTGAGCGACATGATCCGGTAGACCAGTCCGTAGATCCCGGCGGTCACGAAGAAGAAAATCGCGCTCAGCACCGTGCTGTCGTAGCTCAGCACGACGAAACCGGCGGTGATCAGCGGCATCGCCCACGTGACGACCGCCGTAGCGGGGTTGCGCAGGTGGACGGGGCCGCGCCGGACGATGCGCCGGGCGAAATAGCGATGCGCCAGCATGTGAAAGTGAACCCGGTCCGGCAGGCCGATGCTGTGACCCTCGCGCCGGGCCTTGCGCCGGATCGACGCGAGCGTCTCGATCACCGGATAGCCGCAGATCAGGATCGCGCACCACGCCGAGATCTCGGCGTTGCGCGCCGGCAGCAGCACGCCGAGCGAGGCCAGCAGGAAGCCGCAGAAATAGGCGCCGCCATCGCCGAGAAAGATCCGCCCGAACGGGAAGTTCAAGACGAAGAACCCCAGCACCAGCGCCGCGTAAACGACCGCGAGCGACGCCACGAGCGTATCGCCGACCTGATACGCGACAAAGGCGAATGTCGCCAACATGATCAGCAGCGCCCCGGCCGCCAGTCCGTTGAAACCGTCGATGATGTTTATCGCGTTCGCGACGCCGCCCATCGCGAAGCCGGTGAACAGCAGCGCGACCAGATGGAACGACAGCAGCCAGTCCACGCCCGGCAGGTCGACGTCGTCCATCACATAGCCGGTGAGCAGCGCGAACAGCACGCCCGCGGCCATCGTCGTCAGCAACCGCGCCCTTATGCCGACGCGCTTGGTCATGTCCTCGGCGAGGCCCGCCGCGAAGGCCGGCAGTCCGGCCAGCCCGATGACGCCCCAGATCTCGCGAAGGTCGGGCCCGAGGACCGGCCAGACGGCGAGGTACGCCAGAACGATCGCGACGCCGCCGATGCGCGGCACCGGGTGCTTGTGAAATTTCTGCACGCCGTGCACGCCGTCATGACTGAAGCGTCCATGCCACCGGCCGGTCGCGACGATGCCGAGGCAACACGCAAGGCAGACCACGAAGCCGACGAGCGCCGGCAGGGTTAAACCTGAAATTGCCGTCCCCTCGAACCCGTCCATCGCGTCGAGGGCGCCCCCGTGTTGAACTCAACGCGGGGTCATGTACCGGCAATTCCCGCCGGAGACGAGGGCGTTTCAGCCGAAACGGGAGGATCGGCCCTGCCTAAGTTGCGCATCCGCCACGCCCAGGCCGACGCGCAGATTTCGGCCACGCCTCGCTCGGTCCGCCATCCGAGCACGTTCGCCGCGAGGGTCACGTCGGCAAAGGCGCTGGCGACGTCGCCGATCCGGCGCGGCGCGATTTCGAGCGGCACCGCCCGACCGCTGGCGGCCGCCAGCGCCGTCGCCAGTTCGCGCACCGATACGCCAAGCCCGGTTCCGAGATTGAACGCCCGCGCGCCCGTAGCACGTCCGGTCCAGTCGAGCGCCGCGAGATGCGCCCGCGCCAGATCGACGACGTGGAGGTAGTCGCGGACGCCAGTGCCGTCCGGGGTCGGCCAGTCGGCCCCGTACACGGTAAGCGTCGCCCGCTCGCCCGTGGCGACCGCCACGAGGTTGGGCATCCGATTTGCCGGCGCGGCCTTCGGCGCTTCGCCGATCAGCCCGCTTTCATGGGCGCCCGCCGGATTGAAGTAACGCAGCATCGCCACCGACCACCGCCGATCATGCGCCGCATCCCGCAGCGCCGTTTCCGCCGCGCGCTTCGTAGCACCATACGGCGTCGCGGGTCGCAGCGGATGGTCCTCGGGGATCGGCAGGCGCTCGGGTGGCCCGTAGATCGCGGCGCTCGACGAAAAAACGAGCCGACGGCAGCCGACGGCCGCAAGTGCGTCGAGAAGCCGGCGCGTGCCGGTGACGTTGACGTCGTGGTAGTCCTGCGGGCGGAGAAACGACTCGGACGGCGATTTCAGCCCGGCGCAGTGGATCGCCGCGTCGGGGGCCGCGACCGCGATTGTGGCGCTGGTCGCCGCCGCGTCGCAAATATCGATCCGCCGGAATGCGAAGTCACGCCCGGTCAAGGACCGCACGGCGGCCAGCATCGCCTCATCGCCCGTCACGAGATTGTCGAGCACCGTCACCGAATAGCCGGCCTGAAGCAATTCCACCAGAACATGGCTGCCGACGTAGCCCGCGCCTCCGGTCAGCAGCACCCGCAAAGCGGTCACCGCGCCGCCCCGACGCATGCCGGGCGGGCGCGTCGCTCCAGTCCGATCGCGCGCTCGCTCAACCAGGCGTTGATCCGCCAGGCAAGGCTCCGCCATGCGGGATCGATCGGCAGCCGATGACCGCGGCCCCGCATCACGTGCATTTCCGCGCAGCAGATCGCCGCGAGCGCCCAGAGGTCACTGATCGGCACGAGTGCGTCGCGGTCGCCCTGAACCGCCAGCATCGGGGTCAGACGCGCCGTCGGCCAGAACGGCAGGTCACACGTCGTCGCGTCGAGCAGCGCCGCCGCACTCTCCGGCCGCGGAACCGGCGCCACGGCCGTGACCCAATCCTCGGGCGTGTCTTCGCTGAACAGGATCCGCCGAACCGCGGCGGGTCCGAGCAGCGGCCCGCCGCCCGCCTGGGCCACCAGCAGCGCCGCCAGCGCCTCGGGACCCCCGCTTGACAGCCGCCAGAGCGTCGCTCCCAGTCCCGTCGGCTCCGGCGACGCAACGAGCACCGCTCCGGCGAGACGCCCCTCCGCGGCGAGATGCTGCGCCACGAACCCGCCGAGCGAATGCCCGATCGCGACGGGCCGCTCGCCGAGATCCGCCGCCGCCTCGCGCGCGGTCCTCACGTAATCGCGGATCCGCGCGGGTCGCTTGGCAAACGCCGGCAAGCGGGGGACGGCAACCCGGTATCCGCGTCGGGCGAACCACGGCGCAACGAATCGGGTCCAGACTTGTGGTCCGGCGACGCCGCCGCAAAGAAACAGCAGGGGTGGGCGACGGCTCATGGCGACTCCTCCGCTGCCCAATACCCGCGGCGCAATTCGATGGGAAGGATCCACAGACCGCCGATCGACGTCGCGAGCATCGGGCCGCCCTTGCAGCCGAGAAGCACCCGAATCCCCGCCGCAACGGGGGCTGACTGGCCTCACGGGACCGACGCGCGCGACGGCCGGAAGGTGGGGTCAAGGGCGCCGGATCGCCCGGCGGGGACGTGGTCGGGCGAATGTCGCGACGGGGCGCCCTTTCCCCCTTTTCCATGCTATCGTACCTCTCCGGCCATATCCGATGGAGATCATCATGAACGCGACCTCTCAGATCGACGACTACGCGCACCGGCTGCTGGCCGCGAGCGGCGACAAGGCGGAGTACGAGGCCGCGCAGAAAGCCAAGGACTGCGCCGCTCGGGGCGCGCACGACGAGGCGGAACAGTGGCGCAAGGTCCGCGCGAACGTTCGAATGCTCCGGGGCGCAAACGTCAGTTGAGGGTCGAACGGCTGACATCCGGGAATGGGGCCGCGCCAGCGCCTGTTTAGTGTTCCGTGCGTCCCATGCGCTTCAAGCGGATGCATCAGGCTTCGCACGGCTGTGTTGTGGCGCGCTCCTGCCGTTGACACCACGCCTACCCGGCTATATCTCGCGCGGATCGGCGCCTGCCCAGGTGGCGGAATGGTAGACGCGCTGGCTTCAGGTGCCAGTGACTGAAAGGTCGTGGAGGTTCGAGTCCTCTCCTGGGCACCAGTTCCCTCGGCGTCAGGCGCGGCCCGCCGGAGACGGGCGGGGGCAAGGTATCGGGGGCGGCCATGGCCAATCATCTCTACCGAGGCGATCTGCCGGACGGGCTCGATCTGGGACCGGTGGTTGCGATCGATTGCGAGACAATGGGGCTCGTTCCCGCGAGGGACCGGCTGTGTCTGGTGCAGATGTCGGGCGGCGACGGCGACGCGCACATGGTTCAGGTGTCGCCGGGGCGGACCGATGCGCCGAACCTGTGCCGGATGCTGGGCGATCCGGCCGTGCTGAAGCTGTTCCACTTCGGGCGGTTCGATATCGCGGTGCTCAGGCATCGGTTCGGGGTGCTGACGGCGCCGGTCTATTGCACGAAGATCGCGTCGAAGCTGGTGCGGACCTATACCGACCGGCACGGGTTGAAGGACCTTTTGCGCGAGATGCTGGAGGTCGACATCTCGAAGCTCCAGCAGTCGAGCGACTGGGGCGCGGCGACGCTGAGCGCGGCGCAGCTCGAGTATGCGGCGTCCGACGTGCTGTACTTGCACCGGCTGCGCGACGTGCTGGATGCGCGGCTGATCCGTGAGGGGCGGGCGGCGCTCGGCGCGGCGTGCTTCGGGTTCCTGCCGTACCGGGCGGAGCTGGATCTGGCCGGGTGGGACGAGGTCGATGTCTTCGCCCATTCCTGAGGCGGCGGAGGCGGCGGGGTTCGTCGCCGCGGGCAAGCGGGTGATCGCGGTCGAGGCCGAGGGGTTGCGGCTGCTCGGCGAGGTGCTCGACGGCGAGTTCGCAGCCGCTGCGGCCTGCGTGTTGCGGGCGCGTGGCCGGGTGATCGTGTCCGGAATGGGCAAGTCCGGGCACGTCGCGCGCAAGATCGCGGCGACGCTGGCCTCGACGGGGACGCCGGCGCTGTTCGTGCATCCGGCGGAAGCAAGCCACGGCGACCTGGGGATGATCACCCGGGACGACGTGGTGATCCTGCTGTCGAACTCGGGCGAGACGCCGGAGCTGGCCGATCTGATCGCCTATTCTCGGCGGTTCGGCATTCCGCTGATCGGGGTCGCGGGGCGCGCTGACAGCACGCTGCTGAAGGCGTCGGACATCGCCATCCTGCTGCCCGCCGCGGCGGAGGCAGGGGTCGCGGGGCTGGCGCCGACGACCTCGACGACGATGACGCTCGCGCTCGGGGATGCGCTGGCGGTGGCGTTGATGGAGCACCGCCAGTTCACGCCCGAGGACTTCCGCGAGTTTCATCCGGGCGGGCGGCTGGGGGCCCGGCTGGCGACGGTGGGTCAGCTGATGCATTCGGGGGACGAGACGCCGCTCATCGCGGTGGGCGCGACGATGGCGGACGCGCTGCTCGTGATGACGCAGAAGGGGTTCGGCGTCGTCGGCGTGGTCGAGGAGGGCGCGCTGGTCGGCGTCGTGACCGATGGCGACCTGCGGCGGAACATGGCGGGCCTGCTGGAGCGGCGGGTGGCGGACGTGATGACGAAGGAGCCCCGCACGATCCCGACAGGGGCGCTGGCCTCCGAGGCGCTGGGGATCATGAACGCGGCGAAGATCACGACGTTGTTTGCGACCGAGCGGAAGGCGCCAGAGCGGCCCGCAGGCATCCTGCACGTACACGACTGCCTTCGGGCCGGGGTGGTCTGACCGCGAATGTCCGCGTGTGCGACATGGGTAAACCATTGTTTCTGAACGAAATGAGGTCGCCGAGATTTGTGGTGTCCCTGCTTTGCGACACTGCTCCGGGTTAGCCAGCATCAATTATTCGCCGGATCGGAGTTTCCGCCGGACGCCCTGCGGGTCGGGATCTCCGGCTGGGCCGCCTCCCCGAAAGTCTGTCGTCCGGGATGATCGGCGCCGGGCGCGGGCGGGCGCCCGATCTTGCCAAACGCCCGCTCCGGGGCCACTTTGCACCGGTCGAGGCGTCAAGGCGGAGCGTTAGCGGATGGCGACGGGGTTGGGCCTCTATTCGCGCGCCGTGTCGGTCCTCAAGGTCGGCCTGCCGCTGGTGGCGCTGGCGATGCTGGCGGCGCTGTTTCTCGTCTCGGACGACGAGCGCGCGACCGGGGATCTGGCGTTTTCGCCCGGCGATCTCGCGGCGCTCGGGCAAGGGATGCGGGTGACGGCGCCGGTGTTCTCGGGCGTCACCGAGGCGCTCGACCGGTTCCGGTTCACGGCGGCGGCGGTCGTGCCCGACGCGGCGCCGCCGACGCGGGCGGTGATCGACACGCTCGCGGGACGGATAGATTTCGCCGACGGGCAAGGGGTCGATCTGCGCGCCGAGACCGGGGATCTCGATCTCGGGACGCAGCGAATGACGTTGCGGGGCGCGGTGCGGTTGGTCACGGCGGACGGCTACTCGTTCGGCGCGGAGCAGGTTGATGTCGATCTGAAGGTCGGCGGCCTGACGGCGACGGGCGCGATCCGGGGCGGGGGGCCGATGGGGCGCATCGCGTCCGGACGCCTGACGGTCTCGGGGCCGGTCAACCCGGGCGGCGCGCGGATGTTTTTGTTCGAAGATGCCGTTCGGCTGGTATACGATCCCGCAGCGGAGAACAATTGAGGAGCCATCATGCGCGCCATCGGTCTGTCGGCGCTGATCCTGCTCGGCGCGGCGGGCCAGGGAGCGGCGCAGGGGGCGACGGTTCCGTTCGGCGAGTTCGAGCACGACAACACGTTGCCGATCGAGATCACGTCGGATGCGCTGGCGCTGGACCAGGCGGCGGGCACGGCCGTCTTCGACGGAACGGTCGTCGTCGGACAGGGCGCGCTGCGGATGGCGGCGGACCGGCTGGAGGTGTTTTACGCCTCGACCGGCGACGCCGCCGCGGATGGCGGACCGGGCGCAATCGAGCGGATGCTCGCGAGCGGCAACGTGACGCTAAGCAACGGGACCGAAAATGCCGAGTCCGCGCGTGCGAGCTATGTCGTGAGCACCGGTATCGTCGAGATGGAGGGCGACGTGCTGCTGACCCAGGGCCAGAACGCGTTGTCGAGCGAGAAGCTGCGCATCGACCTTGCGGCGGGCACCGGCATGCTCGAGGGGCGGGTGCAGACGATCTTCACCCCCAGCCCGAGCGAATGAACCCAGTCCCCGACCTGCGGGTGACGGAGGGCGGGCCGGGCCTTCAGGCGCTCAACATCGGCAAGAGCTACCGGCGGCGGCCGATCCTGCGCGACGTCTCGCTGTCGGTGCGGCGCGGCGAAGTGGCGGCGCTGCTCGGCCCGAACGGCGCCGGCAAGACGACGTGCTTTTACGCGATCGCCGGACTGATCCAGCCCGACGCCGGCTCGGTTCTGGTGGACGGCGCGGACGTGACGTACCTGCCGATGTACCGCCGCGCCAAGCTCGGGATCGGCTATCTGCCGCAGGAGGCGTCGGTCTTTCGGGGCCTCAGCGTCGCGGACAACATCAGCGCGATCCTCGAGGTCGCGATCGACGATCCCGAGAAACGGCGCGAGATGCTCGACGAACTGCTCGGCGAGTTCTCGATCACGCATCTGAGCCGCGCCCCGGCAATGGCGCTTTCGGGCGGCGAGCGGCGGCGGGTGGAGATCGCCCGCTGCCTTGCGAGCCAGCCGAAGTACGTGCTGCTGGACGAGCCGTTCGCCGGCGTCGATCCGCTGGCGGTCGTCGATATCCGCAAGCTGGTCCGCCAGTTGAAGGACCGCGGCATCGGCGTGCTGATCACCGACCACAACGTGCGCGAAACCCTGGAAATCGTCGATCGCGCCTATATCCTGCATGCGGGGTCGGTGATCATGACCGGCACCCCGGATGAGGTGGTTCGCGACGACAACGTGCGGCGGGTCTATCTTGGCGAAGGCTTTCGCATCTGAGCAACCGGTCGTGCGCCGGACGCGGCGCCGCTGATGGCGCTGTCGCCGCGCATCCAGATCCGTCAGAGCCAGTCGCTGGTGATGACGCCGCAATTGCAGCAGGCGCTGAAGCTGCTGCAGATGAACAACCTGGCGCTGGCCGAATTCGTCGCGGCGGAGATCGAGCGGAACCCGTTGCTGGAACTGGCGCCGCCGCCCGCTGTCGGCGCGCACGTGCCGCGCATCGGCGGCGGCGGGGGCGAGCGTCTCGGGGACTGGGTCGAGGCGATCGCGGCGCCGATCGGGTTGAACGACCATCTGCACGCGCAGATCGGCGCCGCCCGCGCCGACGCGGCGACGGTGGAGGCCGCGCATCTGCTGGCCGAGGAGCTGGAAGAGGACGGCTATCTGCGGGCGCCGCTGTCCGAGATCGCGCTGCGCCATCGCCTGAAGGCGCGCAACCTCGTACGGGGGCTGGCGCTGCTCCAGAGCTGCGATCCCGCAGGGGTCGGCGCCCGATCCCTGAGCGAGTGCCTGGCGTTGCAGCTGCGCGAGCGCGACCGTCTCGACCCCGCGATGCGCGCCCTGCTCGACAATCTCGACCTGGTCGGGCGCGGGCGGAACGCGGAACTGCGGGCGGTCTGCGGCGTCGATGCGGCGGACCTCGGCGACATGCTCGACGAGTTGCGCGCGCTCGACCCGAAGCCCGGGCTGCGGTTTTCCGAAACCGCCGTGCAGGTGGCGGCGCCCGACGTCTATGTGACGCGGGTCGCCGGCGGCGGCTGGGCGGTCGAGCTCAACACCGAAACCTTGCCGCGGGTGCTGGTCAACAACCGTTACCTCGCGCGCACCCGCGGATCGGACGGCGCGACGAAGGCGTTCGTCTCGGAGATGAGCGCCTCGGCCAACTGGCTGGTGCGCGCGCTGGAACAACGGGCGCGGACCATCCTGCGGGTGACGGGGGACATGGCGCGCCATCAGGAGGCGTTCTTCGAGGCGGGGCCGAGCGCGCTGCGGCCGCTGACGCAGCGGACGGTCGCCGAGACGCTGGGGCTGCACGAGTCCACCGTGAGTCGGGTGACGGCGGGCAAGTTCGTGTCCACCGTGCAGGGGGTTTTCCCGTTGCGGTACCTGTTCAGCGCGTCGATCCAGGCGCTGACGGGGGGCGAAGCGTTCTCCGCGGTCGCGGTCCAGGACCGGATTCGCCATCTGATCGGGTCCGAATCGGAGGGACGCGCGTTGTCGGACGACAAAATCGTGACGGTGCTGAACGGCGAGGGGATTGATATTGCGCGGCGTACGGTTGCAAAATACCGTGAAGGCATGGGCATACCGTCGTCGGTGGAACGCCGACGCTCCAACGCCGCTCGGTCCCGGATGTGAACGGTTTTGCATCAGAACGTGACGTGTCAGTGATCCGCGCGGAACGGACAGTCAGAGGAACGCGTTTGAAGGCGGGCGGCGCGGATGATCGACAGCCGGCGCCGGGCCGGCGTAAAAAAAGTGAGGCGCGACATGCGAATCCAGGTCAGTGGCAAGCACATCGATGTCGGGGACGCGCTGCGGACCCATGTCGAGAGCCGCGTCGTCGACGTCGTCGGCAAGTACGCCGAACGCGCGGTCGAGGCCGTGGTGACCTTTTCGCGCGATCGACACGAGTTCATCGCCGACAGCTCGGTGCAGTTGTCCACCGGACTGACGGTGCAGGCCAAGGGGCGGGCAGACGAGATCTACGCCTGCTTCGAGGGCGCGATGGACCGGATGGAAAAGCAGGTGCGCCGCTACAAGCGGCGGCTGAAGGACCATCACCGAAACCGCGAGATACCGATTGAAGCGACCGACGCGCCGTCCTACATCCTCGCGAGCGGGGAGGACCATGCCGAGGACGCCGAGCCCGATACGCTGCAGCCGATCATCGTTGCGGAAATGGAGACGCGAGTGCCCTATTTTTCGGTCGGCGAGGCGGTGATGCAGATGGAGCTGGCCGGCGCGATGATGCTGGTCTTTCGCAACGACGCGCATGGCGGCGTCAACGTCGTCTATCGTCGCGACGACGGAAATATCGGCTGGATCGATCCCCGGAACACCCTGTGAGTGCGATTGTGTAGCGAGGGGGGGCCCGAATGGAGCTTTCGCAAATACTGGGCGTGGACGCCGTTCGCGCTTCGCTGAAGGCGACCAGCAAGAAGCGGTTGCTACAGGACCTCGCCGAGATGGCGGAGACCGTCTATGGGCTTCCGTCGGAAATGGCGTACAAGGCGTTGATGGACCGCGAGGCGCTCGGGCCGACGGGGGTCGGACGCGGCGTAGCGATTCCGCACGCGCGATTTGCCGGTGTGACGCACGTGATCGGGTTGTTCGTCCGGCTCGAAAAGGCGGTCGACTTTGAGGCGATCGACCGTCAGCCGGTCGATCTGGTGTTCGCGCTGTTCGCGCCGGAGGCGGCCGGGGCCGAGCATCTGAAGGCGCTGGCGCGCGTGTCGCGGACGCTGCGCAGCGAAGCGGTCTGCGCGAAGCTGCGCTCGACGCAGGACCCTTCGGCGATCTACGCGATCCTGACGGAAAGCAAGAGCGAGCGGGCGGCCTGACCGGACGCGGCATCGCGTCAGGCCGCCACCGGCAAACCGCACCCGCCGCAGGAGGTCACGCCGTCGGCGGGAGCCGAGGACAGTGTTCAGCGTAGAACGGGCGGGCGGCTCGGTCCTCCGCGCGCGATGCTGTCGATCCGATGCGTCCGCTGAAAACCGCGCTGGAAATGTCGCGTACGCGCGGGCGGATCATCGCCGCACTGTGACGCAGTGGGTCGGCGCGGTCTGCTTCGCATCGCGCCGGACGTATCCACGGGCGGGCGGGGGATCAGCCCCGCGCGGCGACGCGTTCGGGCTGGCGGGCCTGCTTCAGATCGATGGTCTGGAGGAATTCGAGGAATTCGTCGCGGAATTCGTCGCGCTGGAGCCCGAACGCCACCGTCGCCTGCAGGTAGCCGGTCTGCGAGCCGCAATCGAAACGGCGGCCCTTGAAACGGAAGGCGTGGACGTCGCCGCGCGTCTTGATTTCCGCGGCGATGGCGTCGGTCAACTGAACCTCTCCCCCCGCCCCGGCTTCGATGCGCTCCAGATTGTGCAACACCTGCGGAGTCAGGATGTAGCGCCCGATGACGGCGAAATTCGACGGGGCGTCCTGGGCCTTGGGCTTCTCGACCATGCCGCGGACGGACATGGTCGGGCCGGCTTCGGCGCCGACGTCGAGAATGCCGTACGACGAAACGTTGGCGGTCGGCACTTCCATCGTCGCGACCATGTTGCCGCCGGTTTCCGCATAGGCCTCGACCATCTGCTTCAGGCAGGGGGTCTCGGCGTCGATGACGTCGTCGGGCAGGATCACCGCGAACGGCTCGTCGCCGATCAGCCGGCGCGCGCACCAGACCGCGTGTCCGAGGCCGCGACGTTCCTGCTGGCGGACATACGCGACCGAGCCGCTTTCCATGTCGGTCTGGCGCAGGATCTTCAGCAAGCGGTCCTTGTTGCCGTCGATCAGCGCCTGCTCGAGTTCGGGAGCCTTGTCGAAGTAGTCCTCGAGCGCGCTCTTGCCGCGGGACGTGACGAAAATGAACTCGTTGATGCCGGCCGCACGCGCCTCGTCGATCGCGTACTGGATCAACGGACGATCGACCAGCGGCAGGATCTCCTTTGGCACAGACTTCGTCGCGGGAAGGAACCGCGTGCCGAATCCGGCGACCGGAAACACCGCCTTCGTTACCTTCGTGCTCATTTTACCCTCGCTCATGACAACTCACTAAACTGTGGGAATGGTTTTTAGTTCCTGAAGAGCCCGTTCGGGTTCCGATCACACCAATTCGCGTTTGCGGCGCCAGCCCGTCGTGGCGGCAGGATATCCGATGTTCGCGGGTCGAATACACCCGGTTCGGCACCGCTCTAGCACATCGTTCCGCCGACGTCGCTGTCCGATTGCGCCGATCACGGCTGACCCTGCGCCGCTAGGATCGCCTCGATCCGCGCGATGTCCTCGGGATTGTTGAGCTCCCAGAACGCATGGCCGCGCGCGTCGACCTCGACGCAGCGGACGGGGAGCCCGTTCTCCATGAACCGCAATTGCTCCAGCCCTTCCCAGGTTTCGAGCGGCCCCGCTCGCCATCCGGCATACGCCAGCAGCGCGTCGCGACGATAGGCGTATGCGCCGACATGGTGAAAGACCGGTATATGCTCGTGCGGCGTCAGGTCGCGGCCGGTGTAGGGGATGACTTCCTTGGAAAAATACATCGCTCGGCCCGCCGCGTCGAACACCGCCGTCGTGCCGCCCACCCTGCCGTGCCGGCGATCCTCGAGAAAGCCCGCGAGCGCGACCGCGTCGCAGCGCAGGACCGGCGTCGCCACCGCGCAATCGGGGTGTGCGGCCATCGCCTGCACCAGCGCGCCGACGAACCACGGCGGGGTCAGCGGCGCGTCGCCCTGGAGGTTGACGATCACGTCCCAGTCCGGGCCGAACGCCGCGGCGACGGCGGCGCAGCGTTCGGTGCCGTTGCCGCAGGTCGCGGGCGTCATCGCGACCTCGGCGCCGAACAGGGCTGCGGCTTCCGCGATGCGGTCATCGTCGGTCGCGATCACGACACGGTCGACGCCCGGCACGGCCATGGCCGCATCCCAGCTGCGCCGGATCAGGCTGCGGACCTCGCCGGCGGCGCCGCGCAGCTCGACCAGCGGCTTGCCGGGGAAGCGGATCGAGGCGTAGCGCGCCGGGATGACCAACAGGACCGGCATTGCGCGTCAGGCGGGAACGAGCGCCACCCCCGGCGCGTGGGCGATGAAGAACGGGTTCTCGAAGCCCGATTTGCCGTAAGTCAGCGGCTGATGGTCGTCGTAGCGCACGACCTTGCCCCCGGCGCCGAGCAGCACGGCCTGGCCCGCGGCGGTGTCCCATTCCATCGTCCGCCCGAGCCGGGGATAGAGATCGGCCTCCCCGGCCGCGACGAGGCAGAACTTGAGCGACGAGCCGGCCGAGCGAAAGTCGGCGACGGCATAACGCGAAATGTAGTCGTCGGTCGCCTGATCCCGGTGCGATTTCGAGGCGACGACGACCAGCGCCGCCGGGTCGGGGGCCGACACGCTGAGCAGCGTCAGCGCGCCGACGGCGTCAGGGCCATGGCGACCCGCCTCTTCGACGGTCCGCCCGTCGGCGCCGGTGTAGAAAAGCCGGCCGATGGCCGGGGCGTAGACGACGCCGCGCGTCGGCACGCCGCGCTCGATCAGCGCGATGTTGACGGTGAAATCGCCGCGCCGCTGGATGAACTCCTTGGTGCCGTCGAGCGGGTCGACGAGGAAGAACACGTCCGCCGAGACGCCGTGCGTCGACGCCTGTTCCTCGGTCACCGCGGGAATGTCGGGAAAGGCCGTGGCGAGGCCGCGCGCGATCAGCGCATCGGCCCGCTCGTCGGCTTCGGTCACCGGGGAGGCGTCGGATTTGGCGCGCACGGCGAAATCGGGACCGTCGTAGATCCGCATGATCTCGACCCCTGCCTCCAACGCAAGCCTGCGGCAGGTCGCGGCGATTTCGGCGTAGTCCATGGCGTGGTTCTCCGGATACTGGTCAATCGGACGGCGACAGATCGTTCGGCAACGCTATGGACCATCGGCCGCACCGTTGTAAACAGAATCGCAGTGCGCGCTCGCGCCGCCCGGAAAGGACGCCTCGAATGGAACACGGACCTCGCGGCACGCTGACGCTCCAGACCATCGCCATGCCGGCCGACACCAACGCCAACGGCGACATCTTCGGCGGCTGGCTGATGGCGCAGATGGATCTGGGGTCCTCGGTGCTCGCGCGGGGGCGGGCGCGGGGGCGCGTGGCGACGGTCGCGGTGGAAGGAATGGCGTTTCACCGGCCCGTGCTTGTCGGTGACGTGGTGTCGATCCACGCCGAGATGCTGCACGAGGGCACGACGTCGATGACGATCGGCATCGAGGCCTGGGCGCTGCGGCAGCCGAGCGGCGTGTATGTGAAGGTGACGGAGGCGAAGTTCGTCTTCGTCGCCGTCGACGAGACCGGGTCGAAGCGCCCGCTGCCGGCGGTCGTCGCGTGAGCGTCCGCGGCATGTCGGGGGCGACGGCGATCGAGGCCGACCGCCGATCGAGCGCGAGGTAGGGGAGACGACATGCGGCGGGGCGGGATGTTGTGGCGGTTGCGCTGGCTGATGCTGGCGACGGGCGGACTGGTGTTTGTCTGGGTCGGGGCGATCGCGGGCAACAGCGTCGGGCGGTACTTCGGCTGGATCGTGCCGGCGGAGACCCCGCTGGCGCTGGCGGAAAC
Source organism: Rhodobacterales bacterium (assembly GCA_038247355.1). Classification (GTDB taxonomy): domain Bacteria; phylum Pseudomonadota; class Alphaproteobacteria; order Rhodobacterales; family Rhodobacteraceae; genus Amaricoccus. Next base: position 19,537 of record JBBRUZ010000009.1, read on the forward strand.
GCTGCGCCCGTATTACCGCAGCGTGACGCCGGCGGGGAGCGGGCCGTTCCCGACCGCGTTGCTCTATTCGGGGTGCGACGGACCAGGCGACAACCTCGACCGCTGGGCCGCGATGCTGGTGGCGCGCGGCTGGGCGGCGGTGATCATCGACAGCCATGGCCCGCGGCACCTGCTCGACCGCGACGTCTGGCGGCTGGTTTGCGCCGGGCAGTTGCTTATGGGCTCGGAGCGGGCGGGCGACGTGCTGGTGTCGATCTACGACGCCCGCCGGCTGCCGTTCGTCGATCCCGCGCGACTGGTGCTGATCGGCGCGTCGCATGGCGGTTGGGCGATCATGGAGCTCCTGGTGTTCGAGAAGCTGTGGACGCTGCCCCACGGTCTCGCGGCGCTGCCCGAAGGCGTCGTCACGCATCCGCTGCAGGGCGTCGTGGGCGCCATCCTCGTCTATCCGTATTGCGGGGCGGCGAACCGGGCGCGGCGCATCGGCTGGGACTGGGACGCGCCGGTGCTGTTCCTGCTCGCGGGCGAGGACGCCATCGCGCCGGCGGAGGATTGCCTGAAGGCGGCGAAGGTCGTGAAGGGACAGGGCATGCAGGTCGAGACCGTGGTGTTCGATGGCGTCACCCACGGGTTCGATCAGCTAAAGCGGGCGCCGCTGAGCCTGCTGGAGTTCGACGCCGAAGCGACCGAGGCGGCGCTGGGGATCGCCGGCGCGTTCCTCGATCGGGTTTCGGGCGGGTCTCCGGGGCGGTGAGCGGCGCGCGATCGGCCGGTCCGGCCGCGGAAACCGGGCGAGGCCGTGACGACGCGTTGCGCGCCGTGCGCCACTCATTCGAGCGAGGCGCGAGCATCGGTCGTCGGGCGCGCCAGACGATTTCGCGTGTGGCGGGTCGGCGCGCAGGCGGATCAGAGGCGGGCGGCGAGACGGCTGCCCTGGTCGATGGCGCGCTTGGCGTCGAGTTCGGCGGCGACGTCGGCCCCGCCGATCACATGCGGGACGAGGCCGCGCGCGGCGAGCATGTCGGCGAGCGCGCGGTTCGGCTGCTGACCGGCGCAGAGCACTATGGTGTCGGCGGCGATGATTTCGGGTGCGCCGTTCGCGATCACCCGAAGGCCGTCGGGCGTGATGGCGTCGTAGGCTACGCCGGCCCGGAAGCGGACGCCCTTCGCGGCGAGGCTGGCGCGGTGGATCCAGCCGGTGGTCTTGCCGAGGTCCTTGCCGGGCTTCGTGCCCCTGCGCTGGAGGAGGGTGATCTGGCGAGCGGGGGTTGCGGGGAGCGGTCCTTCGGGGGCGAGGCCGCCGGCGGTGGCGGCCGGGTCGCCGACGCCCCATTCGCGAGCCCAGAGCGCGGGCTCCAGCGTCGGCGACAGGCCGGAATGGGCGAGGTATTCGGCGACGTCGAACCCGATGCCGCCGGCGCCGACGATGGCGACGCGGTCGCCGACCGGCGCCTTGTCGCGCAGCACGTCGATGTAGGTGAGCACGTGGGGCAGGTCCTGGCCGGGGATGCCGGGGTCGCGCGGCGCGACGCCGGTGGCGATGACGATCGCGTCAAATCCCGCGAGGTCGCCTGGCGTGACGCGGACGCCGAGGCGCAGGTCCACGCCCGCATCGGCGACGGCGCGGGCGTAGTAGGCGACAAGACCGATGAACTCTTCCTTGCCGGGGATGGTCATCGCCATGTTGAGCTGGCCGCCGATGCGGTCGTCCTTGTCAAAGAGCGTGACGGCGTGCCCGCGGGCGGCGGCGACGAGCGCCGCTGCGAGGCCGGCGGGTCCGGCGCCGACGACGGCGATGCGCCGAGGCTCGGGCGTGGGGTCGTACCGCAATTCGGTCTCGTGGCAGGCGCGCGGGTTCACGAGGCAGGTGGCCACCTTCATCTCGAACGTGTGGTCGAGGCAGGCCTGGTTGCAGGCGATGCACGGCGTGATCGCATGGGCGCGGCCCGCGCGCGCCTTGGCGAGGAACGCCGCGTCGGCCAGGAACGGGCGCGCCATCGAGACCATGTCGGCGCCGCCATCCGCCAGCAACGCCTCGGCGACGTCGGGCGTATTGATCCGGTTCGAGGCGACCAGCGGGATCGACACCTCGCCCATCATGCGCCGGGTGAGCCAGGCGAAGGCGGCGCGCGGAACCGACGTGGCGATGGTGGGCACGCGCGCCTCGTGCCAGCCGATACCGGTGTTGATGATCGAAGCGCCCGCCGCCTCGACGGCGCGGGCAAGGCTGGTGATCTCGGCCCAGGTCTGGCCGTTCGGGATCAGGTCGATCATCGACAGCCGGTAGATCACGATGAAATCGGGCCCGACCGCGTGGCGGACGCGGGCGACCGTCTCGACCGCCAGCCGCATCCGGTTCGCGTAGGGTCCCCCCCAGCGATCGGTGCGCTTGTTGGTGTGGGTGACGAGGAACTGGTTCAGCAGATAGCCCTCGGAGCCCATGATCTCGACGCCGTCGTATCCGGCCTCGCGGGCGCGCGCCGCCGTTGCGGCGATGTCGGCGATCTGTTTCGCAATGCCGTCCTCGTCGAGCTCGCGCGGGGCGAACGGCGAGATCGGAGACTTGATCGGGCTGGGCGCGACGGCGCGCGGCGAATAGGCATAGCGTCCCGCGTGCAGGACCTGCATGGCGATGCGGCCGCCCGTCGCGTGAACCCGGTCGGTGACGATGCGGTGACCCGCGACGTCGCCGGGCGACAGAAGGCCCGCCGCGCCGGGCAGGACGGCGCCCTCCTCGTTCGGGGCAATGCCGCCGGTCACGATCAGCGCGACGCCGCCCGCCGCGCGCTCGGCGTAGAATTCCGCGATGCGGCCCCAGTCGCCGTGCTCCTCGAGGCCGGTGTGCATCGACCCCATCAGCGCACGGTTGGGCAGCACGACATGGCCGAGATCGAGCGGCGTGAACAGATGGGGATAGTGGGTCAAGGGGCCGCCTCCTGTCGCCGCGGCACCCTGCCGGATCGACGGCGCGCTGTCACGCGGGACGCGGCGCCGCGTTCCCCGCGACAGTGCGGCGGCGCTCCGCATCGGCGAGCCAGGGGCGGCTGCCCCCGACCGATTGTGCCCGGCGTTCAGACGGGCCGAGCGGCGCCGCGCGTGCGCCAGAGCGAAAAGCCGACGCCCGCGGAGAGGATCGCGAAGGTGATTGCGAGCGACCATTGCGCCGGAAATTTCTCCCAGCCCATCAGGTCGGCGACAAAGACCTTGGAGCCGATGAAGATCAACAGGACCGCCAGCGCCTGCCCGAGATAGGCGAAACGGTGGAGGATGGCGGCGAGGGCGAAATAGAGCGCGCGCAGCCCGAGGATGGCGAAGATGTTCGACGTGTAGACGATGAACGGATCGGTGGTGATGGCGAAGATCGCCGGCACGCTGTCCACGGCGAAGATCACGTCGGCGATCTCGATCGTCACCAGCGCGAGAAATAGCGGCGTGACGAACAGCGTCGTCTTTCCGGCCCCGGTTCTGAGACGCACGAAGAAGCGTTCGCCATGGAGGCGCCGGGTGACGGGCAGACGGTTCCGGATAAACGTCAGGACGGGGTTGCGTTCGAGGTCGAGCTCGTGGTCGGCGGACCAGAGCATCCGGACGCCGGTGACGATCAGGAAGGCGGCGAAGATATAGAGCACCCACGCGTAGCTGGTCACCAGCGCCGCGCCGAGCCCGATCATGATGGCGCGCAGCACGATGACGCCAAGGATGCCCCAGAACAACACGCGGTGCTGGAGATTGCGGGGGATGGCGAAGAAGCCGAAGATCAGCGCTATGACGAAGACGTTGTCCATCGCGAGGCTTTTCTCGACGACGAAGCCGGTGACGTACTCCATCCCGGACTGCTGGCCGAGGCTCCACCAGACGAACCCGCCGAAGCCGAGGCCCATCGCGATGTAGAAGGCCGAGAGTCGAAGGCTTTCGGCGACGCCGATCTCGTGGCTTTCCCGATGCAGCACGCCGAGGTCGAAGGCGAGCAGGCCCGCCACGAGGGTGAGAAAGCCGAGCCACATCCAGGCTGGCGTTCCGAGAAAGACTGTCGTCAGGATATCCATATGCGCCTCCGCTACTGAGGGGGCGCGGCGAGGTCGGGCGGCAGGTCTGGGCCCGACATCGGGCCGCGCCCGATGCGGTCCGACATCACGACACCGTGTCGTCAGAGGGGCCCGGCCCGCGTATCGCATCGGGGTCGCGGCGAACGCCCTTGCAAGGGGCGCGCGCATTTCCGCACGGGCGCCCGGCCCGGGCGGTCAGCCGGGATTGGCGCGCTGGACCGCGTCGGCGAAGGACTGCAGATAGGCGAGCCCCTGCGAGGGGCCAACGCCCGCGTCTTCGAAGCCGAGCACCGAGAGCACGGTCATCTGGCCCTGCACCTCGAGGAAGGCGCGCCAGAACTGCGGTTCGATCCCCTCGATGGGCGGCGGGCCGCGGTCCTCGATCAGCATGTAGAGCACGTCGCCCCGGGTGCGCGTGGCGCGGATGCGGACGCGGTCGCCGTGGCCCGAACGGCTGAGCATGGCGCGGCCCTCGGCGGTGCCGGCGAAGCGCGCGATCTCGGCCAGCGACGGAGCCCCCGCGCCGTCCGACGCGAGGGCCGCCGCCGAGATGCTGGCCGTCATGACCGCGCCGATCGGCGCGCCGTCGCCTTCGGGCGGGCGGCCGCCGAGCAGCGCGCAATCGCTGACCATGACGAACGCGCCCGAGGCGCTGACGTTGGTGCTCGCGGGATCGACGCAGAAGCTTCCGGGCGCCACGATGTTGACGCTGCGCCCCGCGACGGCGACGGCGGCGGTCTTGGACCCGCCGCCCATGGCGGCCGGATCGCAGCCGGCGGCGAGCGACAGCGCGGCGGCGGCGAGAATGGCGCTACAGGTCCGCATAGACGTGCCGCTCCGCCGCCGCGCCGGGATGGGTGACTGCGCCGAGGCGGGTCGGGCCGACCTGCTGGGCGTATTTCCAGAGCGCGCCCGACGCGTAGATCGTCGGGGGCGGTCCGGTCCAGTCGGCACGCCGGACCGCGAAATCCTCGTCGGTCAGATCGACGCTGATTTCGCCGTTGACGGCGTCGAGCGTGATGATGTCGCCGTCGCGGATCAGCGCGATCGGACCGCAGTGCGCCGCTTCCGGGCCGACGTGGCCGACGCAAAAGCCGCGGGTCGCGCCGGAAAAGCGCCCGTCGGTGATAAGCGCCACCTTCTTGCCCATGCCCTGGCCCGACAGCGCCGCGGTGGTCGACAGCATCTCGCGCATGCCGGGGCCGCCGGCGGGGCCTTCGTTGCGGATGACGATCACCTCGCCTTCGGCGTAGGCGCGGTTCTGGACGGCGACAAAGGCGTCCTCCTCGCATTCGAACACACGCGCGGGGCCTCTGAACAGCTGTTCGGCCGCGCTCATGCCGGCGACCTTGACGATGGCGCCGTCCGGGGCGAGGTTGCCCTTGAGCCCGACGACGCCCCCCGTGGCGGACAGCGGCGTCTCGACCGGATAAATGACCCGGCCGTCGGCCTCTCCGTGGATGTCGTCGAGTTCCTCGCCTATCGTGCGGCCCGACGCGGTCATGCAGTCCTCGTGGATCAGGCCGGCGCGCCGCAGTTCCTTCAGCACGACCGGCACGCCGCCGACCTCGAACAGGTCCTTGGCGATGAATTTGCCGCCGGGCTTCAGATCGACGAAATAGGGCGTGTCGCGGAAGATGTCACAGACGTCGTCGAGGTCGAAGTCGATGCCGGCCTCGTGGGCGATGGCGGGCAGGTGCAGGCCTGCGTTGGTCGAGCCGCCGGTGCAGGCGACGATGCGGGCGGCGTTCTCGAGGCTGCGGCGCGTCACCACGTCGCGGGGGCGGATGCGTTTTTCGAGCAGATGCATGACGGCCGCGCCGCTTGCCGTGCCGTAGGCGTCGCGGCTCTCGTAGGGCGCCGGCGCTCCGGACGAGTTGAGCAGCGCGAGCCCGATGGCCTCCGACACGCAGGCCATCGTGTTCGCCGTGAACTGGCCGCCGCAGGCGCCCGCCGACGGACAGGCGACCGCTTCGAGCGCCGCGAGGGCGCTGTCCGAAAGCTTGCCCGCCTGGTGCTGGCCGACCGCTTCGAACACGTCCTGGACCGTGACGTCGCGCCCTTCGAACCGCCCGGGCAGGATCGAGCCGCCGTAGAGGAACACCGACGGCACGTTGAGCCGGACCATCGCCATCATCATGCCAGGCAAGGATTTGTCGCAGCCGGCGAGGCCGACCAAGGCGTCATAACAATGCCCGCGCATCGTCAGCTCGACGCTGTCCGCGATCGCCTCGCGCGACGCGAGCGAGGAGCGCATGCCCTCGTGGCCCATCGCGATGCCGTCGGTGACGGTGATGGTGGTGAACTCGCGCGGGGTGCCGAGCGCCGCCTTGACGCCGAGCTTGACCGCCTGGGCCTGACGGTTCAGCGCGATGTTGCACGGCGCCGCCTCGTTCCAGCAGGTGGCGACGCCGACAAGCGGCTGGTGGATCTCGGCTTCCGACAGTCCCATCGCGTAGAGGTAACTGCGGTGGGGCGCGCGCTCGGGCCCTTCGGTCACGTGACGGCTGGGCAGCGTGCGCTTGTCGAACCTCGGTGCGTCCATCGGCATTCCCCCTTGGCGTTTATGGCTTTGCCTCGGCAATAGGCGACGGTTTCGCGTTATACAAGCGTTGTGGTCGGGCGGCGCGCGCGCCATCTCAGCCCCATGATCGACGCGCCCACCGACGCCGCCGCGCGGTTCGCCGAATTCGTTGCGCCCGCCCGTGCGCGCGCCGAGCCGTGGCGGCTGGCGCTTGGCTTGGCCGCGGTCGCCGCGACCTGGCTGACGGTGACGCTGCTCCTCGCCGCACTGCTGGCCGGAGCGGGACCGCGCATCGCGATCCTCGCCTATTTGACCGGGTTCGCCGGAATGATCCTCGGGCTGGGGCTGGCGCTGCGGCTGCTGCATCGTCGGTCGCTGCGCAGCGTGGTGGGGCCGGGCGGCTTCCGGCCACGCGAGTTCCTTCTCGGTGTCGCTGTCGTGGCCGCCGTCTCGGGCCTCGCCGAACTCGCGGCGCTGCTGGCCGTGCGGCCGAGCCAGGCGCAGCCGCTGGCGACCTGGGCCGTCTGGGTTCCGTTCGTCCTCGGCGCATTGTTCGTTCAGGTGACGGCGGAGGAACTGGTGTTCCGCGGCTATCTCCAGCAGCAACTGGCTGCGCGGTTCGCGCGCCGCGCCGTATGGTGGGGGCTGCCCGCCGTGATGTTCGGCGCGCTGCACTGGCAGCCGGGTTACGGCGCCAACGCCTGGCTTCTGGCGGCGACGGCGGCGGTGGCGGGCCTCGTCTACGGCGACGTCACGACCCGCCTCGGCAACCTGTCCGCATCGATCGGGCTGCATTTCGCCAACAACGCCTTCGCAGCCCTGATCCTGCCGCCGCCGGGACCGCTCGGCGCCTTCGGGCTGCTCGCCTCCGCCGGCGCCACGCCGGGCGCGACCGCGATAAGGGACGCGCTGGCGCTCAACATCGCGGTGACGCTTCTCGTCTGGGGCGTCTGGCGTGCGGGCCTCGCGTGGCGGGCCCGGGCATAGCGGTCGAGGGGGTCGGGTTCTCTCCAGCTCCAACCCGAAAGTCTTACATCATACCGCCGTTACAATCGCCACCGTCTCGACCGGAACTCGCGCCACCTGCCGACAGGATTGACCGGTGGGTTAGATGCGGGTGTCCATGTGTCGCCAGGCACACAGCAAAGCTTGCGCCCTAGACGATTCAAGGGACTGCTCATCCCGCTTGCTCAGCCACAAAACCATATGTTGCGTTGTCGAATTATGAACCCGGTGCGATCGGGTACGTTCGCAAAATGTCCCAAGCCTTTTTCCTGACCCGTTGCAGCGCGACCGCCGCGATGATGGCCGCGTTCCGGCGGCTCGATCCATGTATGCGGGGCTCCGTCACATTCGACAACGACACCTGCTTCGCCCGCCACATGCTGCTGCGCGGCAAGCACTCGGCCACCACGTATTTCTGCGACGCCTGTGCGAGCTGGCAGAAGGACGGCATCGAGAACGCCAACGGCCGTATCCGACGATGGCTGCCGCGCGGAACGGACCTCGAAGAGATCGACGAAGCCGACATCCACGAGATCGCCATGACCATCAACCTCACCCCGCTCGAATGGCTCGGCTACCGGTCCCCGGTCGAGGCGCTCCTTTCAGAACTTGGCAGGGACGTCGAAATCAGGTTTGCTTGAAGCGTTGCGCTTCGCTGTGGAATCCACTCCTCATCATCGGCATCCGCTTGGTCCCCGATAGTGGCGGTCGCGATCCACACGCCGCGTCCTCGTCGCCGTCCTCTGGTTACGCGCTTTTGGCGCCTGCCGGGCGTTCGTCGCCCATGCCGGTCCGCTGACCGCGTCGGGTCAACTTCGAGAGATCGCGGGTGGCGACGTCGAGAAGCTGCGACATGAGACGACGTGCCTCTGCCGCGCGGCGCATCCGGATTGCCTCGAGGACGTCGCCGTGGAGATCGAGCGTGGCGGCGAAGTTGTCGGAGGCCGAGGTCGTCAGGCGGAACGAGCTGCGCAGCGCAGAGCCGATCAGGGCCCCGAAGTTCACGAAGACCGGATTGTGGCTGGCGGCGAGGATGGCGACGTGGAACGCCTCATCCGCCGCCACGCTTGCCTCGATGTCGCCGATGTCGGCCCGCCGCATGGCGTTAAAGCCGGCCTCGATGCGCCCGAGATCGTGACCAGTGGCGCGCTCGGCGGCGAAGGCGGCGGCGGCGGGCTCGATCACCTGACGCGCCTCGGTCAGGCCGCGGACGAAGTCGAGATCGGGTTCGAGCTCTTCGCGCCAAGCGAGGAGTTCGGGATCGAGATGGTTCCAGTTCGCCGACGGCTGAACCACGGCGCCGGCCCGGGTGCGGGTGGCGATCAGCCCCTTGCCGGCGAGCGTCCGGATCGACTCGCGCAGGGCGGTGCGGCTGACCCCGAGGCTGTCGCCGAGTTCCGCCTCGGTCGGGAGCCGGGCGCCGGGCACGATCTCGCCCGACAGGATGCGCTTTGCCAGCGTCGAGGTTACGAGCGCGCGTGGGCGCTCCCTGGCTGCTTCGGCGAGGGCGGGCTTGGTCACGGTCAGGTTCGGTTCAGCCGGTATTCGGCGACCAGCACTGCAAGGATCAGGAGCGTCCCCTTGGCGAGCATCTGGTAGAACGTCGGCACGGCGGTCAGGATCATGCCGTTGTTGAGCACGCCGATGATCGTCACGGCAAGCAAGGCGCCGACCACCGTGCCCTTGCCGCCCTGCATCGCGCAGCCGCCGAGGAAGGCGGCGGTGATCGCCTCGAGCTCCAGCCCTTCGGACCCGGAGACCGGCTGGCCCGACCCGGTCCGCGCCGCGAGAAGGATGCCGCCGACCCCGGCCATGCAGCCCGAGAGCACGTACATGCCGACGCGGTAGCGATTGAGGTTCATTCCGGACAGCCGGGCGACGACCGGGTTGCCACCGATCGCGTAGAGGTTCCGGCCGACGACGCTTCGGTGCAGGAAGACCCAGAAGCCGATGGCGACCGCGAGCAGAACCCAGATCGGGACCGGCAGGCCGAGCACGCGGCCGACGCCGATCCAGCGGAACGTGTCGTCGAAGATCGAGACCGACTGCCCGTCCGAGAGGATGAAGGCGACGCCGCGAAAGATCGCCATCGTGCCGAGCGTCGCGATGATCGCGTTGACGCGGCCGTAGGTGATCAGCAATCCGTTCACGAGGCCGGCCAGCGCGCCTAGGCCAAGGCCCGCGGCGATGCCGAGGCCGGCCGCGCCGCTCGCCTCGATCGCCATCGCGGTCGCGACGGTCGTCAGGCCGACGATCGCGCCGACCGAGATGTCGAGCCCGCCCGAGACGATTACCGCGGTTTGCGAGATCGCGAGCACGCCGAGGATGGCGACGCCCATTCCGATGTTGAGCAGGTTGCGGTTGGAGAAGAACACGTCGCTCCGGAGCGATCCGAAGATCGCGACGAGGCAGACGAGCGCGAAGATGAGGCTGACATTGTGCAGGCCGACGCGGTCGATGGCGGTTCTGAACGGGATGCGGGCCGCGGCGCGGGTCATGGCGTGCGTCATCGGGCGGTCACTCGCTTTCTTTGTGGCGGGGCGGCGACGGCGGCATCGCGGCGCGCAGGATTGCTTCCTCATCGAAGTCGGGGGCGGTGAACGCGCCGGTGATCCGGCCGCCCGCCATCACCAGGATGCGGTCCGACAGGCCGATCAGTTCGGGCATCTCGGACGAGATGACGATGAGGCCAAGGCCTGCGCGCGTCAGGTCGCGGATCAGGCCGTAGATCTCGGACTTGGCGCCGACGTCGACGCCGCGCGTCGGCTCGTCGAGGATCAGCACCTTCGGCTGCCGGGCGAGCCAGCGCGCAAGCACGACCTTCTGCTGGTTGCCGCCCGAGAGGCGCGAGACCGGCGTGTCGAGCGAGGGCGCCTTGATCGCGAGGCGCCGCGCGATCTCGCCGACAATCGCTAGGCCCTTGCGCCGGCGGAACAGGCCGCGGGTCGAGACCCGGTCGGGGATGCAGAGCACCGCGTTGTCGAGGATCGACTGCAGGAGCAGCAGCGCCTCCTGCTTGCGGTCCTCGGGTGCGAAGCCGAGCCCGGCGAGGATCGCTGCGGCGGTGTCGCCGGAGGGCAGGTCCACGCCGTCGAGCGTCACCCGGCCGGCGAGGCGGCGATCGAAGCCGAAGACGCCTTTGGCGAGCTCGGAGCGGCCGGCCCCCATCAGGCCGCCGATGCCGAGCACCTCGCCGGCGTGGAGCCGGAACGAGATGTTGCTGACGGCCTCGGTGGTCAGGCCCTCGACGTCGAGAACCGCGCGTTCGGTAACGGGCGCACGGGGCGGAAACATCTCGGAGAGATCGCGCCCGACCATCTTGCGGGTGATGCCAGCCTCGGTCGCGCCAGCGGCGGGGCCGAAGTCGGCCAGCCGTCCGTCGCGCAACACGGCGATGCGGTCGGCGAGGTCGATGATCTCGGGCAGCCGGTGCGAGATGTAGACGATCGCCGCCCCGTCGGCGCGCAGGCGGCCGATGAGGCGAAAGAGGCGGCGAGCCTCGGCGTCGGTCAACGACGAGGTCGGCTCGTCGAAGGCGATCAGCCGGCCGCCGGCGTGGACCGCGCGCATGATCTCGATCATCTGTCGCTGCGCCGGGCCGAGCCGGTCGCAGCGTTGCTCGGGCGCAAGCTCGCCGCCCATGCCGAACTCGGCGAGCAGGCGCGCGGTCTGCGCCGCCAGCCTGCCGCCGTCGAGCAGCACGCCAGCCCGCCGCGGCAGCTGCCCGACGTAGATGTTCTCGCCCACCGTCATGTGCGGGACCACCTCGGGTTCCTGGTGGATCACCCGGATGCCGCGCGCGTGCGCATCGCGGGGGCCGGCGAAGGCGACCGGCGCGCCATCCATCGCGATTGCGCCCGAGTCGGGCGGGAAGACCCCCTCGATCAGTCGCATCAGCGTCGACTTGCCCGCGCCGTTCTCGCCGACCAGCGCCAGAACCTCGCCGCGGCGGACGTCGAGCGAGACCCCCGACAGCGCCCGGACGACGCCGAACGCCTTGGAGACCGCGTCGACCTGCAGGATCACGTTCGCCATCGGGGTGCGCTCCGTGCGGGCGGGGGCCGTGCGCCGGCCCCCATCCTTGCGTCAGCCGCAGAGCTTCGCCTGATAGTCGGCGAAATTGCCCGCGTTGATGAACTCCGGATCGCTGTAGGTCGCGAGCGGCAGCGCGGTCCCGTCAGTAATCGCGGCCACGAGCGCGGCAACCGCATCGGCGCCGTGGTTGGCGGAGTTGAGCCACATCGTGCCGCGGAACGCCGAGGGCCGCCCGCCTCCGAAGGCGTCGCAGGCCCGGCTGCCGTCGATGCCGATGCCGAGGCCCGCCTCGGGCGGGTAGCCTGCGTTCTCCATCGCCCGGGCGGCGCCGAGCACGCCGTCGTCGTTGCAGGAATAGAACATCCAGTTGGTCGCCTCGGGGTGCGCGGTCAGCGTGGTGGTCATCACGTCGATCGAGTTGACCATGGTGTTGTCGTAGGCGACGCGCAGGATCTCCGCCGGGTCGAAATCCGGCGCGGCCGCGAGGAAGGCTTCCTCGGCGCCCTGGTTGCGCTGCATGCAGGTGTCGGCCTTGCGGTCCTCGATCGAGACCACCCGCACTTCCTTGCCGCCCCAGCCCTCGGCCTCGTAGATCGCCGCGAGCTCCGCGCCGACCTTCGCGCCGATGCTGCGCGCGTCGAGCCCGACGTAGGGCACCGGCGAGCCGTCCTCGAAGGTGATGTCGTCATCGACTGCGATCAGCGGGATGCCAGCCTCCTTCGCTCGCGCGGCGACAACCGGGCCGAGGGCGCGGTCGGGGACCACGATCGCGATGCCATCGACGCCGTCGCCGATCATGGTGTCGAGGGTCGTCACCGTCAGGTCGGCGTTGAACTGCACGTCCTGGCTGACGAACTCGGCGCCGAGCTCCTCGGCCTTGGCCTTGGCGCCGGCGACCTCCGCGACGAACCAGGGGTGATCGCCCATCTTGTTGATGTAGCCGATCTTGATATCCTGAGCGAGCGCCGGCAGCCCGGCCGCGCCGGCGAGCAGCGCCGAAAGGGTCAGGCTCTTAAATGCGGTCATGGTCTTTCCTCCCGTTTTCGTTGCAGTTCAGTCATGGTAGATCGCCGAGCGACCACCATCGATCACGATGGTCTCGGCGTTGATGAAGGGCGCCTCGTCGGACGCGAGGAACACCGCGGTCATCGCAACCTCCTCGGGGGATCCGATACGCTGCGGCGGGTGCAGCGCCTCGGCCCGCGTCCGTTCGGCGGCCGGGTCGGGGAAGCCGGCCCAGTAGTCGCGCGCGATCTGCGTGTCGATGTAGCCGGGCGCGATGGCGTTCACCCGCACGCCCTCGGCGGCGTACTCGACCCCGAGCGCGCGCGTCAGCCCGATCAGCCCGTGCTTGGCCACCGGATACGGGAAGGTGTGGGGGATGACGCGAAAGCCGTGGCAGCTCGCGATGTTGACGATGTTCCCTCGCCGCCGCGCGCGCATTCCCGGCAGGACGGCCTCGGCCATCGCCCAGCACGCTTCGAGGTCGAGCGCCATGCAGCGCGCCCACTCCGACCGCGGCATCTCGTGTGGACGGTAAAAGACGTTGGCGCCGGCGTTGTTCACCAGCACGTCCACACGACCGAACGCGGCCTCGGCCGCGCGGACCGCGGCCTCGACGTCGGCCTGGACCGTGACGTCGGTCGCGACGAACGCCGCGCCCAATTCGTTTGCGACCCGGGCGCCGGTCGCGCGGTCGCGCTCCGCGATAAGGACGCTTGCGCCCTCGTGGACGAAAGCGCGGGCGATCGCCTCGCCGATCCCACGCCCAGCGCCGGTCACCAGCGCCACCTTGCCCGACAGACGCCCCGCCACCCCGGTCACCAGTCCACGATCGTGCCGTCGGCGAGGACGGCGTTGGTCGCATGCAGGATCTCCTGCTCGAACGGATGGCGGGCGATCTCGGCCTCGTTCACCTCGACGCCCAGGCCCGGCTTTTCCGGCAGGTCCCAGCGCCCAGGCCGCCGGACGATCGGCCAGTCCACCACCGAATCGTACCAGGGCACGGCGCCCGACATCTCCTCCTGGATGACGAAGTTCGGGGTCGAGACGCCGAAGTGCAGCGCGGCGACCCCCGCGATCGGCCCCAGCGGGTTGTGCGGCGCGACGCCCACGCCCGCCGTCTCGCACATCGCAGCGATCTTCTTCGTTTCGCCAAGGCCGCCCGCATGGCAGATGTCCGGCTGCGCGATGTGGAACGCCCGGCGCCGCAGCGCCTCGGCGAACTCGCGCCGGCCGATCAGCCGCTCGCCGGCGGCAATATGCAGCGCCGAGGTCGCCGTCAGCTGCGCGAGCCCGTCGAGATCCTCGGGCGGCAGCGGCTCCTCGACGAACATCGGCCGGCAGGGCTCCAGCGCCTTCAGGAAATCGCGTGCGAGGGCGACCGAGGCCGGCCGCCCGTGGCAGTCCACCATGATGTCGACGTCTGGCCCTACCGCTTCGCGCAGGCCGTTCATCACGGCGCCGACACGGTCGATCTCGCGGTTCGAGGCGACATAGTGGGCGTAAGGAATCGACACCACCTTCATTGCACCATAGCCCGCCTCGACGACCTTCCTGCCGCGCTCGGCAAGCTGCGCTCCGGCGGTCTCGTAGACCGCCTGCATGTCGCCCATGCCGAGGTGGGTGTAGGTCCGAAGATGGTCGCGGCACTTGCCGCCGAGCAGCCGCCAGACCGGGACGCCGAGCGACTTGCCGAGGATGTCCCAGAGCGCCGTCTCGATCCCGCTGACCGCGCTCATGCCGATCACCCCGAGCCGCCAGAAGCCGTGGCGGGTCAGGATCTGGAAGGCCTGCTCGATGTCGCGGGGATCGCGCCCGACCAGCAGCGGCGCGAGGTCGTCGATCGCGCCGACGATGGCGCGCGTCTTCCATTCCAGGGTCGCCTCGCCCCATCCGACCAGGCCCGGCGTGTCGGTTTCGACCCGCACGAACACCCAGTTCCGCATCGCGGCGTTGCAGACCAGTGAACTGATCCGGACGATTTTCACGTCGCTCGACCCTCCCATTTTTGTAGTATTTATATAATGAAAAATCGCCCTGTCAATACGCGAAAAGTCGGCGGGGCTTTGGAGATCGCGTGTTCGATCAGACGGTAGAGGATCGCCCGAAGCGGTGTTCGGGCAGCCCTCGCACGCCCGGCTCGAACGCGAACAGACCACCTTCCTGCGGCGCCGAGGCCAGATGCTCGGGGGGCATCGTGAAGCGGGCCGAGGTCACGAACAACGTCGCGAGCTCGGGACCGCCGAAGGCGCAGCTCGTGGGCCAGGAACACGGCAGATCCACGACGCGGTCGATCCTCCCGTCCGGGGCGAACCGCAGCAGGCAACCGCCACCTGCGACCCGCGCGTTCCAGACGAAACCCTCGGCGTCGAGGCAGGACCCATCCGGGTAGCCTCGCGGAAAGCCTTCGACGACGACCCTTCGATCCGACAGCCGGATGGGGTCGTGGTCGATCCGGTACGAAAAAATCGTGTTGGTCAGCGTGTCCGCAGTGATCAGCCGGTCTCCTCGAGGAAACACCAGCGTGTTCGTTATTCCGAAGCGGTCGTGCGAAACCAATGCCAGCGCACCGTCGGTCGTGAAGCGATAGAGCCTGCCTTCGGCGCTCGGCACGTCGAGAGGTTCGTCCCTTTCGCCGATATTGTTCACCATGGTGCCGACCCAGAAGGCGCCGTCAGGGCCCACCACGCCCTCGTTCAAGCGGTTCGCCGGCGCGTGGGGCTCGACCTCGACCAGCGGCTCGGGCTCCCCCTCCCAGTCCCAGCGGCAGATATGGCGCTGCATTCCGACGATCGCGCCACCGTCGGCGGCCAAGCCGATCGATGTCGGTTGTCCGGCAACCGGCCAGATGCGATGCTCGCCCGTCACGGGGTCGAGCGTCTGAATGCGGCGGCCGACGATGTCCACCCAGACCAGCCTTCGCAGGCGATCGTCCCAGATCAGGCTCTCGCCGACCACGTCCTGCGCCGCAAGCGCCATCCTGACCGTCATTCCGCGCCTCCGGAAAAACCGATTGACGCCTACGGTAAGGGCGCATTGAATACATTTCAAAGCATACCTGTCCGACGGGATCGCAACTGGATGCAACCTGATGCAAGCGGCGCCGTCGAGCCGGTTAAGTGACACGA
>JBBRUZ010000010.1:0-33037 GCA_038247355.1 Rhodobacterales bacterium
AAACACCGAACGACACACCAACCCCGGCGGCTTCAAAACCGGCCAAGGTGGTTGTCGGCACCGGACAAGATGGTTGACGCGCTACACCTCAAAGACCCGCGCGATCTCGAGGCGCAGGGCGGCGTCGGTCTTCGCCCGGGCGCTGGCGCGCTCGGGCTTCCGGGCGACTGCGGCCCTTTGATGATACGTCGACGGGGCGATCGGCAGCACCTTGCAGATCGGCTCGACCCCGAACACCCCGCGGTGTTCTTCAATGAAGTCAGTCATTTGCGAAACGGGCGGTCGAGCTCCGCCTGCGCAAAATACGCGCTCGCCTTCTTCAGGATCTCGTTGGCCTGGCGCAGCTCGCGGTTCTCGCGCTCGAGCTCCTTGATCCGCGCCTTCTCGGCGCTCGTCGGCCCGGGGCCCTCGCCAGCGTCACGCTGGGCCTGACGCGCCCAGACGCGAAGGCTGTCCGGCGAACAGCCGAGTTTCTCCGCAAGCGCCCTCAGCGCCGCGACCTCGCTCCGGTATTCGGCGCGGTGCTCGATGAACAGCCGAACCGCCCGTTCGCGGAACTCGGGCGAGTACGGCTTCGATGATGTTTTCTTGTGGTCCATGACAGGTGATCCTCGGAGGGTTTTGCCCTCCGGTAAACCCGGGGCGGTTCACCGCTTCGCCGGTTTCACCTCGCGGATGTAACGCTCTATCAGCGCCCCACGGTGTCGCGGCTGGCGACGTGGCCCGCGGACGCGCCTGCGTCGATCTCGGCTTCGAGGCGTCGCGCCCACACCTGGGCCGCAGCCTTGCTGTCGAAGCTCCTGCTCTGGCGGACGCCACGCTTGAAGACCTCGGCGCGCCAGCGGTCCCCGCGTCGGATGAAGGTGGGCATATGGGCGGCTCGCCGGCGTAATTATGGCGTGATGGTAGGGTGATTTGCGTGGTACACCGTTACGCCACAGTATGCAAAAATCATTGAAAAGACTGGGTTATCAGGCCAGATAAACATTTATCAATCCGATCCCGGTCTGGATCATCCGCTCCGGCCCGGCGCCGTGGCGAACGACGCGCTGCCGCCCGTCAGGCAGAAGCGCCTCGCCAAACTGCGCGACGAAGCCCGCCGCCTCGGCCCTCAGCACCGCCATCAGCATCTTGCGCGCGCCCTCGCGGGCGATCTCGGTCAGCGGATCGCTGATCGATCCGGGCGGGTGAAGGGGGTGATCGTGATATTCTCTGTCGGACCGCGAGGTTCGTGCGCGACATCGCTGGTCACGTTGCGGAGATTTCGTGTGAGTGCTTCGGTCGTGTCGAACATCGCGTCAAGGTCGTCGGCGAGCCGATCGAACTCATCGCCGCGAGCGGAAACTTGCGCGCCGCGGCGAGGGATCGCCGCAGAAGTGAGACCACGACCTTAGAACGATTGTTCTACGACCGCCGGCGGGGTTAGCTGAGGGCCGCGGCGCGATGACGCCGCCAACGCGGCGCAACCGCACGTTAGGGAGTGACCATGACCAAGACGCCGATCCTGGCCGGGCTGCTGATCACCAGCGCCTGGACCCTGCCCGCCTTCGCGCAGGACAATCTCCAGAAGCTGCAGAACATGCAGAAGACTGACAGCGCCTTCACCTTCGTGGACCAGGCTGGCCCGTCGACCGAGGCGCTGCAGGCGATCGTGCCGCACATAAGCCTGCCCGACGGCTTTGAGGCGAGCCTCTACGCCGTCGTGCCGGACGCGCGCTCCATGGCCGTGGCGCCGCAGGGGACCGTGACCTTCGTCGGCACCCGCAAGGACAAGGTCTGGTCGGTGGTCGATCGCGACCGAAACCGCGTGGCCGACGTGGTCAAGGACTTCGCGCCATCGCTGACCTTCGACATCCCGAACGGGCCGTGCTTTTCCCCGGACGGTTTCCTCTACATCGCCGAGCGCAACCGCGTGCTAGTGTTCCCGGCCGCCGAGTTCTTCTTCGAGTGGCCGGACATCGCGGTGGGCACGGTGGTCCCGCAGGGCGAGTTGGTCCCCGTGGAGGAGGAGAGCTTCAACCACACCGCGCGGGTCTGCCGGATCGGGCCGGACGGCAAGCTCTACGTCTCGCTCGGCCAGCCGCACAACGTGCAGCCGGTGGAGAAGCTGGAACTCTACGACAAGATCGGCATCGGCGGCATCATCCGCGTCAACGCCGACGGCACCGGACGCGAGGTGTTCACCCGCGGCGTGCGCAATTCGGTGGGGCACGACTTCAACCCGGCGAACGGCGACCTGTGGTGGACCGACAACCAGGTCGACGGCATGGGCGACGACATCCCGCCGGGCGAACTGAACCGCCAGACCGCCGCCGGCCAGCACTTCGGCTTTCCCTGGGTGAACGGCTCGATCGAGATCCCGCAGTTCAAGGACGTGCCGCGGCCTGAGGGCGTCGAGTTCGTGCCGCCCGCGGTCGAGATGCAGGCCCACGCTGCGGACCTTGGCATGAGCTTCTACAAGGGCTCGTCCTTCCCCGAGAAGTACCGCGGCGGGATCTTCTCGGCGCAGCACGGCTCGTGGAACCGCACGGTGCCCGTGGGCGCGCGGGTGATGTTCACAGCGCTCGACGAGGAGGGGAACGCCGCCGGGACTGAGGTCTTCGCTGACGGCTGGCTCGACGAGGACACCGGCGAGTACCGCGGGCGGCCGATGGACATCGCCTTCCTGCCGGACGGCTCGATGCTCGTCTCCGACGACTTCGCCGGCGCCATTTGGCGGATCGCCTACGTCGGGACGGAGGCCGAGTGAGGCCCCTTAGGGCGCCGCCGCTCGCGGCGCCCTGCCCCTTCCGGGGGCGGGCGGCCGCGGTGGCGCTGGCTTGGTTGGCCGCGGCGGGGCTGGTGGCGCCGGTCGTGGCCGCGGACGCCGCGGCGGGCCGCGCGCTCGCCGGCGCGTGCCGCGTTTGTCACGGGATCGACGGGGTCGGCACCAACCCGACGGTCCCCAACATCGGCGGCCAGGGCGCGCAGTACCTCGTCAAGGCGCTCGAGGACTACCGCGAAGGCCGGCGCATGAACGAGCAGATGTCTATCATGGCCGAGGCCCTGAGCGACGCCGACATCGCGGACCTCGCGGCGTGGTATTCGTCGATCGAGGCGACGTTCGTGATCCCGAATTAGCCACAGCCCGCCTGGCCCAGTTCAAGGCGGACGCTCCCCGCTCGGCATGGTTCAACGAGGCTCGACGTTCGGCCAGTCGTCTCGCCCCGCCTGCGTGGCCGCCGCCCCGTGCCGGACCTGCACCACCCGGTCGCGGCCGTCGAGATCGGGATGCAGCGTGACGTCGGCAAATCCCGATGTGCGGTAGAGCGCCGCAACCTCGGCCCCCTGCCCCGCCCCGATCTCGAACAGCGCCAGCCCGCCAGGCGCCAGCGCGCCGGCGAGACCCGCAGCGATGCGTTCGTGGCTTTCAACGCCGCGCGGGCCCGGCGTCAGCGCCAGATGCGGCTCCCAGTCGCGCACTTCGCGGGCGAGCGTCGCAATCTCGCCGGCCGGAATGTACGGCGGGTTCGAGACGATCAGATCGAACGGGCCCCCCACCCCGTCAAACCAGTCCGCCCGCCGCAGCGCCGTCCGCGCCGCCACGCCGTGACGCGCGGCGTTCCGGGCGGCGACGGCCAGCGCCGTGTCGCTGACGTCCGTGCCCCAGCCGCGCGCCTCCGGCCATTCGGCGAGCAGCGTCACGAGGATCGCGCCGCTGCCCGTCCCGAGATCGAGCAGCCGCTGCGGCGGCGTCCCCTCGAACGCCCGCGCCACCAGCGTCTCGGTCTCGGGCCGGGGGTCGAGCACGTCCGCGGTCACGATGAAGCTCCGGCCCCAGAACTCGCGCCGTCCGAGGATCTGCGAAACCGGCCGACCCGCGAGCCGCGCCGCCACATGCGCGTCGAAGATCGCGCGTGCCGCCGCGGGCATCGGCTCGGGGGCCATCGGCGTGATCCGCTGCGCGGGCGCGCCCAACGCGCCGGCCATCAGACGACGCGCATCGGCCGCCGCCTCGCGGACGCCTGCGCCAGCGAGCCGCGCTGCGGCGGCCGCGAGCGCGGTCTGCACCGTTCCGCTCATCGGTCGAGATCGGCGAGCCGCCGCGCCTGGTCATCCGCGGTCAGCGCGGCGATGACGTCGGCCAGATCGCCCTGCATGACCGCATCGAGCTTGTAGAGCGTCAGGCCGATCCGGTGATCGGTCAACCGGCCCTGCGGAAAGTTGTAGGTGCGGATCCGCTCGGAGCGGTCGCCCGACCCGACCTGGCCCTTGCGATCCGCGGCGCGCACGTCCGCCAGCCGCTGGCGCTCGCGGTCATAGAGACGCGCGCGCAGAACCTGCATCGCCTTGGCGCGATTGGTATGCTGGGATTTCTCCGAACTCGTCACCACGATCCCCGTCGGCAGATGCGTGATGCGCACCGCGGAATCGGTCGTGTTGACATGCTGGCCGCCCGCGCCGGAGGAGCGCATCGTGTCGATGCGGATATCCCCCGGCGGGATGTCGATTTCGACATCCTCCGCCTCGGGGAGCACGGCGACGGTGGCGGCCGAAGTATGGATGCGCCCGCCGCTCTCGGTGGCCGGAACCCGCTGCACCCGGTGCACGCCGCTCTCGAACTTCAGCGCGGCGAAGACGCCCCGACCCGAAACCTCGGCGATCAGCTCCTTCAAACCGCCGAGCTCCGTCGGCGCCTCCTCGACGACGTCCCAGCGCCAGCCGCGCGTTTCGGCGAGCTTCTGGTACATCCGCGCGAGGTCGGCGGCAAAGAGCGCCGCTTCGTCCCCGCCGGTGCCCGCCCGGATCTCGATGATGGCCGAGCGCTCGTCGGCGGCGTCGCGAGGCAGCAGCGCGAGCCGTATCGCCGCTTCGGCCGCGGGCATCGCGGCCTTGATCCGCGCGATCTCCTCCTCGGCGAGGGCGCGCATCTCGGGGTCGGAGAGCAGCCGCTCCGCGTCCTCGCGCGCGCGCAACAGGGCGCGGTAGGCGCCGATCACTTCGACGACGGGCCGGAGTTCGGCGTACTCGCGGTTCAGCGCCGCCAGTTCGGCAGGCGCCGGGCCGGCGTTCAGCCGCGCTTCGAGAAACCCGCAGCGCGCCTCGATCTGGTCGAGCTTCCCGGCGGGAACCATCGGCGGGATCAGCCCGTCGCGGGGTCGGGCTTGCCCGCCGCCCCGCCCCGCAGCGTCACCACCGATGCGCCCAGCGCCAGAAGGCCGCAGAGCGCGATGGCGGCGATCATCGGCGCAGGGGTTCCGTCGAAGAACGGCCCGGCCAGCGCGATCATCAGGCCGCCCGCCACCATCTGCAGCGTGCCGCCGAGCGACGAGGCGAGGCCCGCGATGTCGGGATGCGGATCGAGCGCCATGACCATGCTCGACGGGATGACCAACCCGAGGAACGCGTTGGCGATAAACAACATCGCGACGATCGCGGCGAGCGAGCCCGATCCCGCCAGCGTCAGCACGAGAAGCGCCGAGGTCGTCGCGGCGAAGCCGGCGATCGCTGCGCCGACGACCCGACCCATCCCGAAGCGGACCCCGAGCGGGGCGGCCGCCTGCGACGCCGCGAAAAAGCCGAGCGCGTTGATAGCGAACGCGATGCTGAACCCGGTCGGCGTGAGCCCGAAGCTTTCGGTATAGACGAACGACGCGCTGGCGATGAACACGAAGAAGCTCGCCATGCCGAAGCCGCCGACGAGCGTCAGGCCCATGAACTCGCGGTCGCCGAGGAGCCGGCGCGCGCCGCGCAGCAACTCCGCGGGCCGCGCCGGGGTTCGCCGCTCTCGGGCAAGCGTCTCTGGCAGCAGGAAGGCCGTGACGGCGATGCTCGCGACCGCGAGCGCCGCGAGGATGCCGAAGATCGCGCGCCAGCCCGAAACCGCGATGACGAGGCTGCCGACGAGCGGTGCAAGCATCGGCGAGACGCTGATCACCAGCATGATCATCGCCATCAGGCGCGTCGCTTGCGGCCCGGAATAAAGGTCGCGGATGACGGCGCGGGGAATGACCATCACCGTCGCCCCGCCGATCCCCTGCACGAAGCGCGCCGCCGTCAGCCACCCGATATCGGGCGCGAGCACACAGCCGAGCGTGCCGAGCAGGAAAACGCCGAGCCCGATCAGCAGCGGTAAGCGGCGCCCGATCTGGTCGGACCACGGGCCGTAGACCAGCTGCGCCAACCCGAACGCGAGGAAATAGACGGTCAGCGTCATCTGGACCGCCTGCGGCGTCGCGGCCAGATCGGCGGCGAGCGTCGGCAGCGCGGGCAGGTACATGTCGATGGCGAACGGCCCTACGGCGCCGAGGAGCCCGAGCACGAGCGCGTAACGTAGCATGGCCGTCATCCTTGCTGGCAGGCTGGTCGCATCGATGCGCCGGGCGCGCTGGCCCATCGTCCGGCGCGGCGCCGATCCGGGCGACGCTATGCACGGGCAGCGGGCGCTTGTCCACCGTCGAGCGCCCTCGCCGCGGCGGCGGCGCGCAGTCGCCTGGCGTTCGCCTCCCGTTTGTTCAAACGATATCAGATATTTCCAGGTCTTTTTGAAAGCGAAGCTCAAAGCGCCGCAGGCCCTTGGGCGGCAAGCCGATCGCCGCTTCCCGTGTCGCTATTCGGCGGCTTGCTCCGCGGCCGCGGTCTCGGCGTCGATCTCGGCGGCCCGCCGCTCGACCTGCTCGACGATATGGTCGATCAACGCCGAATTGTCGAGTTTGTGGGATTGCCTGCCCGCGAGGTAGACCATGCCGGCGCCGGCGCCGCCGCCGGTGAAGCCGACGTCGGTCATCAGCGCCTCGCCCGGGCCGTTCACTACGCAGCCGATGATCGACAGCGACATCGGCGTCTTGACATGTTCGAGACGTTTCTCCAGCGCTTCGACCGTCCTGATGACGTCGAAACCCTGCCGCGCGCAGGACGGGCACGAGATGATGTTGACGCCGCGATGCCGCAGCCCGAGCGCCTTCAGGATCTCGAAGCCGACCTTCACCTCCTCGACCGGATCGGCGGACAGGCTGACGCGGATCGTGTCGCCGATCCCCATCCACAGCAGGTTGCCGAGACCGATGGCGGACTTGATCGTGCCGGTCGTAAGCCCGCCCGCTTCGGTGATGCCGAGATGGATCGGCGCGTCGGTCGCGTCCGCAAGCGCCTGATACGCCGCCGCCGCGAGAAAGACGTCCGAGGCCTTCATGCTGATCTTGAAGTCGTGAAAGTCGTTGTCCTCCAGGATGCGGATATGGTCGAGGCCGCTCTCCAGCATCGCTTCCGGGCAAGGCTCGGCGTACTTGTCGAGCAGGTGCTTCTCGAGCGAGCCGGCGTTCACGCCGATGCGGATCGAGCAGCCGTGGTCGCGGGCGGCCCGGATGACCTCGCGCACGCGCTCCGGCGAGCCGATGTTGCCCGGATTGATCCGCAGGCAGGCAGCGCCCGCCTCGGCGGCCTCGATGGCCCGGCGGTAATGGAAATGGATGTCGGCGACGATCGGGACCGGGCTTTCGCGGACGATCTCGCGCAGGGCGGCGGTCGACGCGACATCCGGGCAGGACACGCGGACGATGTCCGCGCCGGCCTCGGCGCAGCGCTGTATCTGCTCGACCGTGGCCTTCACGTCATGGGTCAGCGTATTCGTCATCGTCTGCACGCTGATCGGCGCGTCGCCGCCCACCGGAACGGCGCCGACATGGATCATGCGGGACTTGCGGCGGAAAATACTGCGCCACGGGCGGATGGAGTTGTGGGACATCGGAACTCGCTTGGTTTCGCCGAAGGCGCTTGTCGCGAAGATAGCCCGGCAGCGCGGTGAAGTCACCCCGTCGGTCGGCTATTCCTGCGCAATCGTGGCCTGGGCGACAGCCGGATCGAACGCGCGCGCGATCGCTTCGGGCACGCCGTCGGCGGGAACTGCGGCGAACGCCTCGGCGATCGAGGCGGGATCGAGGGCGACATCGCGCACGGCGCGGGTGCCCGTGCCGAGCGGACCATGGAGCGTCGCGTCGAGCCGCACGAAGACCGACCCGGAATTGCCCGCCCAGATCAGCGGGGCGACAATCTCCGCGGGCGGCGCATAGGTCTCGCCGGTTTCGAGAATTCGCTCGAACAGCACCGTCCCATCGGCGAGATAGACCCGTATCCACGCGGCGCGCTCGGCGACCACGGTCAGCGTCGGGCGCTCCACGGTGGCGACGAGCTGCGGTTCCCCGGTCTGCAGCGCCGTCGCCACGGCCCCGCCGGCGTCGGGTGACGGCTGTGCCAGACTACGCGCCGTCGCGGCAGCGGCAAGACCGATGCGCTCGGGATCGATGCCGGCGATCGGACCGTCACGGGGGACGAGGATCGGCACTTCGAGCTCCTGCTGGCGGTAAAGATCGGCGAGCGCCGTCGCCGCGACCGGCCGCGCGAGTTCGCTGAGCGCGGGTTCGATCACCGCCGGCGCGTCAGGCGGCGTCAACGCCTCGACCGAGGCGAGAGCCATCGGGATTTCTTCCACGGGCGCGAATTGAACGCGCTGGATGTTTTGCAGCACCGTCCAGCCGCCGTACCCGAGACCGCCGACGAGACCCACCAGCACGAGCACCGACCCGATGGCGGAAAAAGGCAGTGACGGCGCGCCGCGCCAGCGCGGATCGGCCATCGGAAAGTTCGGCCGGAACACGCCCGTCGGTTGGGCCGTCGCCGCGACCGCCCTGCGCGTCCGATCGGGACGCGCCGTCGCGTTGGGTCCGGCGAACCCGCTCTCGGCGCAGAACCGCGCGTACGCGGCGTCCGCCTCCATTCCGAGATAACGCGCGTAGGACCGCACGTAACCGGGGATGAAGCTCGGGTTGGGGAAGACATCCGGATCGGCGTTCTCGATCGCGGCGATGTACGCCGCCTTGATTCGCAAGTCGCGCTGGACATCGAGCAACGAGCGACCGAGCGTCGCGCGCTCGCCGCGCATCTCGTCGCCTACCGGAAACTCGAAGGTTTCGCGCAGCTCCGCCTCAGGGTTGTCTGCTCTCGTCGCCATATCTCGCCTGATCGCCTCGACCGCACATGCCCGACTTTATCGAGGCCCTGCGAATCAATCGCCCGGGAAACCTCTCATTTCGCGGCAGGTTATCACCTTTCGATTTCCTTTTGCAGGTCAGTCGGGACCTCGATCCCGCAATCTCGCCTCCGCAAACATTCTCGCCACACCGACCCCGGTCTCCGCAGCGATCCGATCGGCATGCGCTCAGTAGATGTAGCGGATCTGGTCGGTCCAGTAGCGTTCCATGCGGCGCAGGCTCGCATTCATGTCGGCGATCTTCATCCCGCCGAGAATTTCGCTGCTCATGATCCCATTCGCGTGGCGCTGGAAAAGATCGGCGATGATCGAGCGGATCTGGCGGCCCTTGTCGGTGAGGCGCACCCGCACCGCGCGTCGGTCCACCGCGCAGCGCTGATGGTGCATGTAGCTGCACTCCACGAGCTTCTTGAGGTTGTAGGAAACGTTCGAGCCCTGGTAATAGCCGCGCGTCTTCAGCTCGCCGGCCGTCACCTCGTTGTCGCCGACGTTGAACAGCAACAACGCCTGAACCGAGTTGATGTCGATGACCCCGAGGCGCTCGAACTCATCCTTCACGACGTCGAGCAGGAGCCGATGCAGGCGCTCCACCATCGCAAGCGTTTCGAGATAGGCGCCGACGAAATCCTCGTCCACCGCCGGGATCGACACCTTCACCACCGACGCGTGAACACTCATTCGGTCTGTCTCCATCTACGCTACCGGCGCAACGTCGCCGAGATTGCTGTAGATGAGGTTAAGCCCGCGCAGAAAATCCGGTCACGGAGCGACAAGGCGATGAAAGGCGCAAATGCGCGAGATGACGTCCGCGTGACGCGCGGGACTGTCGCGGCCACGACAAATCCACAGATAGAGGTCCTGATCGTTTTCGGCCAGAAACGCCTCGAACCGATCGAGCGCGTCGGCCGGAAAGTCGTCGAGCGCTGCGTCCGCGAACGGACCGAGCAGCAGGTCCATCTCGCGCATGCCGCGCCGCCAGCTTCGCATCCGGAGCCGCCGCAGCCGGATCTCGGGCGTCTCGGCGCTCATGCGCGCGGCTCCAGCGCGGCGCGCAACCGCTTCTCGAGCCGCGCCATGCGCTCGACGATCGCCGATTGCTCGGACCGCAACAGGCGCAACTCGGCGAGGCAGGCGTGTGCGGCCAAGCGGTCGGTCGAGGCGGCGGTCTCCGCCGGCGCCGAGCCCTGCCCGCTCATCAGCCAGACCATCGGCGCGTTGAGCATTCCCGCGAGCATCTGGAGTCGGTTCGCGCGCGGCTCGGCGCGATCCTCCTCCCAGTTGCGCAACGTGTGGAGCCGCACACCGAGACGATGCGCGAGTTCGGCGCGCGTGAGACCCATCGCCTCGCGCGCGAGCCCGAGACGATCGCCGAAAGTCGACGTCGCGTCGGTATAATCGTCGAGAATGTCGTCCTTCGTCGGTTGCGGCGGCATGGCGGGTCTCCGGGTTGCGCGGCGCGGGGTCGAACCCTAAGACACCGGCGACTTCTTTGCAAACCGGAGCCGGAAATGGCCTTTCTTGCCGATGCGCTGTCGCGGATCAAACCCTCGCCCACGGTGGCGATCACCGCGATGGCGCGGGCGCTGAAGGCCGACGGTCGCGACATCGTGTCGCTCAGCGCCGGCGAGCCGGATTTCGATACGCCCGCCCACATCAAGGCGGCAGCGAAGGCGGCGATCGATCGGGGCGAGACGAAGTACACAAGCCCCGAAGGCATTCCCGAGCTTCGCCGCGCGATCGCCGCGAAGTTCGCGCGGGAAAACCGGCTGACCTACGCGCCCGATCAGGTGATCGTGTCCACCGGCGGCAAGCAGGTGCTGTTCAACGCGCTGATGGCGACGCTGAACCCGGGCGACGAGGTCATCGTGCCGGCGCCCTACTGGGTGAGCTACCCCGACATGGTGCGCCTGGCGGGGGGCACGCCGGTCGTGGTCGAGGGGCCGCTTGCGACCGGGTTCAAGATCAGCCCGGAGTCGCTCGCGGCGGCGATCACGCGGCGCACGAAATGGCTGATCTTCAACTCGCCCTCGAACCCCTCCGGGGCCGGTTACGGGTGGGACGAGGTGAAGGCGCTGACCGACGTGCTGATCGCGCATCCCCACGTCTGGATGATGACCGACGACATGTACGAGCACATCGCCTTTCCGCCGTTCGCGTTCTGCACGCCCGCCGAGGTCGAGCCCCGGCTGCTCGAGCGCACGCTGACGGTGAACGGCGTGTCGAAGGCCTATGCGATGACCGGCTGGAGGATCGGCTATGCGGCGGGGCCGCGCGATCTGATCGCGGGCATGGTGACGATCCAGAGCCAGTCGACGTCGAACGCCGCGTCGATCAGCCAATGGGCGGCGGTCGCGGCGCTTGACGGGCCGCAGGACTACCTCGCCGACGCGCGGGGCGCGTTCCTGCGCCGCCGGGATTTCGTGGTGGGAATGCTGAACGCCGCGCCCGGGATCGCGTGCCCGACGCCCGAGGGCGCGTTCTATGTCTATCCGTCGGTCGCGGGGCTGATCGGCGCGGTGACGCCCGGGGGCCGGACCATCGCGACCGACGCGGATTTCGCCGAGGCGTTGCTCGCGGCGGAAGGCGTGGCGGTGGTGTTCGGCGCCGCGTTCGGGATGTCGCCGCACTTCCGGATCAGTTATGCCGCAGCGGACGCGCAGCTGGTCGAGGCCTGCAGCCGCATCCAGCGGTTCGCCGACGCGCTGGTGCGGCCCTGACGGACCGGCGGAAGCGACATGTCCGCCTCCGCCGGGTGACGCGATCAGTTGTTCGCTGGCGCCGGAGTGCCTTCGACCGCGCCCTCGACGCCGTCCACGGCGCCCTCGGCCGCGCCTTCCACCGCATTGGCGGCTGGTTCGAGCGCTTCTCCGGTCGTGGTGGCGGCGCCCTCGACGCCCCCGACCGCTTCGTCGCCGACCGTCTCCGCGTCGTCGGTCATCTGTTCGATCGCGGCCGGTGCTTCGGTGGCGATCTCGGGCTCGTCCCGCCCAATGAAGAAATACAGGATCAGGGCGACGAGAATGGCCGCGCCCACCAGAATCCAAGTCCGTTGCATCGTGTTCTCCTGCTTGACTGCAATCAGTCGGTCACGGGCCTTTCGCCGCGCTCAGGAGAAATGGTCGGCTCTGAAGTCGGATGCAAGCCAAGTTCGGATGACACCGCGCCCTTCGCTGAAATCGGCTCAAGGCCGAAGTCGAAACCAGCCCAAGGAATCGCGAAATGACCCGGCAGTCATGAGCGACCCGAACGACCGCCGCCAGTCCGCGAAGCCGGCGAAACCGAAGATGGCGCGGACGCCGTCAACGTCGTGCCCGGACGGATTGCCTGAACGGCATGCCGCCGGGCGCGACAACCGGGGGTTCGTCCACGTCGGTCGCACAACCGAAACGGATGCGCTATATCTTCCGCTCGCACGGCGCGCGGCCGCGCGCACCCGGAGATGAAAGCCTTGTCCGTCGAGCCCGCGCCCCCCCCACCCGTCCGCCGCCGCCTGCTCCGGCGGCTGTTTCGCGTCGCGGGCGAGCGTCTCGACGCCGACGAGATCTCGATCGCCGAGGTCATAGCCAAGCTCGGCGATCGCTCGTTCGGCTGGATCCTGCTGTTCTTCTCGGTGCTCAGCCTGCTGCCGATCCCCGGCGGCGGGTTGATCACCGCGATCCCGCTGTTCTGGGTGCTGGGACAGATGGCGATGGGCTATCCGCAGATCCGCCTGCCGGCGTTCATCACCCGCTACCGCGTCAACCGGCGCACATGGCAGCGGCTCGTGCTGCGGATGGCGCCGGTGATCCGCCCGATCGAGCGCATGACCCGGCCGCGGATGGAGCATGTCTTCACCCCGCGCAACGAGCGGATGCTCGGCGCGTTCCAGTGGCTGAGCGCGTTCGCGCTGTTCCTGCCGGTCCCGCTCAGCGGCTTTATTCCCGCCGCGGCGCTGGTCGTGACCGGTCTCGGGCTCGTCGAGCGCGACGGCAAGGTCGTGCTGATCGGCGTCGTCCTCGGCGTCGTGTCGATCGTCGTCACCGCCACCGTCGTCGCAATGATCGTCCTTGGCGTCAATTTCGTCGCAGGCTGAAAGCTGCGCTTGATTTCGAGCCGGGATGCGTCGCAGGCTGACGCATCACGCCACAGGATCGCCCGATGCTCCGCCACCTCGCCCTCGCCCTGATCGTGGGCAGTATGCTCGCGGCTTGCGGCGCCACGAGCAACCCCGAGCCGTCGCGAATGCGCAGCTGCGACGACGGCGGCTCCGGCGGCGTCGTCATCGATGGGGTCTGCCTCTGACGAGGTCACGCGCCGCAGATGAAAAGCGGACTCCGTAAGCTATACATATCAAGCGCTTACGCCGATAACAGCCTGTTATCATCGCCGCCGCGCCGCACTTTGCGTGCGCTATCGATCTTGCGCCCGCCCCGGCCGCTGGCTAGCGTCCCGCGGCGACGTGACGGGGCGGAGGCGGAATGCAGGGCGGACTGACGCTGGACGAACTGGCCGCCGCGGTCGCCGAGGGCGCCATCGACACCGTTGTCGTCGCACTGGTGGACATGCAGGGCCGGCTTATGGGCAAGCGCTTTCAGGCCGAATTCTTTCTCCGATCGGGGCACCGCGAAACGCACGGCTGCAACTATCTGCTCGCGACCGACCTCGAGATGGAGACCGTACCCGGCTACAAGGCGACCAGCTGGGCGAGCGGCTACGGCGACTACACGATGAAGCCCGACCTCGCGACGCTGCGCCGCACCCCCTGGCTGCCCGGAACGGCGCTGGTGCTCTGCGATGTCGAGGACCACCGCACCCACGCCGCCGTGCCGCATTCCCCGCGCGCGATGCTCAAGCGCCAGCTCGAGCGGCTCGACGCGCTCGGCCTGCGCGCGATGATGGCCTCCGAGCTGGAGTTCTTCCTGTTCCGGCAGTCCTTCGAGGAGCTCCATGCGGCAGGCCATCGCGGGCTGGCGACGCTCGGGGCCTACAACGAGGACTACCACATCTTCCAGACCTCCAAGGAGGAGGAGGTGATGCGGGCGATCCGCACCGGCCTGAACGCCGCCGGCGTTCCGGTCGAGAGCTCCAAGGGCGAAGCAAGCGCCGGCCAGGAAGAAATCAACGTCGTCTACGACGAGGCGCTGCGGGCGGCGGACGCCCATGTCATCGTCAAGAACGGCGCGAAGGAGATCGCCTGGTCCAAGGGCCGGGCGCTGACCTTCATGGCGAAATGGGACGACCGCGCCGCCGGTTCCTCGTCGCACGTCCACCAGTCGCTCTGGACGCTGGCCGGATCGCCAGCCTTCTTCGACGCGGCCGAGCCCTACGGCATGTCGCTGCTGATGCGCCGGTATCTGGCGGGATTGCTGGCCCACGCCGGCGCCTTCACCTATTTTCTCGCGCCCTATGTCAACAGCTACAAGCGTTTCCTGGCCGGGACCTTCGCGCCGACCAAGGCGATCTGGTCGATGGACAACCGCACCGCCGGCTACCGGCTGGTCGGCGAAGGCTCGACGTCGATCCGGATCGAATGCCGCGTCGGCGGCGCTGATCTCAACCCCTATCTCGCGTATGCGGCGATGATTGCGGCCGGCATCGATGGCATCGAGCGCGAGCTGGAGCTGGAGCCGGAGTTCGCCGGCGACGCCTATGCCGCCGCCAGCGCCCGCGAGATCCCGCGCACCCTCCGCGACGCCGCCGAGGAGCTGCGCGGGTCGACGATGCTCCGGGCGGCGTTCGGCGACGACGTGGTCGACCACTACGTCCACGCCGCCCGCTGGGAACAGGCAGAGTGCGATCGCCGTGTCTCCGACTGGGATCTGGCGCGCGGCTTCGAACGGGCCTAGCGGTGCGGAACAGATCGGACCAGCATCACCCGGACGCAGCGCGGACGTCCATCTGCGGGTTGCGCCGCTGATCCGGCCAAGTCGCCATCACCTGAGAAAGTGCTGACCATGACGTTCACCGGCAACTGGACCTATCCGACCGCCATCCGATTCGGCGCGGGGCGCGTCGCGGAACTGGGCGCGGCCTGCGTCGCCGCCGGCATGAAGCGGCCGCTGTTCGTCACCGATCCGGGCCTCGCGAAGCTCGCGATCACCGCGCAGGCGCTCGACGCGGTGCGCGCGGCGGGGCTGGCGCCGGGGTTCTTCGCGGACGTGCAGCCGAACCCGACCGAGGCCAACGTCGCGGCCGGGCTCGAGATTATGCGCGCCGGTGGTCATGACGGGGTAATCGCGTTTGGCGGCGGGTCGGCGCTCGATGCGGGCAAGGTGATCGGCTTCCTGATGGGCCAGACGCGGCCGATGTGGGATTTCGAGGATGTGGACGACTGGTGGACGCGCGCGGATCCCGCCGGGATCGCGCCGATCGTCGCCGTGCCGACGACCGCCGGCACGGGCTCGGAAGTGGGGCGTGCGGGCGTCATCACCAATCTCGCGACTCGAACCAAGAAGGTGATCTTTCATCCCAAGATGCTGCCCGTCCAGGTGATCTGCGATCCGGAGCTGACCGTCGCCCTGCCGCCGCACCTGACCGCGGGCACCGGCATGGATGCGTTGGCCCATTGCATCGAGGCTTATTGCGCGCCGTCATATCATCCGATGGCCGAGGGCATCGGGGTCGAGGGGATCCGGCTGGTGCGCGAGAACCTGCTCGCCGCCTACCGCGACGGCGCGGACCTCGAGGCGCGGGCGAACATGATGAGCGCCGCGGCGATGGGGGCCGTGGCGTTCCAGAAAGGGCTCGGCGCAATCCATGCGCTGTCCCACCCGGTGGGGGCGCTCTACGGAACCCATCACGGGCTGACGAACGCGGTCTTCATGCCCTATGTGCTCGACTTCAACCGGGAGGCGGTCTGGGACAAGATGGAGCGACTGGCGGGCTGGCTGGGGATGGACGGCGGCTATCGAGGCTTTCTCGACTTCGTGTTCCGGCTTCGGCGGGACCTCGGAATCCCGCATACGATCGACAAGATCGGGGTCGATCGCAGCCGCTTCGCCGAGATGGCCGCTACGGCGGTGCGCGATCCGACCGCCGCGGGCAACCCGCGCCAACTGAATGAAGCAGACGCCCTGGAGCTTTACGAGCGGGCGATCGAAGGCCGCGTCGGCTGAGCGCGTGGCGCGCCTCACGGTGAAGGTCGGCCCGATCGTGCGGGGTTATGCGTTCTGGCGGACAGTGCCGCGCCATCACGAATCTCCGGGACGGGAGACGCCGATCATCAAGCTTGCGCGCCGGTCGCCGGGGCTGGTAGGCAAGGTTGTCAAGCGATGCTGCCGGATTGGCAGGCAGTGGCGAGAATCTATTTCCTGGTTTGAACGTTCCGATCGTCGACTGAGCCGCTGGCTCGCAACGGCGGCGGCAAGGGGTCAGCGAGGGGGAGACGACGATGGCGGTCGCGCCGCAAAAATCTACCGACGGAGGTTTTCTCGCGACCGTCGAACGGGTGGGCAACATGGTGCCGCATCCCGCCATCATCTTCTTCCTGTTGATCGGCATCGTCATCGTTCTGTCGGTGATCTTCGGTCTGCTCGGGACGACGGTCACCTACGACGCCTACGACGAGCGCGTCGGCGACATCGTCGAGCAGACGACGTCGGTGCGCAGCCTGCTGGCGCCCGACGGCATCCGCTTCATGCTGACCTCGCCGGTCGCGAACTTCCTCGGGTTCACCGGGGTCGGCGTCATCCTCGTTGCGATGATCGGCGTGGGGTTGGCCGAAGAATCCGGGCTGATCGCGACGCTGGTGCGCAAGCTCGTCAGCGCCGCGCCCAGCTCGATCTTCACGTTCATGATCGTGATGGTCGGCGTGCTGTCCTCGATCGCGGCGGACGCAGGCTACCTCGTGCTGGTGCCCTTGGCGGCGGCCGCCTTCCACAGCATGGGGCGGCATCCGCTGGCCGGGCTGGCGGCGGGCTTCTCGGGCGTGGCCGCGGTCTTTCTCGTCAACGTCTTCGTCACCCTGACCGACGCGCTTCTGGTCGAGGTGACCAACGACGCCATCAGGGCGGTCAATCCGGCCGCCCAGATCAGCGTCGTCAGAAACCTGTTCTTCATGATCGTATCCTCGATCCTGATGGGGATCATCTGCACGGTCCTGACGGAGAAATTCGTCGAGCCGCGGCTTGGACCCTACACGGGCGGCGTGCCGATCGAAGCGACCGAGGGGCTGTCGGGCAGCGAACGGCAGGGTCTGAAATACACCGGCCGCGCACTCCTCGGCTTCGTCGTGGTCATCGGCCTTCTTGCCGCCCCGCCCATCCCCTGGGGCATCCTGCGCAACCAGACAACTGGCGGCATCATGGCGGGCTCCCCGTTCATGAGCGGCCTGATCATCCTGATCAGCCTCCTGTTTCTCGTGGTCGGCTTCGCCTACGGCAAGGGGGCCGGCACCATCGCCAACGTCACCGCCGCCATCGGCCTGATCGTCAAGACCTGAAGCAGCCTCGCCGGGATGATCTTCCTGCTGTTCGTGATCGCGAATTTCATCGCCTTCTTCAACTACACCAACCTCGCGACCGTGCTTGCGGTTAACCTCGCGGACTTCCTTCAGACCGTGCCGATCGGCGCCACCGGCTACATCATCCTCTTCGTGCTCGTGGTGGCGATCATCGACATCATCCTGACCGGCGCGCTGGCGAAATGGGCGATCCTCGCGCCGGTGTTCGTGCCGCTGTTCATGCGGCTCGGCGGCGACCCGAACCTCGTGCTGGCGGCGTACCGGGTCGGCGACAGCCCGATGAACGTGATCACGCCGCTCAACGTCTATCTGGCGGTGATGGTCGGCTTTGCGCAGAAGTATCAGAAGGACGCCGGGATCGGGACGATCGTGGCGTTGATGCTGCCCTACACCGTCGTTCTGCTGGCGGCCTGGACGCTGTTGCTGGTCGTCTGGTATTCGCTCGGCATCCCGCTCGACCCGGCCTGACGCAAGAGCATAGCTATTTCGGAGAACCCCATGTCCGACCTCGATAAAGTTCTGGCGCATATCGACGCCGATTTCGACCATGCCGTCGCCCGACTGTTCGAGACGCTGCGGATCAAGTCGATCTCGACCGATCCGGCGTACAAGGACGAGTGCCGGAAGTGCGCCGAATGGCACGCGGCGGATCTCGACGCCATCGGCTTTGACGCGGCGGTGCGCGATACGCCGGGCCACCCGATCGTGGTCGGGCATCTGCGCGACGGCAGCGGGCCGTCGGCGTTGTTCTACGGCCACTACGACGTGCAACCGGTCGATCCGCTGGAGCTGTGGAGCCGCGACCCGTTCGCGCCCTCGATCGAGACGCGGGCCGACGGATCGAAGGAGATCAAGGCGCGCGGATCGTCCGACGACAAGGGCCAGCTGATGACGTTCGTCGAGGCCTGCAGAGCCTGGAAGACTGTGACGGGCCGCCTGCCGATCCAGGTCACCGTTCTTCTGGAGGGCGAGGAGGAGTCGGGCGGCGTGAACTTGCCGCCGTTCCTCGAAGCGAACAAGGACGAGCTGCAGGCGGATTTCGCGCTGATCTGCGACACCGGCATGTGGGACAAGTCGACCCCGGCGATCACGACGACGCTGCGCGGGCTCTGCGGCGAGGAGGTCGTGATCCACGCCGCCGACCGCGACCTGCATTCGGGCTTCTATGGCTCGGCCGCGGCGAACCCCAACCATGTGCTGGCGCGAATTCTGGCCGACCTGCACGACGAGCAGGGGCGCGTGACCCTCCCCGGCTTCTACGACGGCGTGCCGGAATTGCCCGACGCCCTGCGCGAAAGCTGGGCGACGCTCGATTTCTCCGAAGACGCGTTTCTCGGCGAGATCGGCCTGTCGGTTCCCGCTGGCGAAAAGGGCCGCAGCGTGCTGGAACAGACCTGGTCGCGGCCGACGGCGGAAGTGAACGGCATGGGGGGCGGCTATCAGGGCGCGGGCTTCAAGACGGTGATCCCGGCCATGGCCTCGGCCAAGGTCTCGTTCCGGCTGGTGTTCGATCAGGACCCGCACAAGGTGCGGGCCGCGTTCCGGGAGTTCGTCAACGCGCGCGTGCCCGCCGACTGCCGGGTGGAGTTCCACGAGCACGGATCGGGTCGGGCGGTGGCGTTCGACATCTCGGGGCCGGCGTTCCAGAAGACCCAAAGCGCGCTGACCGACGAATGGGGCAGGCAGGCTGCCTTCATCGGC
Organism: Rhodobacterales bacterium; assembly: GCA_038247355.1. Classification (GTDB taxonomy): domain Bacteria; phylum Pseudomonadota; class Alphaproteobacteria; order Rhodobacterales; family Rhodobacteraceae; genus Amaricoccus. Next base: position 19,167 of record JBBRUZ010000010.1, read on the forward strand.
GGCGGCGGCTCGATCCCGGTCAACATCGAGTTCAAGGAAAAGCTCGGGCTCGACGTGGTGCTGACCGGCTTCGCGCTCAACGACGACCGTATCCATTCGCCGAACGAGAAGTACGACCTGATCAGCTTTCAGAAGGGCATCCGCTCCTGGGCGCGTATCCTCGACGCGTTGAGCCGCTGAAGCGGGTCGGGAGACGCACCGGCAAGCTGCGAAGCCCTGGTACGCAGAACGGGGGAGCCGCATGGCGCAACTTTCCGCCGCAACGTGCGACGAAGGCGGCGGCGTGTTCGGGGGGCAGCGCCGCGCTGCTCGCGTCGATGGCCGTACGCACCACGATCAGGTATTCGGCGATCGCCTCGGGCGCCTGCGCCGTGCCCGCGTCGAGCAAGACCAGTTCATGCCCTCAGAAATGGCGCGCAGACCGGGCTCGTCCGGCGCGGTGACGCGTCAGACCGGCGCCGTTGCGACCATCGACGGCCGCGCGTGGAACTTCGCGGCCCATGCTGCCAGCGCCGGTCGGCCCGACCGCCACCCGCGTGCGCCGTGGCGGAAATCGACGTAGCCGAGCGCGCAGCCAACCGCGATATGGCTGATGTCGAGCGGTCCGGCCAGATGCGACATCCAGCGCGCCTCGATCGCGTCGATCGAACGGGCGATCTTCGCCCATTGGGCCTCGACCCAAGGCGCGGAGCGCGTGTCCTCCGGGCGCAGGCGCTCCTCGTAGATCATCAGCACCGCCGCCTCCGCGACCCCCTGCCCGGTCGCCTCGAGCGTCAACGTCTCCCAGAGGCGCGGCTTAGATGGGTAGAGCCCGCCGCCGGCGAGATCGTCGAGATAGCGGCAGATCACGCGACTGTCATGGAGTGCTGCCCCCTCGGCCCGCTCGAGCGTCGGGATCTTGCCCAACGGGTTCAGTCCGAGCGGCAGATCGCCGGCATCGAGCGGCGTGCCTGTCGCAGCGACCCGCTCGACCTGGTCCGACAGCCCGGTCTCAAGAAGCGTCACGTCGACCATGCGCACGAACGGCGAGGTCGGCGAGTGGTGCAGCCGAAGCGCCATCGCGGTCAGCCGACCCGGCGGAAACGCAGTCGACCGAGCGCCGCCGCGTCGATCTCGACGCCTGGCCCAGTCGACCCGAACCGGATGGTCCGACGAAAGCGCCCGGCGCCGTGCATCGCGCTTTCGGCTTCGGTGCGGTGCGGCTCGGCGCTGAGGCCCTCGGGCAGCTCGTCGAGCACCTGCGCGTGCGCGGCGTCCTTGGGCTGGGACACCCGGCTGCGGGACGCATAGAGCGCGACGGCCGCCACCGCGCCGAGGCGAAGCGCGGTCCAGGCGAGCGGCGTGAAGACGAGCGGGGCGGGCATGGGCGATCATCCTCTGATGCGACACGGCGGGGCTTGATCCCGCAGCGTATGCTGTCAAGATAGGGATGTTGTTCGTCGAGGGCAAACGCCATGACAGCCGAAATCCTGCTTCTCCTGTTTCTGTCCGTGGCCACTCTGCTCGCTGCGGGCCTCGGCGCGCTCATCCTGGCGGCATTCGGTCAGACCGGCTGGTTCGTGATCCTGGCGCTGCTGGTGACGGGGTTTCTCGTCTGGCGGTTCACAGCGGCGCAGCTCGCGGCGAGGTCGGATTGGCTGCGCGACGATCTGCGCGACGAATGGCGCGCCGGCTGACCTCTGCGGCGCGGATCCACGCCTCGAAGCCGTAAAACCGGGAGCGGATGTCCGCGCTGCGCTCGCGTTGTGCTGCAATGGTCACGGCGGGACGATGGCGCCGGGAAATCGCACGACGTGTGCCGCCATCGCATGTCCTGCGGCGAGGCATTGAGGCGGCGACGCTCCGGCGAGCAAGGCGGCAAGATAGGCCCCGTTGAAGCTGTCGCCGGCCGCCGTGGTGTCCACCGGGTTCGGCACGCGCGCGAACGCCGGCAAGCACCCGTCCCATCCTATTGCGCGCGGACCCGCGGCGCCCTGCTTTAGCGCGCCGCAGGTGACGCCGGCAGCGGTGAGACGCGCAAGTACCCGATCGGCGTCGGCATCGCCCCAGAGCGTCGTCTCGTCATCGACCGACGGCAGACCGATGTCGGTCAACACCCAGAACGCGGCAATCTCGCGCCGCGCCGTCGCCGCATCGGGCCAAAGCCGCGGACGGTAGTTCGAATCAAACGCGACGCGGCCGCCCTGCGCCCGGAAGTCGCCGAGAAAGTCGCGCAGCGCCGTCCGCGCCGTGGACCCGAGCACTGCGACCGTGATGCCGGACAGATAGACGAGGTCGAACCCGGTCATCGCCGCCGGCGTGACCCGGCAGGGCGGCTCGAACAGCGTCCGCGCCGCCGACGTGTCGCGCCAATAGGTGAAACTGCGCTCGCCCGCCGCGTCGAGGCTGATGGCGTAGAGACCCGGCGCGCGGTCGGGCCGCCGCTCGACCAGGTCGGTTGCGAGCCCATGCTCGCCGAAGAAGGCGACCATGCGGTCCGACAGCGCGTCCGTCCCCAGCGCCGTGACGAACGCGACCTCGCTCGCCGGGCCTGCGCGCTTGAGATAGATCGCGACGTTCGCCACATCGCCGGCGAAGCCTATCCGCGCGAGCCCGACGCCGTCCTGCGGCAAGCCGATCTCGATCATGCACTCGCCGATGCAGGCGACCCGGGTCACTGGCGTTGCGCCGCGAGAAAGGCCTGCGCGTCGGCCGCCGTCTCGAAGATATGCGGCGCGGCGGTGCGGGTGAACGACCGGCCGAGCTTCATGCGGATGAAGGCGGAGTTGGCGTAGCGCGTCACGGTTCGGTAGAACCGCGCCTCGAGGTTCTCGACCATCGCCGAGTAGGCCGCCTCCGCATCCTCGTCGACGCGCGTTCCGTCGTAGTTCACGATCACGTCGACCGGCCGCGTCTGTCCCTGGCACAGCGCCTCGACCCGCGCCTTGATTCGGGCGATGTCCGCGGCGTTGCGGATGCGCAGTTTCTCGAAGTTGATGTAGAGCCGGTTCTCGGCGTCGTTGCGCTGGATCCGCGCGTCAAAGTCGAGTCGCAGCAGATCGCGTTTGAGATCCATCGGGGCCTCGGTGAAAATGCGGGCGTCCATTTCGACGACGTCGGTCATCAACGGCCGGAACGCCATCTGCGCGAGGATGTCGCGCTCGAGATCGGCGCCCGGCGCAATCTCGCGCAGCTCCATGCCGGCGGGCGTCAGCTCGAACACGCAACGCTCGGTCACGTAGAGGACCGGACGCCGCGCGAGCGCCGCCCGCGGTCCCGAGAACGTCACCTGCTCGACCGCCGCCAGCAGCTTCTTCGCGCGCCCCTCGGTCCGGACCCGGAACGCGCCGTCGCCGATCGCGACGTCGAGCCCTCCCGCCGTCAGCGTTCCCGCGAATACGACGGCCCGTGCGCTCTGGCTGATGTTGATGAAACCACCCGCTCCCGCGAGCTTCGATCCGAAGCGCGAGACGTTGACGTTGCCGAGCGCATCCGCTTCGGCCATCCCGAGGCAGGCGAGGTCGAGGCCGCCGCCGTCATAGAAATCGAACTGCTGGTTCTGGGCGATCACGGCGTCGGTGTTGGTCGCGGCGCCGAAATCGAGCCCGGACGCCGGCTGTCCGCCGATCACGCCCGGCTCGGCGGTCAGCGTCAGGTGCTCGAGCAGGCCCTCCTCGCCGGCGACCGACGCGACGCCCTCGGGCATTCCTATGCCGAGATTGACGACGCCGTTGATGGGCAGTTCGAACGCGCAGCGCCGGGCGATCACCTTGCGCGCATCGAGCGGCAACGCCGCCGAGGCGCCGTCGGGCACGCGGATGCGCCCAGCGTAGAACGGAGAATAGACGGTGGCGTAGGTCTGCACATGGTTCGCGGGCGTCGCCACCACCACCGCATCGACCAGCGCCGAAGGCAGCGCCACGGCGCGCGGATCGAGCGAGCGGGCGGCCGCGATCCGCTCGACCTGCACCAGCACCAGTCCGCCGGAGTTGCGCACCGCCATCGCCTGAGCGAGATTGTCGAGGATCAGCGCCTCGCGCTCCATCGTGACGTTGCCGCGCTCGTCCGCGGTCGTGCCGCGCAGCAGCGCCACGTCGATCGGAAAGGCCGGGTAGAACAGGAACTCCTCGCCGCCGACCTCCATCACTTTCACGACCTCGGCGGTCGAGCGCGCGTTAATCCGTCCGCCTTCGAGGCGCGGATCGACGAACGTCCCGAGGCCGACGCGCGTCAGCGTTCCCGGCCGCCCAGCCGCGATGTCGCGGTACAGGTGGCTGATCACACCCTGCGGCAGGTTCCAGGCGTCGATCCTGCAGTCGAGCGCCAGCGCCGCGACAGCGGGGATCAGCCCCCAGTGCCCGCCGATGACCCGCTTCAGCAGTCCGTCGCCGGCCAGCCGGTTCAGGCCGCGGGTCTTGCCGTCGCCCTGCCCCGCGGCGAAGACCAGCGTCAGATCGCGCGGCGCGCCGGTCTCGGAGAACCGCGCCGCAAGCGCCTCCAGCAATTCGTCCGGCACGCCGATGCCCACGAACCCCGACGTGGTGATCGTGTCCCCCGCCCGGATCAGCGCCACGGCCTCGGCGGCGGTAAGGACCTTGCGAAGCATCGACGTCTCCCCCGTTTTCCTGGCGCCTCAGGCTAAACCCGAACAGCGCCCGCCCCGCAAGCCCGGGGGGCTTCAGCGGCGCGGCGCGGGCGGAGCCAGCGGCCCCAGATCCTCCGGCGGGCGCCGCACGCCCAGACTTCGCTCGCGGTAAAAGGTGAAAAGGCCGGTCGCCACGACGATGGCGCTGCCCGCCAGCATCCAGACATCCGGCCACTCGTCAAAGAACAGCACGCCAAACAGGATCGCCCACAGCAGCAACGTGTAGCGGAAGGGCTGGGTGAAACCGATCTCGCCGATCCGCATTGTCATCACCCCGAAAACGTAGCCGGTCAGCAGGAACACCGCCGAGCCGCTCAGAGCCAGGATATGCCCGGCGTCAAAGCTGCGCCACTCCGTTGCGAACGCAGCCAACCCTGCGGCCACCGTCAGCGCGAGCGCGGTCACGAACACCACGAACGCCGCCGGCGGACCGTGTGACAGGCTGCGCGTGCTGAGATCGCGCAAGACGATGAAGCCGATCGCCGCCATCGCCCACAGCGCATAGGCGTTGAAACCCTCCGACCCCGGCCGCACGATCACCACCACGCCACAGAATCCAACCGCGATCGCGAGATATCGCCGCCAACCGACGGTTTCCCCGAGAAACAGCGCAGCCCCAAGCGTCACGGCCAGCGGAACACTCTGGAGGATCGCGGTCGCGTTCGCGATCGGCATGTTGAAGAGCGCGGTCAGAAAACACAGCGTGCCGCCGATTTCGGCGAAGATGCGTTGGCCGATCAGCCGGGTGTCACGGCGGTCGGGCCGGAAGCGCTGGTCCCCTTGATACAAGGCGAGCCCGCCGATCAGCACGGTGGCGATCACTCCGCGCAGGAACACCGCCTGAAACAGCGGTAGGTCGTCCGCTACCCCCTTGATCAGCGCGTCGTTCAGGCAGAACCCGGCCATCGAGACCATCATGAAGACGGCGCCGCGCATGTTGTCGGTGAGCGGCGCCATCGACTGCGCTCAGAGCCCGCGCAGCCGCGCCACATGCATGACCCAGAGCGTCGAGCCGATGCTGGCGGCGGCGCAGACGAGCATCAGCCACAGCAGCGGCCAGGCCCCGGTCTGGGGGCCTAGCAGCGAGCCTGCGAGAACCGACAGCGCCGCGCCGCCGCCGATCATCATCGCGCCGCCAAGACCCGAAGCGCTGCCGGCCAGATGCGGACGCACCGACACGATCCCGGCGTTGGCGCTCGGCAGCGTCAGGCCGTTGCCGAGGCCCACGAACAGGATCGAGCCGAAGAAGCTGAGCGGGCTGGCGAGCCCGACGGAGAACAGCGCCAGCGCGAGGATCATTCCGGCGGTCGTCACCAGCCCGCCGAGAAGCAGCATCCGATTGAGCCCGACCCGCGCCGCGTACCGCCCGGACACAAAATTGCCGATCATGTATCCCAGCGCGATGAAGCCGAAGTAGAAGCCGAGTTGCGCCGGACCCATGCCGAGCACTTCGCTCGCGACCCACGGCCCGCCGCCGAGAAACGCAAAGAACGTCCCCGACGCCAGCGCCGCGGTGACCGAGTACCCCCAGAACCGCTGCGAGCGGAGCAACTCGGGATAGGCCCGGAACTGCGCCGCGAAATTCGTCGAGGGCGCGGCGTTGGTCTCGCCCAGGTCCACCCACATCAGCGCTAGCACCGCGGCGCCGGCGACGAACGTGAACGCGAAAACCGACTGCCAGCCGAGGGTCTCGTCGAGAAATCCGCCGATCACCGGTCCGATCATCGGCGCGAGCGACATCCCCATCGTGACATAACCGATCTTGCTCGCGGCTTCGTCCGGCCCGACCATGTCGCGCACGATCGCCCGGCTCAGCACGAAGGCCGAGGCGACGCCGGCCTGCATCATCCTGAACGCGAGGAAGGTCACGATGTCGCGCGCCGCCATGCAGCCGAGGGTCGCGACGAGAAAGATCGCAAAACAGGCGAGCATGACCGGGCGGCGGCCATAGCGGTCCGACAACGGGCCGATGATCACCTGCAGCACCGCGGTCAGGCCGAGATAGGCCGACACGGTCAGCGCGACCACCGAATAGTCGGCCGCGAAATAGACAGCCATAGAAGGCAGCGACGGCAGCACCATGTTGATGTTGAGCGCCGAGACGCCGGTCATCAAGACCAGCGTCGCGACATGCGGCGGCGTACGGCGGTCCAGCCAGACCGCGGGCGCGCGCGGCGCAACCTCGTCCTCGACGTCGATGGTCATCGGTTATTCCTCTGCGGGCCAAAAGCCCGCCGCATCCACATAGACCCGGCCGGGTCGATCCGCCAGAACACACGCGGGAGCCGGGTCGTTCCGCTCGCGGAAACAAAAAAACCCTGCCGAACCGGCCGGGTCTCGGCGCTTCGGACCGGCGACTCCGCGCCGGGTCCCAGCCTTAGCCGATCAGCGACAGCGCACTGGCCGATGTTCGACCGTCACGGCCCGATTCGAGCTCGAAGCTCACTTTCGTGCCGTCGGCGATCTCGCGCAGGCCGGCACGTTCGAGCGCGGAGATGTGCAAGAATACGTCCTTGCCGCCGTTATCCGGCTGGATGAAACCGAAGCCCTTGGTCGAATTGAACCATTTCACGGTGCCGGTGGCCATGTGGTCGTCTCCAAGAAGTTACTGCCCGCGACATGCGGCGGCTGCGGTACAGTCAAACCATGTCGAGGCGTCTGACCGGCTGGAAGACGAGCAGAAAGTTCACGCGATATGGCTCTACCGGGTGAAAAGATACTGCAGAATCGGTGACCGTGCAAGACACGCACTCGGCTGCGCCGGCCCGAAGTCGCAGGGCTCAGCGCGTTGCGCCCGCGTCCCGCAGGCCCAGAACGTCGATCATGTCGTAGCTTCCCGGTTCCCGCCCGGCCCCCCACAGCGCCGCCCGCACCGCGCCGCGCGCGAACAGCATCCGGTCGGTCGCCACGTGCCCGAGCGTCAGCCGTTCGCCGGCGCCCGCGAAGATCACCTGATGCTCGCCCACCACGTCTCCGCCGCGCAGGCTCGCGAAGCCGATGGCGCCGGTCTCGCGCGGCCCGGTCATCCCGTCCCGGCCCCGCACCGCCACCGCGTCGAGGGCGACGCCGCGCGCCTCGGCGACGGCTTCGCCCAGCATCAGCGCGGCGCCCGACGGCGCATCGACCTTCATCCGATGGTGCATCTCGACGATTTCGACATCGTACTCGGGGCCGAGCACGCTCGCCATCCAACGCGCCATCACCGTCAGCAGGTTGAGGCCGACGCTCATGTTTCCCGCCCGCACGACGACGGCATGGCGCGCCGCCGCCGCGAGGCGGGCGATGTACTCGGGGGCGAGCCCGGTCGTGCCGACGACGAGCGTCAGCCGAGCCTGCGCCGCCAGCTCGGCATGCAGCGTCAAAGCCTCCGGCGCGGTGAAATCCAGCGCCGCCTGCGAAACCGCGAACACCTCGATCGGATCGTCGGTAACGGTCAGTCCGAGCGCCGGTCCGCCGCGCGCGAGACCGAGATCGCACCCCACCCAAGGATGCCCGGGCCGCACCGTCGCCCCCGTCAGCCGGGCGCCGGGGTCTTCCAGCACGGCCTCCGTCAGCATCCGCCCCATCCGCCCCGAGGCGCCGAGAACCGCTATCCCCACCTCGTCAGCCATCGCCCGTCCCCTTGACTTCCCTCGCCCGCAATAGGATGTGACCGGAATGGCCAAGACAAGACCCTACGCCGGCACGGGCGCGCCGACCCAACGGCAATTGCGCGTCGGCGAAGTGATCCGCCGCGCGCTGTCGGACATCCTCGCACGCGGCGACGTCCACGACCCCGACCTCGGCCGCGCGTCGATCACGGTCTCCGAGGTGCGCACCTCGTCGGACCTGCGCCATGCGACGGCCTTCGTCATGCCGCTCGGCGGCGTCAACACCGAGGGCGTGGTCAAGGCGCTGAATGCCAACCGGTTCGAGCTGCGCCGCCTCGTCACCGCGCAGATCGACCTGCGGTTTTCGCCGGAGCTGAGCTTTCAACCCGATGACAGCTTTGACCGAATGGACCGCACACGCGCCCTGCTCCGCTCGCCCGCCGTCAGCCGCGACCTCGCCGAGGATTGAAGCGGACCGACCGCCAAGGATGACATGATGCCCCGTGGCAAGCGCGGTCGCCCGGTTCACGGCTGGCTGGTCCTCGACAAGCCCGCCGGCCCGAGTTCGGCGGCGATGGTCGCAAAGGCGAAATGGGCGCTGGGAGCGCAGAAGGCCGGCCATGCCGGCACGCTCGACCCCGCGGCCACGGGCCTGCTCGCCATCGCGTTCGGCGAGGCGACGAAGACCGTTCCTTATGTCACGGACGCGCTTAAGGCGTACCGCTTCACCGTGCGCTGGGGCGCCTCCACCAGCACCGACGACGCGGAAGGCGCGGTCATCGAGACCCGCGGCGCCCGTCCCGACGCAGCCGCGATCCGCGCCGCCCTGCCCGCCTTCACCGGCGACATTCGCCAGGTCCCGCCGCAGGTGTCGGCGGTCAAGGTTGCGGGGGCCCGCGCCTACGACCTCGCGCGTGCCGGAGCAACGCTCGACCTCGCGCCGCGGTCGCTGCACGTGGCGCGGCTCGATCTTGTCGCGGCGCCCGGCACGGACACCGCCGTGTTCGAGATGGTTTGCGGCAAGGGCGGCTATGTTCGCGCGATCGCCCGCGATCTCGGCGCCGCGCTCGGCTGCCTCGGGCATGTCGCGGAGCTGCGAAGGCTCTGGTCGGGACCGTTCGATCTGACGGGCGCCGTCGATCTCGCGACGCTGGAACGCCTCGCCGGCTCGGAAGAACTCGACGCGCGTCTGTTCCCGGTCGCCCGCGGCCTTTCCGGCCTGCTGGAATTGCCATGCCCGCCCGAGTGCGTCGGGGCGTTGCGCAACGGCAACCCCACCCCGCTGTCCGCGTCCGGGGTGTCCGAGGGCGCCATGGTCTGGGCGAGCGCAGAAGGCAGGCCGGTCGCGGTGGGCGCATGGCGCAGCGGCGTCCTTCACCCGGTGCGGGTGTTCGCGCTCGCGTGAAATGAGCGTCTCGCGGAACGCCCCGCGTGTGACTTAGCCGAAGTAATCATTCGACGGATCGCCGAATATCTGCGTCCAGTAATGTCCAAAGCGCGCGTCCCCGCCGTCGTTGCTTTTGTAGTAGTGCCCGATCCCGATATGCTCGAAATCCTCGCGCAGAAGGTTGGCGCGGTGCCCGGGACTGTCGATCCAGCCTCTGACCACTTCCTTGGGCGTCGGATAGCCGGCGGCGATGTTCTCGCCGTAACCGCGCGCCGAATACCCGAACTGCTCGAACTGGCCGGGCAAGTCGCTGTGCCGGAAGAAATCCCCTTTGGCCATGTCCCGGCTCCAGTCCTCGGCCGCGTCCATCAGATTGGCTTCGGCCCGCACCGGATCAAGGTCATGCTTCTCGCGAAAGGCGTTGGTGCGCTTGAGCACCTGCTGCTCGAAATCGCCGAGTTCGGGCTCCGCCGACGACTTCGCGTCGAGCCGCACCTTGTCGAAGGTGATCTTCGTGTACGCGGACTCCGAGCTCTTCTTGTTGCCGTAGGCGCCGAACGTGAATTCGTGGCGACCGGCGTCGAGCAGGCCGAAATCGATCTCCACCGTTCGCCAGCCGGAGCGGTTCGCTGCGCCGCCTTCGCCGTCGCCAAAGGTCCGCGCGAAGAAGGGCCTGCCGTCCACGCCGAATGGGTCTCCGTCCAGCGAGAGGCGCAGTTCGGTGAATTCGTCGCTCAGATAATCGGCGCTCTGCGTCACCTTGAAACGGAACGTCAGCGTCACGTCCTGCGCCTCGTCGAGCCTGAAGTCCTTGGACCAGCCGCCCGACATGCCGGTGACGACGTCGTCGTCGCGACCGCCCAGCTTCAGTTCGAGCGCGCCGCTCTTCGCGCCGTCGCTCTTCTTGAAGTCGCCGCGGACGTATCTCGGCTCCGAGGTGAACTTGAACACATCGTCGTCGTAGCGAAACCCCATCGGGCCGTCATCGAAATCCCATGTTCTGCGCATCTGTCGATCCCTCGAAAACGCCTTGGCGCAATCCGCATCTCGTTTGAAAAGTATGCGGTTATGCTTAACGTCTCAAGGCGATCCCGTCGCATTCGTCCGAGTCTGGCGGCAGATCGGCGTTGCGCCGCCTATTGAACCGGAGTAGACCACGCTCGGTTCGGAGTGTAGCGCAGCCTGGTAGCGCACCTGCTTCGGGAGCAGGGGGTCGGAGGTTCGAATCCTCTCACTCCGACCAGACCCGACCCGCGCGAGATCCTGCACGCCATTGCGCCGTGCCGCCTTGGCCAAACGTCGAGACCGGCGCGCGATGGCCCTCAAAGACCGCAACCCCTTCCGGTCTGGCGCGGCGAAGCCCGGCGCGCTGACGTTTTCGGCGCTGTTCTTCGTGGAATCCGTCGCGCGGGCGACGTTGGTGACGGTTCTGCCGCTGACCGCCTTCACCGTTTTCGGCGACAAGGAGACGGTCAGCCTCGTCTACACCGTCGTCGCGCTGCTGGCGCTGTGCATCAGCTTCGCGATCCCCGCGCTCGTTCGCGCGCTTTCGCGGCGTTGGACGTATACGCTCGGCGCGGTCCTGATCGGTCTGTGCGGCGTGCTTGTCGGATCGGGCGCGGGCTGGGCGATCCCCATCGCCATGCTGGCGCGTACCTGCGGGGCGGCGATGCTGAACATCACGCTCAGCCTCTCTATCCTCGACAACATCGGCCGAAAGGATCTCGTCCGCTCCGAGCCGCTGCGCCTCGGCGCCTCGACCCTCGCGTGGAGCGCCGGTCCGTTCCTCGGCGTCTGGCTGATGCAACGCTACGGCGTTCTCGCTCCGAGCGCGATGAGCGTCGCGGCTGTCGGGTTGCTGGTGGCGGGGTTCTGGGCGCTGCGGATGCGCGACGGCGCGTCGATCCGCCCCCGCCGCGCCGAAGCGCGGCACCCGCTAGAGGCCATCCGTCGCTTCGCGGCCCAGCCGAGGCTGCGGCTCGCCTGGGCGATCGCCTTCGGGCGGTCGGCGTTCTGGCTGACGTTCTTCATCTACGTCCCCATCCTGATGGTGGAGGGGGGCCTCGGGCCGACCGCCGCCGGGGTCGCGGTGGCCGCGGGCAACCTGATGCTCTTCACCAACTTCTTCCTGCGCGGCGTCGTCGCCCGGCATTCGCTGCGCCGCGTGCTCGGGACGGCGTTCCTCAGCGCGGCGGCGCTGGTGCTCGCGACGGGCGCCGTCAGTCCGTTCAGCCCTGCCGCCGCCGGTGTCGCGATGGTGGCCGCGGCGTTCTTCGTCGCGACCATCGACGGCCTCGGCCCGATCCCCTTCCTGCGGGCGGTGCGGGCCTACGAGCGGCCGGCGATGACCACCGTCTACCGCACCTATCTCGACGCCTCGGAGCTGCTCCCGCCGATGGCCTACTTCTTCCTGTTCATGGCGTTCGGCTATCCGGGCGCTTTCGTGGCGCTGGCGCTGCTGCTGGCGGGCGTCGGGGCGCTGACGCTGCGCCACCTGCCGCGCGGCATGTGATTTACATTCCCCGGCAAAGGCTGCAGAAGCGCGCACGCATATCCGGAGACATGAGAAATGGGCTACCGCATCGCCGTCGTCGGCGCCACGGGCAACGTGGGTCGTGAAATGCTGAACATCCTCGCGGAGCGGGAGTTTCCCGTCGAAGCGATCGTGGCGCTGGCGTCGCGCAACAGCCTCGGAACCGATTGCAGCTTCGGCGACAAGACGCTGCGCACGCTCGATCTCGACACGTTCGACTTCGCGGGCTGGGACATCGCGTTCTTCGCGATCGGCTCGGACGCGACGAAGAAGTATGCGCCGATCGCGGCGAAGGCGGGGTGCGTCGTCATCGACAACTCCTCGCTCTATCGCTACGACCACGACGTGCCGCTGATCGTGCCCGAGGTGAACCCGGACGCGGTGATGGGCTACGGACGCCGCAACATCATCGCCAACCCGAACTGCTCGACGGCGCAGATGGTGGTGGTGCTGAAGCCGCTGCACGACCGGGCGCGGATCAGGCGGGTCGTGGTCTCGACCTATCAGTCGGTGTCGGGCGCCGGGCGCGAGGCGATGGACGAGCTGTGGCTCCAGACCAAGGGCATGTACGTGCCCGGCCAGGAGGTGGCGCCGAAGGTCTATCCCAAGCAGATCGCCTTCAACGTGATCCCCCAGATCGACTCGTTCCTCGACGACGGCCAGACCCGCGAGGAATGGAAGATGTCGGCCGAGACCAAGAAGATCCTCGACCCCAAGATCAAGGTGACGGCGACCTGCGTCCGCGTGCCGGTCTTCGTCGGGCATTCCGAGGCGATCAACATCGAGTTCGAGGATGACCTCGACGAGGCGGAGGCGCGCGAGCTCCTGCGCGAGGCGCCCGGCGTGCTGGTGATCGACAAGCGGGAGGCGGGCGGCTACATCACGCCGGTCGAATGCGTCGGGGAGTACGCGACCTACGTCAGCCGCATCCGGCAGGACCCGACGATCGACAACGGCCTGAACCTGTGGGTGGTCTCGGACAACCTGCGCAAGGGCGCGGCGCTGAACGCGGTCCAGATCGCGGAGCTGCTGGGGCGCCGCGCGCTGAAGAAGGGCTGACCGGGGCTGGGCCTGTCCGCGTGTGCGACATCGTCAAGTGCTTGATTTTAAACGATCCGAGGCCCGCGGGTTTTTTAGCAGGCCTCATTTCGGGGGTCTCAGTCGGTGAGGCTGGCCAGCGCCGACCGGCGGTCGCCGGGCTTGAGCTTGAGAAACAGCGCGCGGGCCTTCTTCACGTCTGCATCCTTGCCGCTGGTCTCGGCTAGTCGCAGCGCCACGACCACCGGATCGTCGGCGCTGCGGATGAAGGCGAGCGCCTTCGCGAGCCGCCCCATCGTCTCGCGGTCGATGCCGGTTTCATCCATGCGCCTGTCCTCGTCCCCCGCCATGCGCGGCGTCGCCTCCCTGCCACGACGGCGGGCAGGGTGGCAAGCTTCGGGTGTCGATGTCGGGACCAAGCGCATGCAAGTGAAAGTGCTGATGAGTTGTGCGCCAACAGCGGGCTTCAGCCCGGTCGCTGGAAGCGGCGGTAGGTTTCAATTCCAATTGCGATCTGCACCCGCCATGCACCAAAGCCCCCTCCCCGCCCTCACACCAGCACCGGCTCCGCCACCTGCGCCCCTACCCCGAACACCCGCTTGTAGCGGTCGATCTGGTCGGCGGGGCCCATCGCCTTGGCCGGATTGTCCGAGAGCTTGACGGTCGGGCGCCCGTTCGCGCTGACCGCCTTGCACACGA
>JBBRUZ010000011.1:0-32924 GCA_038247355.1 Rhodobacterales bacterium
ACGATCTTGTCGGCCATCGTCATCGCCTCGACCTGGTCGTGGGTGACGTAGATCATCGTCGTCTTGAGCTGCTGGTGCAGCTCGGAGATTTCGAGGCGCATCGTGCCGCGCAGCGCCGCATCGAGGTTGGAGAGCGGCTCGTCGAACAGGAAGGCCGAGGGCTGGCGCACGATGGCCCGGCCGATGGCGACGCGCTGGCGCTGGCCGCCCGAGAGTTGGCCCGGCTTGCGGTCGAGATAGTTGGTGAGATTGAGGATGCGCGCGGCGTCGGCGACCTTCTTGTCGATGACCGCCTGGCTCTCGCCCGCCATCTTGAGCGGAAAGGCGATGTTCTTGCGCACCGTCATGTGCGGGTAGAGCGCGTAGGACTGGAACACCATCGCGAGCTTGCGCTTGGCGGGGGCCTCGCCGGTCACGTCGCGGCCGTCGATGACGATGTGGCCGCCGCTGGTGTCTTCGAGCCCCGCGATCAGGCGGAGCAGCGTGGACTTGCCGCAGCCCGAGGGGCCCACGAAGACCACGAACTCGCCGTCCTCGATGTCGAGGTTGATCTTCGGAATGATGTTGGTCGCGCCGAAGGACTTGTTGACGTCGCGAAGCTGGATCTGGCCCATGGTCGTATCCCCCCCCCCTGTGTTCCTACTTCACGGCGCCGAAGGTCAGGCCGCGGACGAGTTGCTTCTGGCTGAACCAGCCCATGATCAGGATAGGTGCGATCGCCATCACCGAGGCGGCCGAGAGCTTGGCCCAGAACAGGCCCTGCGGGCTCGAGAAGCTGGCGATGAAGGCGGTGAGCGGAGCCGCGTTGGTGGTGGTGAGCTGGATGGTCCAGAATGACTCGTTCCACGCGAGGATGATGTTGAGCAGCATCGTGGACGCGATCCCCGGCACCGCCATCGGCGTCAGCACATAAATGATCTCGTTCCAGAGGCTCGCCCCGTCCATGCGGCTCGCCTCCAGGATCTCGCCGGGGATCTCGCGGAAGTAGGTGTAGAGCATCCAGACCACGATCGGCAGGTTGATCAGCATCAACATCACTGTCAGGCCGACGCGGGTGTCCATCAGGCCAAAGCGCAAGAAGATCAGGTAGATCGGCACCAGCACCGCCACTGCGGGCATCATCTTGGTCGAGAGCATCCACATCAGGATGTCTTTGGTCCGCTTGGTCGGCGAGAAGGCCATCGCCCAGGCGGCTGGAATGGCGACGATCAGCGCGAGGATGGTCGAGCCGACCGCGAGGATCACCGAGTTCATGAACGGCTTGAGATAGTCGTTCTGGGTCTGGACCGCGCGGTAGCTCTCGAAGGTGAAGGACGGGATCATGTCGAACCCGGCGATCGCCTCCGGCTCGGTCTTCAGGCTCGTGATGATCGCATAGAGGATCGGAAAGAAGATCAGCAGGGCGACGGTCCAGGCTGCGGCGGTGAAGCCGATCTTGGCGCGGGTCGTGACGGCGCGGGCCATGGAGTTCTCCTAATCCAGATTCTTGCCGACGGCGCGCATCAGGAAGAAGGCGACGAAATTGGCGAGGACGACCGCGATGATGCCACCGGCTGCGGCCCCGCCGATGTCGAAGTTGAGCCGTGCGGCGCGATAGATCAGGAACACGAGATTGGTCGTGGCGTAGCCCGGCCCGCCGTTGGTTGTGACGAGGATCTCGGCGTAGACGCCCAGCAGGAAAATCGTCTGGATCAGGATCACTACGGTGATCGCGCGCGCAATATGCGGCAGCGTCAGGTAGATGAAGCGGCTGAAAAAGCTCGCGCCGTCCATCTCCGCGGCTTCCATCTGCTCGCCATCGAGCGACTGCAGCGCCGTCAGCAGGATCAGCGTGGCGAAGGGCAGCCATTGCCAGGCGACGATGATGATGATGGAGAACAGCGGATACTGGGCGAACCAGTCCACCGGCTGGGCGCCGAAGAACTTGGCGATATCGGCGAAGACGCCGTAGCCGGGATGCATGATCATGTTCTTCCAGATCAGCGCCGCGACGGGGGGCATGACGAAGAACGGTGAAATCACGAGGATGCGAACTACGCCCTGGCCGAAGATCGGCTGGTCGATCAGCATGGCGATCGCGATGCCGCCGATCACCGTGATGAGGAGCACGCCGAGGACCAGAATCAGCGTGTTCCAGACCGCCTGAAAGAACGCAGGGTCGGTGTAGAAATACTTGTAGTTGAATAATCCGGCCCAGCTGTTGCCGGCAGGATTCAAAAGGTTGTAGTTCAGGAACGAGAAGTACAGTGTCATCGCCAGTGGCACGATCATCCAGATCAGGAGCAGGATGATCGCCGGCGCGCGCATGATCCGCGCGATTTTTGCAGTTTCTTGAGTGGCCATGACCTCGCTCCTCGCGGCTCACGAACGGCCGCAATCAATCCGGGGGAGAAAAAAGGCCGCCCGATTGTGTCGGGCGGCCAGGCCTGGGAGGAACTACTTGATGTAGCCGGCGCGGGTCATTTCCCGGGTGGTGAGGGACTGCGCCTGGGCGAGCGCGTCGTCGACGCTCGACTGGCCGGCGACGACCGCCGAGAAGATTTGGCCCACGCTCGTGCCGATGCCCTGGAACTCGGGGATCGCCACGAACTGCCCGCCGGTGTAGGGCACCGGCTGAACCGTCGGCTTGGTGATGTCGGCAGTGTCCATCGCGGCCTTGGCCTCGTCCGCGAAGCCGGCGGCGTCGAGATAGGCCTGGTTCTCGTAGAGCGAGGTGCGGGTGCCCGGCGGCACGTTGGCCCAGCCCTCCTTCTCGGCGACGAGTTCGGTATATGCGCGGTCGGTCGCCCAGGTGATGAAGGTCTTGGCGGCCTCGGCGTTCTTCGAGCTGGTCGGGATCGCGAGGTTCCACGACCACAGCCAGTTGCCATGGTTGCCTGTGCCTGCGTCCGGGAAGATCGTGTATCCGACCTTGTCGGCGACGGTCGAATCGGCGGGGTTGGACACGAACGACCCTGCCGAGGTCGCGTCGATCCACATGCCGCACTTGCCCTGCTGGAACAGCGTAAGGTTCTCGTTGAAGCCGGCCGACGAGGCGCCCTGCGGGCCTGCGTCCTTCATCAGGTCGGCATAGAACTGCAGCGCCGCCTTCCACTCCGGCTGGTCGAATTGCGGCGTCCAGTTCTCGTCGAACCAGCGGGCGCCGAAGCTGTTGGCCATCGAGCCGATCAGCGCCATGTTCTCGCCCCAGCCGGCCTTGCCGCGCAGGCAGATGCCGTTGATGTCGGCCGAGCGGTCGGTGATCTTGCGCGCCGCCTCGCCGATGAACTCCCAGGTCGGCTCCGCCGGCATGGTCAGCCCGGCCGCCTCGAACAGATCGGTTCGGTACATCAGGAAGGCGCTCTCGCCGTAGAAGGGCGCGGCGTAGAGCTGGCCATCGACGGTGAGGCCGCCGCGGATCGCCGGCAGAAGGTCGTCGACTTCGTAGGCGGCGTCGAATTCGAGTGGCACGAGCCATCCCTGCTTGCCCCAGATCGGCACCTCGTAGTTGCCGATGGTCAGGATGTCGTACTGGCCGCCCTGGGTGGCTATGTCGGTTGTGATCCGCTCGCGCAGGATGTTCTCCTCGAGCGTCACCCAGTTGACGGTGATGTCGGGATTGGCGGCGTTGAATTCGGAGGTCAGGGCCTGCATCCGGATCATGTCGCCGTTGTTGACGGTGGCGATGGTGATCTCCTGCGCCTGTGCGGCGGCGGCGATCACGAAGGCGGAGGCCGCCCCCATGAGAAGGGTCATTCTGCGCATTGTATCTCCCCTTTGCGCCCGTATCGGGCATTTGCTATTTTTGTGAGCATTTATTCATCCATCGCCCCGAGCCTGTCAAGTTTAAATTTGCATGGCGGAAAATTGGGGCGTCAGCCTCGTGTCAGATCGCGTCGTCGAGCAGCGCCTCGGCGGTCGCCTCGTCGGTGATGAGACCATTCACGAGGCCGCCGGCTACCGCGGCGCGGATGGCGGCATGTTTCTTGCGCCCCTTGGCGAGTGCGATCACCGTCGCCCGGTCGCGCGACGGGATCGGGGCGCTCGCCGTACAAAGATTGCGCTCGCCGGCGACGAGCGCGCCGGACGCGTCGTACAGCCAGCCGCAGATCTCGCCGACCACGCCGGCGGCCCGCAATTCCGCGAGTTCGGTGTCAGTCATGAAGCCGTCGATGCAGAGCGGCGCGGTCGCGTCCATCTCGCCGATGCCGACGAACGCCACGTCCGCCTCCGCCGCCAGCGCCAGCGTCGAGCGGATCAGCGCCTGGCCGTGCATCAGCCGACGTTCGTCCGGCGAGGACACGTAGACGGGAAGCGGCATCGGAAAGTGACGCGCATTCACCGCTTCCGCCATCGAGAAGATGACGTTGTAATATGCCGCCGAGCCGTCCGGCCCGACGTTTCCGGTCAGCGAGACGATGCGATGCTGGCGGCAGTCGATCGGCGCGATCTGATCGACGGCCGCCTTGAGCGTGCGTCCGGTTCCGACGGCGATGATCAACGGCTCCGTGCGGCGCAGCCAGCGCAGGATCTCGGCCGCGCCCGCTTCGGCGATGCCGACCGAGCCGCCATCAGAGCCGGGGTCGGTCGGGGTCACTTCGGTGTGCCGAAGGCCGTAGCGCGCGGTCAGGGCGGCGGCGAGCTCGAGGCACCGCGCGATGGGGTGGACGACCTGCACGCGGATCAGACGATCCGAGACGGCGATCGACACCAGCCGCTGCGCCGCCTGACGCGATATGCCCATATGCGATGCGATCTCGTCCTGCGTGCGTCCGGCGATATAGTAGAGCCACCCCGCCCGGGCCGCATCGTCGAGCCTGCCGCCGGAGCGTTTGGGTCGATGCATTGCGCCACTCCGTCGAACTTTCGCTCAGTGAGACAGCAAAAGCGCCGCATTGCAAGTGTCGGTCCCCGAGGTGTGCCGACGCGCGTGCGCTGAGGCGCCGAAACCCGAGGCGCTGATACGAGGAGCGCTGAAACGTGAAGCGCCCCCTCCGGGGGAAGAGGGGGCGCGTTGTCCAGACAAGAAGGTCTGAGGGTTTGCAAGCAGCTGTCCAAATCAGGACGTCTCAATCTAGTCGCCAGATGGTGAACAAATGGTTAACGAGTCGAATTAAACTCGCCTAAAAAGAGAAATATCGTCACGGCCGGCGGTAGCGGACGCATCAACGTTCGCCGGGTCTGGACAGCGCGAAAACCTCGCTGACGACGGCGTAGTCGCGGTAGCCGAGGCGGGCGAGCGGCCGGTAGCGCGTGACGTCGACGCGACCGTCCGCGACGATCGCATCGTCGATATGGACGCCGACCACTTCGCCGATCACCAGGACGTTCGCGGCGCCGGGCAGGTCGATGATCCGCCAGGCGCGACATTCGAGCGACGCCGGCGCTTCGGCCACGCGGGGCGGGGCGACCAGCGCGCCGGTCACAGGCGTGACGCCAGCGCGCAGGAATTCGTCCTCGCCGGCGGGGAAGTGGCCGGAACTGGCGTTCATCGCGTTGCGGAGTGCATAGGAGACGATGTTGACGACGAATTCGCCGGTGGCGCGAATGTTGGCCACCGAGTCCTTTCCCTCGTCGATGCCGATCTTGGCGCCGGTGCTGGCGTAGATCACCATCGGCGGGGTGTCGGACACGGCGTTGAAGAAGCTGTAAGGCGCGAGATTGGCCCGGCCGTCCGGATCGACCGTCGAGATCCAGCCGATGGGCCGCGGCGATACGAGCGCCTTGAACGGGTTATGCGCGAGGCCGTGCGGCTCCAGGCCGGGGCGGTAGAACATTCTGCACCCGGATCTTTTCGGATTTGCCGCGATCTTAGGCCCGTGCTAGGGCGCTGTCGAGCCGCCCCCGACCGCGTGCGTGTCCGCCATGTTCCGATTGTACGCCGAGCAGCCCAAGGACCGCGCGGACGTGGAGTATCTGTTCGATCTCGCCTTCGCGCCTGGCCGGACCGCGCTGTCCTCGTATCGGCTGCGCGACGGAGCCTCCCCGGAGGCGGGCCTGTCGCTTGTGGCGCGCGACGATTACGATGCGCTGTCGGGGGCGGTCCGGTACTGGCGGGTGCGGGTGGGCCCCGCCGGGCATCCGGCGCTTCTGCTCGGTCCGGTGGCCGTGCATCCGACCCGTCAGGGCGAAGGGCTGGGCGCGCTGCTGATCGCCGAGAGCCTCGATCGCGCCGCTGCGCGAGGCTGGAGCCGGGTGATCCTCGTCGGAGACGCGCCCTATTACCGACGCTTCGGCTTCACGCGCGAGGCGGCGCCGGCGCTGGACTTTCCGCCGCCGACCAATCGCGATCGGCTGCTCGCGCGTGAGTTGACGTGCGGGGCGTTCGACGGCGTGGCAGGGATGGTGCGGCGGTGGGACGCGGCGGCGGGTGACGATCTGGCCTGAGGTCGCCGCGGTCCCTTGACCGGCGTGACGCGGGCGGTCAGTCGTCGCCTCAGTTCGGGGGTCTCGCCCTCGGAGGCGAAAAGCGGTGGAGCGCCGCCGCCGCCGCGGCCCCCAGCAAAAGACCCAGAATGTTTGCCGCGAAATCGGAGAGATGCGCGCTGCGGTTCACAAGTGGCTGGAGCAGTTCGATGGCGCCGCTCCAGGCGGCGAGGCCGGCAAGGACCGCGAGCCAGCCACGCGGCCGCGCGAGCGCCACGGACATGGCGAGCGCGCCGTAGGCGATCAGATGCTGAAGCTTGTCGGTTCGCGCCACGACGCCTCCGTCGCCTTGAGGCAAGGGCGCGAGGCTCAGCGCGGTGATCGCCGCGAGGAGTACGACGGTCAGCGGCAGCCACGAGCGCGAGAGCCTCCGCTTCGGCGCGGTCATCGGTTGCGCCCGGTGCGGCGCGGTCATCGGTTGCGCCCGGTGCGGCGCATTCATCGGTTGCGCCCGGTGCGGCGCGGTCATCGGTTGCGCCCGGTGCGGCGTGCGACGAACGCCGGGGCGGCCTGGGCGTGAGCCGCGTCGAAGATCGCGGCGGCGCCGTGGGGCGGATTGACGATCGCGACGCCTGAGCCGGTCATGCCGCGCTCCGGCGGTCGGATGAAATCGACCTCGTCGTACGCATACGCGAGCGGAGCGAGGCCGCAGAGAAGGTGGGCATGTCGCCCGGCGGGCAGCAGCGGGTACCAGATCGCCACCACCGTCTCGGGCCATTTCGCGATCAGGCGGCGCGCGAAGTCCGCGGCGGCGGCGTAGTCGGACTTCACCTCGTAGGAGGGATCGACAAGCACGAGGCCGCGTCGAGGCGCGAGCGGCGCAAGCGCCAGCAGTCCATCGAACCCGTCGCGCCGGTGGATCGTCGCTCCGTCGCCAGCCATCGCCGTCCGCAGCGCGGCGTGCTCGCCGGGATGGAGCTCCATCAGGGTCATGCTGTCGTGCGGGCGCAGCAGCGCGCGGGCGATCTTGGGCGATCCGGCGTAGGCCCGGTCGCCGTGCGTCGCGCGGAAACCAGCGAGCGCGCGGCCGAAAGCGGTGGCCGGATCGGGTGTGATGAGGCCGACGCCCTGCGCCGCCTCGCCGGTCTTGAGCGCCTCCGGGGCGGCGAGGTCGTAGCGGCCGCGCCCGGCGTGGGTTTCGGCATAGGCGATGCCCCTGGGCTTGGCGGTCAGCCGCGCGAGAAGCTCGGCGAGCGCGATATGCTTGTGCAGATCGGCGGCGTTGCCGGCATGATAGGCGTGCAGATACGAAAGCATGTCGCCCGCCTACGCGCGTGTCGAAGAAAACGCCAGTCCGGCGCGATCAGCGACACGAATGAAGCCCGAGCGGGCCGCGACAGTCTCGCTGCCGGTTGCGGCGGGGCGTCCCGTGCGAACCCGGAACCGGGCGCGACGGTTTGGCCTTCGACGCCCACCCGATGCTGGGTCGTGCGGAGTTCGCCTGCCGGCGCCGGCTCGGCTGCGCCCCGTGCGAACGCCTGGCGATTTCGATCCGAGCGAAGTCGTTCGCCGTCGATCCGGAGCACGGCTCGCGCCGTGGATCATCGCGTGACGGCGGGTTCAGATCGAGCGGTCGATGATCTGGCCCGGAAGAAAGCCGTCGCCGGCGGTGAACGCGCGGGCCGCCGCGCCGGCGCGGTCGTTCAGGCTCAGCGCGGCGTCGTCGGTCAGCAGACCCTGAAGTCCGGCGGCGACCCGGCGCGGCCTGGGCGCGGGCGCGGGCCGGCGCGCCTGCTCGAGCATCAGCGCCACGCGCCAGAAGCGCGCCAGATATCCGCTGGGGCCGGGCTGGCCGAGGCTGGAGGAGATGGCGGATCGGGTTGCGGCGATCATCGGCTTTCTCCGGTGAGAGTGTCGAACGACGAGGAGTATGCCTGCGAATCGCGCCCGGCGCACCGACTTCGTTTACAGCCGGTTAATGCGGACCTATCTGCCGCGGGCGCGCGGGCGCGGGATCACACGCTGCAAGGATAAGTCTGCGCCAGCCAGGCGCGAAACATCAGCGCCGCGGACGACGGCGGACGCGCCCGGCGCGGCAGCAGAAGATGGTGCGACTGGTCGTGGCGCAGCGCGAGGCCGGGCGGCGCCACGACCCGGCCGGCGTCCAGATGGCCCTGCGCGAGTGCGGTCTCGATCATCGCGCAGCCGTGCCCGGCCGCCACCATTTCGAGCGCGATCAGCGAACTGTCGACCGAAGCGCCGCCGGCCACGACCGCGTCGGGCCAGCCGAGATCACAGGCCAGCGCCGTCCAGAGGTTTTCGCAGCCCATGATGTGGACCACCCCGCCCGTTGCGAGTTTGCGAAGATCTGCGGCGGCGTCCGGGCCGAACCGCGCCCCGGGCGGGCAGACCGGAACCGAAACCGGCTCAGTCAGCCGCAGTGCGTCGGCTCCGTCCCAGCCGCCGCCGCCATAGCGGATATCGACGTCGATGTGTCCGGCCTCCGCGGCGTCGCTCCAGACCGCGGTGAGCAGACGCAGCGACAGGCCGGGATGTGCGCCGAGAAACGCCGGAAGATGCCTTGCAAGGCACAGGCTCGCGAAACTGAACGCCGAGCGCACCGTCAGCAGGCGCCAGGCGTTCGCCCCGAACAACCCCGTGGTGGCCACCGAAAGGTCGTCGAGCGATTTGCGCACCGAGGGCACCCAGGCGCTGCCCATCGCAGTCAGAGCCACGCCGCGCGGCAGCCGCTCGAAAAGCGCGAAGCCGAGGTGCGTCTCTAGCGCCCGGACATGCTGGCTGGCGGCGGCGGGCGTCATGCCCAGTTCCTTGGCGGCGGCCGCGAAGCTCGCATGTCGCGCCGCAGCCTCGAAAGTGCGGATCCAGGCGAGGGGAGGCAGTGTGGCGTTCATCGGCCATGGGGTAGTTTCATTGACCCCAAAGGGCAAGGTAGCTTTGCTTGTGGTTGCCCTCGGTTGGTGGGATGCTCATTTTGTGACGATAAGATGACTTTGTGATGACAGGTCTTTCGATGGCGCTGGACGAGTTCGATCATATCGTGGTGGGCGCCGGTTCGGCGGGCTGCGTGCTCGCGGACCGCCTGAGCGCGGACGGACGCGCGCGGGTGCTGGTGGTCGAGGCGGGCGGCAGCGACCGGCGCTTCTGGATCCGCACGCCGATCGGCTACGGCATGACCTATCGCGACGCGCGGGTGAACTGGCGCTATGTGGCCGAACCCGATGAGGGCCTCGGCGGACGGGCGGTCTACGTGCCGCGGGGCAAGGTTCTCGGCGGGTCGAGCTCGATCAACGCGATGGTCTATTGTCGCGGACTGCCGGGCGATTTCGACGACTGGCGCGATGCGGGAAACCCCGGCTGGGGCTGGGCGGACGTGGCGCCGGTCTTCGAGCGGTTCGAGCGTCATGTCGGCGCCGCCCCGCGCGGGAGCGGGCCGCTGCGCGTGTCGATGCGCGAGACGGAATATCATCCGATCCGCCGGCATTTCCTCGGGGCCGCGCGCGAAATCGGCCTGCCGTCGACCGCGGACATGAACGGCGCGGCGCCCGAAGGCGTCGGCGCCTACGCCGTCACGACGCACGGGGGGTTGCGCTGGTCGGCGGCGGACGCGTTCCTGCGGCCGGCGATGGCGCGCCGGAACCTGACGGTGCTGACCGGTGCGCAGGTGACCCGCGTGGTCTTCGAGGGCCGGCGCGCGGTGGGGGTGGAGGTGCGGCTCGGCGGAACGGCACGGCTGATCCGGGCCCGCCTCCAGGTGATCCTGGCGGCGGGGGCGGTGAACTCGCCGCAGCTGCTGCAGCTGTCGGGCGTCGGCCCCGGCGCGCTGCTTCAGTCGATGGGGCTCCCGGTGATCCGGGCCAACGACGCGGTCGGCGGCGGGCTGCAGGATCACCTGGGGGTCAACTATTCCTATCGCGCGACCGAGCCGACGCTCAATTCGGCGCTCGGGACCTGGGTGGGGCGACTTCGGGCCGGCGCGGCGTTCCTTCTGGCGCGCAACGGACCGCTGAGCCTGAGCGTCAACCAGATGGGGGGGCTCGTGCGCAGCGCGCCCGATCTAGCGCGGCCCGACGTGCAGCTCTATTTCAACCCGCTGAGCTTTGCCGCGGGCTTCGCCGGGGATACGCCATTGTTGCGCCCCGATCCGTTTCCAGGGTTCATCCTCGGCTTCAACGCCTGTCGCCCCACCAGCGTCGGGCGGGTGGACATCGGCGCGCCCGATCCGACGGCCCCGCCCCGGATCGCGCCGAATTATCTGTCGACCAACGGCGACGTCGCCGAGGCGATCGCCGGCGCCCGGCTCGTCGGACGGATGCAGGACAGCGCGGCGTTGCGCACGCTGATCGACGGCGCGCCGAAGTTCGACATCGCACGGGCGAGCGACGCCGACATCATCGCCGATTTCCGCGCGCGGGCTGGTTCGGTCTATCATGCCTGCGGAACCTGCCGGATGGGTCCGGAGGCTCGTGGCGGCGTGGTGGACGCCCATCTGCGCGTGCATGGGGTCGACGGGCTGCGGGTCATCGACGCGTCGGTGTTTCCGAACATCACGTCGGCGAACACGAACGCGCCGACGATCATGGTCGCGCAGCGCGCCGCCGATCTGATGGCGGCCGAAGGGCGGTGAGCGTCACCAGATCGGACGTCCCAGCGCCGCCTGGACGTAAGTTCCGAGCGTGACCAGCACGCCGAGCGCCGCGGCCCCGAGGATCAGGGCGCGCCAGTGCCTAGCGCTCATAGCCCAGAGCAGCAGTCCGAATGCGGGAAGCCCCTGGATCAGATGCATTCCGACGAAATGCGCGACGCCGAGATCACCGCCGTCGCGCACCCAGCCGACGATCGGCAGACCGCCGGCGTCGCTTGGGGCGCCGCCGACCCAGTGGCCACCCGCAGCCGAGATCGCAAAGCCGGTCACGCCGCCGAGGAGGCCGCCGAGGACAAGCCCCATCCCCGCGCCGAGGACGAGCGGCGCCGGACCCTCGCCGTGGCGCAGGACGAGGACGCCGATCCACGCGGCCCCCCCCACAAGGATGACGGCGCCGAGCCCCATCAACTGGTACGCGGCGATCGCGAGCGTCGTATCGCTGGCGAAATGCGATTGCGCCGCCTGCGCCGCCCGGAGCGTGATGTATGCCGCCTCGCCGAGCGCCGCCGCCGTCATCGCGGCCGCGATCCAGCGCACCTGTCGCGAGCGGCGCACCGCGTGGGGCAGCAGCAACAAAAGGACGGCGACCGACAGCAGGTGAACGGCGAGCGAAGCCTGGAACTTCATCGGCTTGACCCAGACCGAGACGCCGCTCAACAGCCGGTCGTCGAGCCCGAGGGCCAGTGTGGAGGGGATCAGCGCGAGGGCCAGAAACGTCCCGGCCGCTGCGAGCGCGGGATTGGCGGCGATGACCGCATCGCGCGCGGTCGAGATGGATACGGCGAACGGTCGGGCGGCGACGGTCGGGGCGAGGGTGGCCAAGATCGGGTTCCTCATCAGCGCGAGGGGACGGGGAGCGCGGCGCCGGCGGCGGTGGCGGTCCGGATCATGACCCAGAGCAGGAACCCTGCGGGACCGAACAGGAAGGCGAGGGGCAGGACCGGGATCAATAGCGAGCGCGGGGCGCCGCGGGCCTCCGCGTCACGGGCGATCCAGGCCCCGATGAAGAGGTCATAGGCGAGGTAGTGGATCCAGCCGGCGAGCAGCATCCATTCCGATCGGAACAGCGCCGTAACGCTCGCGAGGCTGTCAAAGCCGCCCTCGGCGGACCACCAGTGCACGGCGACGATCGCCGTGTAGAGCGTCGCGAGGGCGACCGGGATCACGAATCCGGCGACGCGGTCGCGCAACAGCGGCAGGCGAAAGCCGACGCCCACCGCCAGCGCCAGCCATCCCGCCATCGCCGTCGTGCCGGCGTATCCGAAGAGCGTGTCGGGGTCGGCAGGGAACAGGGGCGATCTCCGGTACTGACGGGGGTTTGAAACACATTGCACGGCAATGTTGTCGGTGGCAAGATTGGATGGAGCGAGATATCTTGTCAATGAAAAGATCAATGGTCACGCGACCGTGAACGCCCATTCTGAACTCGATTCGCCCGACGCCGCGGCGGCGTTGCGCTATCACCATGGCGATTTGCGCGGCGCGCTGATCGTGGCGGGGCGCAGCTTGCTCGAGGAAGGCGGTCCTCGGGCGCTGACGTTGCGCGCTGCGGCGCGGCGGGCGAACGTCTCCCATGCCGCCCCGCGCCATCATTTCGCCAGCCTGCGGCATTTCCTCGGCGACTGTGCCGCGGACGGCTTCGCGGAGTTCGACGCGGCGCTGCGGAGCGCCGCCGATTCAAGCGCCGCCGCCAGTGCGTCCACCCCCGCAATCGCGGCCAGCGGAACCGATCAAACCGACGCGGATGGCGCGCGTGAACCGACCGATCCGGCCGCTGCGTCAGATCCGACCGACGCGCTGGCTGCGATGGGCGCCGCATATGTCCGTTTCGCCGTCGCCAATCGTGCAGTGTTCCGGCTGATGTTCGACTGTGACAGCTACTGCGAGCACACCGAAGCGCTGCGCATCGCGGGCGGACGGGCCTACGACACGCTGGTCGAGGCGGTCCGGGCGCTGCCCGGTCCGGTCGCGGCGGCGGAGCTCGACTACCGCGTCGCTTCCGTCTGGTCGCTGGTGCACGGCTTTGCGCACCTCACGCTCGAAGGCGCGATCGGCAAGCAACCTGGAACGGTTCCACAGCCCGACCTCCTCGCCGCGCGCGCCGTCCGCGACTTTGTCGGCGGCGCGCTCGGTCGGGAATGAGCCCGACCGCTTCGGCTCGCATGAAACGATTGCGCGGTGGTCTGGCGCGCGGCGCATCGGCCTTCCGCGACGGCCGCTTGGCGTGCCGCGCCGGACATCGTGGATGCGTTCGATCGGTCCGTATCGTCACGGCCCGGGCCCGGACGGCAATCGCCGCCGATGGCGTGACCCGAAAAGGCCCGCGCGCGGGACCTGTTGGCGCTATCAGCGACGGTGGTTCGGCGCTAGGCTCGGAAGCCGCCGGAAAGGAGCCCACGCATGCGAGGCCGCCCGTCGATCGCACCAGGGGCGACCTGGGAGGAGATGCGCGACCGTTTCCGCTGGCCGCAACCCAAGCGCTACAACATCGCCCGGGCGGTTTGCGACGGTTGGGCGCGATCCGAGCCTGACCGCACCGCGTTGCGCAGCCTCGGGCCGGACGGCGAGCGTCGCGACTGGAGTTACGGGCAGCTCGCGCGCGCCTCGCGGCGGCTCGCGAACGCCTTTGGCGGGCACGGCGTCGGGCCCGGCGACCGCATCGCGGTGCTTCTGCCGCAGACGCCCGAGGCGCTGCTGACCCATCTTGCGGCTTACCGGCTGGGCGCGGTCGTCGTGCCGCTCTTCACGCTTTTCGGCGAGGACGGTCTGCGGTTCCGGCTGGTGGACGCCGGGGCGAAGGTCATCGTCACCGACGGTGCGAACCTCGCGAAGGTGCTGGCGATCAGGGCCGATGCGCCGGACCTGCGCCACGTCTTCGCCATTGATGCGCGCGAGCGTGGCGTTCACGGCTTCTGGCAGGAGCTGGGCAAGGCGGCGGAGTCCGGTGCGATGGCGGCGACAGGGCCGGACGACCCGGCGTTCATTTCGTACACGTCGGGGACCACCGGGCCGCCGAAGGGCGCGTTGCACGCCCACCGCGTCCTGATCGGCCATATGCCCGGGATCGCGCTCGCACACGAGTTCCTCGGCCAGCCGGGCGATTGTCTCTGGACCCCCGCTGACTGGGCCTGGATGGGGGGGCTGACCAACGTGCTGTTGCCGGGGCTCGCGCTCGGCGTTCCGGTCGTGGCGCACCGCATGGCGAAGTTCGATCCGGAGCGGGCGGTTGCGCTGATGGCCGACCTTGGCGTCCGCAACGTCTTCCTGCCGCCGACCGCGCTCAAGCTGATCCGTCAGGCCGGGGTCGCCGCGGCGCCAGGCCTGCGGACGGTCGCAAGCGCGGGCGAGCCGCTGGGCGCGGAGCTGCTCGACTGGGGCCGCGGCGTATTCGGGCGCGAGATCAACGAGTTCTACGGCCAGACCGAGTGCAACGCGGTGCTGGGCAATTGCGCGGCGCTCGCGCCGGTCCGGCCGGGCAGCACCGGGCGGGCGATCCCCGGCCACGACGTCGCGATCCTCGATGCGGCGGGCCGGGTCTGTCGGGCCGGGTCGCCGGGGGAGATCGCCGTGCGCGCGCCGGACCCGGTGATGTTCGTTAAATACTGGGGCCGACCGGAAATGACCGCCGAGAAGGTCGTCGGCGGCTGGTTGCGCACCGGCGACGAGGCGGTGATGGACGCCGACGGATACGTGTTCTTCTCGAGCAGGATCGACGACGTCATCACGTCCTCGGGTTATCGCATCGGACCGTCCGAGATCGAGGACTGCCTGACCGGCCACCCGGACGTCGTCATGGCGGCGGTGATCGGGGCGCCCGATCCGATCCGGACCGAAGCAGTCAAGGCCTTCGTCGTGCTGCGCGCGGGGGCGGTCGCGGACGGACTCGGCGAGGTTCTGATCGCCAGGGTCCTGACGCGCATCTCGCCGCACCTGGCCCCGCGCGAGGTGGTGTTCCTCGACAGCCTCCCGATGACCGCCACCGGCAAGATCCAACGGCGGGCTCTGCACGATATGTGAGCAATCGAGAGAAAATTCGGCTGATGCGCTTAATACGTTTGTCAACAATGATCGCCATGGTATTATCCCCCGTTGGGCAGGGTGAATCGCTCGGACGAATTCATTGGAGGGCAGGCTTCTCGAAAGTATCAATCCTGTGAAGACGTGAGAGCGCGCGGGCCGCAGTGAAAAACAAGCGGCGGTGTCGGTTGGGCGCGTACTCGCATTGTCCAGAGCCACCGTCTGCGGAGCGCGTACCGCAGTCTCGGCCCAGTGCATTGCGTAGGACCCAGCGACGTCAAGAACTCGAAAGGAGAGCGGATGCTGAATACCGGGTCCGAGGCGACAGAAACGACGCTTGATCGGCGGTTGGTCTGGGCGATGGCCGAAGGTCGGGCCGTGCTTCCCGAAGACCTCGGTATCCTGCAAAGCTACCTGCGGTTGATCGATGGACTGTTGGCGGAAAAGGCCGGCGAACTGGCGCCGACGTGGCGCGAGGCCTGCTCGGACGCCGCCGAGATCGACACGCTCCAACTGCTCGAAGCGACCGTCGTCGAACGCGGCATCGCAATTTGCGCGTCGTGCATCGGCGACATGCGGGTGAAGCTCGAGATCTGGCGCGGGCTCGCCGCCGGCGACGCCGATAACGACATGTCTTCGCCCGGCAACCGGATGATCCTTTCCATCGTCGCGGACCTCGATTGCCACCAGCGATCCTGGCGCTGACCGGCGGTCACGCCAGACGCCTCGCGGCGTCATGTCGGGCAAAGGGCTTGAGCCGGGCGCCGGGTCCGGCAAGGAATGTGCGCACCCGATCGGGATCGTGGATCGACAGGCTCCGCAGCCACCAGGCCACCGCCTTCTGGACGAACCAGTCGCGGTCGGCGACCAGGACCTCCGCCCAGCCGATGATGCGCTCGCGCGCCGCCCGCTCCGCCGGGGAGGGGTGGTTCTGCTTGGTCCAGGGCAGCGTCACGACCAGCGCCGCCCGGCGCACCCACATGTTCGCATCGCCCACGAAAGGCTCGATCGTGTGGAGGCGTTCGGGGACCGCGACCAGCCGCCGTTCGCCGGCCCTGCACGCATGATCGGCGATGGCCCAGGCGTCGAAGCTTGGAACCCAGCGCAGGAATTCGCTCCAGACCAGCGCTTCGTCCGGCCCGATCCGCGCCTGCGTCAACAGCTTGGCCGCCGCCACGCGGGCCTCGTGCACGTCGCTGTCCCACAGTTCGGCCGCCAGCTCCACCCGCGCCGCGACGTCGCGTTCCGCGCGCCAGACCGCCGCCAGCGCTGCGATGCGCGGCACGGGCGCCCCGAGATAGACCCGGCGCGCCTTGTGATAAGCCGCCGCCTCGGCCGCCTTTACCGGATCGCCCAGCGCCGTCAATTCCGCGAGGGCGGTCACTCGACCGTCACCGATTTCGCGAGATTGCGCGGCTGATCGACGTCGGTGCCCTTCAGCACGGCGGCGTGATAGGCGAGCAGTTGCACCGGAACCGCGTACAGGATCGGCGCCGCGAACGGATCGCAAGCGGGCAGGGCGAGCGCATGGGTCACGCCGTCGCCGCCGCGCGCCACACCGGCTGCATCCGAGATCAGCGCGACCCGCCCGCCGCGCGCCATCACCTCCTGGATGTTGGAGACGGTCTTGCCGAACAGCGCGTCGCTCGGCGCGAGCGCCACGACCGGCACGTCTTCATCGACCAGTGCGATCGGCCCGTGCTTCAGCTCGCCCGCCGCATAACCCTCGGCATGGATGTAGCTGATCTCCTTCAGCTTCAGCGCGCCTTCGAGCGCCAGCGGATACATCGCGCCGCGCCCGAGGAACAGCACGTCGCGCGCCCGCGCGATGTCGCGCGCGATCTCCGCGATCGCGGGCTCGAGCGCCAGCGCCTGCGCGAGCAGCCCCGGCAGCGACCCCAGGATGCCTGCAAGCCGCGCCTCCTCCGCCGCGTCGATGCGCGCGCGCGCCCGACCGGCCGCGACCGCGAGCGCCGCGAGAACCGTCAGCTGACAGGTGAACGCCTTGGTCGAGGCCACCCCGATCTCCGGTCCCGCGAGGATTGGCAGCGCGAAATCGCTCTCCCGCGCGATCGTCGAGGTCGCGACGTTGACGACCGCCACGATCGCCGCCCCCTCGGCGCGCATGTAGCGCAGCGCCGCGAGCGTGTCGGCGGTCTCGCCCGACTGGCTGACGAAGATCCCGAGGCTGCCCGCGCCGACGGGGGGCTCGCGGTAGCGAAACTCGGAGGCGACCTCGATCTCCACCGATAGCCGCGCCAGCCGCTCGAACCAGTATTTCGCCACATGGCAGGCGTAATGCGCGGTGCCGCAGGCGACCAGCGTCACCCGCTCCACGCCTGCGAAGTCGAGCCCGCCCGGCACGACGACGCCCGTCCGCTCGGCGTTCAGGTAGTGCCCGAGCGCGCCGGCGACCGCCGTAGGCTGTTCGTGGATCTCCTTGGCCATGAAGTGCTTGTAGGGGCCGCGCTCGACGCTGATGCTCTCGAGCGGCGTCGAGACGATCTCCCGGCTAACCGGACGGCCCGCGGCGTCGAACACCTCCGCCCCGGTCCGCGTGACGAGCGCGAGATCGCCTTCTTCGAGGTAGGCGATCCGGTGGGTCATCGGGCCGAGCGCCAGCGCGTCGGAGCCCACATACATCTCGCCGTCCCCGAAGCCTACGGCGAGCGGCGAGCCCTTGCGCGCGGCGATCATAAGATCGTCCCGCCCCTCGAACAGAAACACCAGCGCGAACGCCCCCTCCAGCCGCTCCAGCGTCGCGCGCACCGCTGCCAGCGGATCGCCGCCGCTCCCGAGCGCGCGATCGGCAAGGTGCGCGACGACTTCGGTGTCGGTCTCCGAGCCGAAGACGCGACCCTCGGCCTGCAACTCGGCGCGCAGGTCGCGAAAATTCTCGATGATCCCGTTATGCACCACCGCCACGCGCCCCGCGACATGGGGATGGGCGTTCGCCTCCGACGGCGCGCCGTGGGTCGCCCAGCGCGTGTGCCCGATCCCGGCAAACCCGCGGATCGGGTCGCGCACCAGCGTGTCCGACAGCGCGATCAGCTTGCCCAGCGCCACCCGCCGCCCGAGCCGCCCGGCGTGGAGCGTCGCGACCCCGGCGCTGTCGTAGCCGCGATACTCGAGCCGCTTCAACGCCTCCAGGATCAGCGGCGCGACCTCGTGGCGTCCGAGGATGCCGACGATGCCGCACATGTCACTGCGCCCCTTTCGCCGATTTCAGCGCCCGCAGCCGCTCCATCAGTCGAACCCCGAGGCCGGGTTTGATCGCCTGCCGGCTGCGCGCCAGCGCGAGCGCGCCGGCCGGCACGTCCGCAGTGATGGTCGACCCCGCAGCCACGATCGCCCCGGCGCCGATGCTGACCGGCGCCACCAGCGCGCAGTTGGAGCCGACAAAGACGCCGTCCCCGATCTCGGTGCGATGCTTGGAGACGCCGTCGTAGTTGCACGTGATCGCGCCCGCGCCGATGTTCGCGCGCGCGCCGACATGTGCGTCGCCGACGTAACTCAGGTGGTTGATCCTGGCGCCTTCGTCGACGATCGCGTTCTTCACCTCGACGAAGTTGCCGACATGGACGTCTTCGGCGAGCTCCGCGCCGGGCCGCAGCCGCGCGAACGGGCCGACGACGGCGCCCCGGCTGATGTGGCAGCCCTCCAGATGGCAGAATGCGCGGATCGTCGCACCGGACTCCACCGTCACGCCGAGCCCGAAACAGACGTTGGGGCCGATCTCGACGTCGCGCCCGACATGGGTGTCGAGCGCGAACCACACGGTGGCGGGATCGGTCAGCGTCGCGCCGTTTTCCAGCGCCGCCGTTCGTGCACGCGCCTGGAAGGCCGCCTCGGCCGCGGCGAGATCGGCCCGCGAGTTGACGCCCAGCGTCTCCGCCTCGGGACAGGTGATGGCGGCCGCCTTCAGCCCGCGCGCCCGGGCGAGCGCGACCACGTCGGTCAGATAGAACTCCAAGTTCGCGTTGTCGGCGCGCACCTCGGCGAGCAGCTCGAACAGCGTCGCGCAATCGGCGGCGATGACGCCGGAATTGCACAGCCGGATCGCGCGCTGGCCGGGGTTCGCGTCCCGCGCCTCGATGATCGCCTCCAATGTCCGGTCCGGACCGACGACGAGGCGGCCATAACCGCCCGGCTCCGTCGCGAAAAAGCCCAAGGCCACGATCGCGGCGCCCTCGGCGCGCGCATCGATCATCGCGACAAGCGTTTCCGTGCGGACCAGCGGCGTGTCGCCGTAAAGCACGATCACGTCGCCGTCGAAGCCGTCGAGCGCGTCCGCGGCCTGCAGCACCGCATGCGCCGTGCCGCGTTGCTCGACCTGATGCGCGATCTCCGC
The DNA here is from genome assembly GCA_038247355.1 of Rhodobacterales bacterium. Taxonomy (GTDB): domain Bacteria; phylum Pseudomonadota; class Alphaproteobacteria; order Rhodobacterales; family Rhodobacteraceae; genus Amaricoccus. The sequence continues at coordinate 19,377 of JBBRUZ010000011.1, forward strand.
CTCCGGGGCGAACTCGGCGACCACGGCGCCGACCGCTTCCGCACCGTGGCCCGTCACCACCACGATCCGTGCAGGCTCGAGGCTCCGCGCTAGCGCGACGGCATGGGCGACCAGCGGCGCGCCGGCCATCACGTGCAGCACCTTGGGCAGGTCCGAGTTCATCCGGGTCCCCTGACCGGCGGCGAGGACGATGACGGCGATCGGCATGGCGGGTGCTCCGGGCGCAGGAAAACGCTTCGCCTTCTAGCAGCGCGCCGGGGACGCCGAAAGCCGCGGCCGATCAGTTTTCGTGTCCACCCGTTGCGATCGCGCCCGCGCTGCGCCAGAACTGCGGCGGCGGCGGGGAGTGGCTTCATGCGCGTGGCGGTGTTCGATCTCGACGGGACGCTGGCGGACACCTCCGCCGATCTGATCGCCGCGGCGAACGCGACGCTCGGCGAGGCCGGGTTCGGAGCGCCGCTCGACGTGGACCTCGACCGCGCGGTCGCCTTCGCGGGCGGCCGGGCGATGCTGCGCGCGGGGCTGATGCGCACGGCGGGCGCGGTCGAGGAGGCGCGCGTCGAGGACGGGTATCCGCGACTGCTCGCCCACTATGCCGCCAACATCGACCGGCACACCCGAATCTACGACGGCGTCGAGGCGGCGCTCGACGAGCTCGCCGCCGCCGGCTGGGGCCTCGGCGTCTGCACCAACAAGCCCGCGGCGCTGGCCGAGACGCTGCTGACGCGGCTCGGGCTGCGCGGGCGCTTCCGGGCGATGCTCGGAGCGGACAGTCTCGCGTTTCGCAAGCCCGACCCCCGCCATCTGCTCGAGACCATCGCGCGCGTGGGCGGGACGCCGGGGCAAGCGGTGCTGGTCGGCGACACGGTGACCGACCGTGCCGCGGCGGGCGCGGCGGGCGTGCCGTGCATCCTCGTGGGTTTTGGTCCCGACGGGCCCTGCGTGATGGCGCTGGCGCCCGAGGCGGTGCTCGACCACTACGCTGACCTCGCGGGATTGCTGGAGCGCATCGTCCCGCGGGTGTCGCGGAGGCCAAACCGCTGATGTCCGGGAACCGGGAGCGGGCGCGGGAGGGCTTGGCGGTCCGCGCCGGACGGGTTTCGTGCTGGCCGTCGCGGGTTCGGGCGCCAGATCAGGGACAAGGAGGGACCCCGACATGCTGCGACTGGCGACGATGATGCTTCTGCTCGGCCTCGGCGCCGGCGCGCGAGCGCAGGAGGCGGTCGATCTGGAGCTGGTGCTCCTCGCCGACGCCTCGGGCTCGATCGACGATGCGGAGATCGAGCTGCAGCGGCAGGGCTACGCGGTTGCGATGGCCGACCCGCAGGTGCTGTGGGCGATCGCGAACGGCGGACGGCTCGGCCGTATCGCGGTGACTTACGTCGAATGGGCGAGCGCTGCGAGCCAGGACGTGGTGGTCGACTGGATGATTGTGGAGGACGCGGCTTCGGCGGCGACGTTCGGGGAGCGTCTGATGGAGCCGCCACGGGCGACTTTCGGGTCGAACGCGATCGGATCGGCGCTGCTGAAAGGGCTGGAACTGATCGAGGGCAACGCGTTCGAGGGCGCGCGCAAGGTCATCGATCTGTCGGCGGACAGTTCGTGGAACCCGCAGGGACCGCCGATTTCGGCGGCGCGCGAGGTCGTGGTGGCCGCCGACGTCACGATCAACGGGCTGGCGATCCTGTGTCGCGACGCGGCCTGTTCGGGGCGGCCGCGGGCGGGGGATCTGGAGGCGGAGTTCGAGCGCGACATGATCGGCGGGACCGGGGCCTTCGTCGTCACGGCCGAGGATGCGACGTCGTTCATGTTCGCGGTGCGGCGCAAGTTGATCCTCGAGATCGCCGGGCTTTGAGCGCGATAACACAGTGTTAGCCGGATAACTTATTGAAATAGAACAGAAAGTCTGCAGAGGTTTCGACGCGCATGCCGCATTTTGCCGGACCGTTGCATATCGGGGCCCTTGAATACGTGGTCGTACAATAACGGGCGAGGATGGCCTCCCCGAAGTCGCGTCGGTTAGGGGGTCGGGGCGCGGCGTCTGATCGGGAGCGTTGTCGATCCCGGCTGGATATGGGTGTTTTTCGATCACGTCTGCGCCAAGTTTAGGCAATTGCTGTCATGCGATCATAAATTAGGCGAAGGGTCTTGACGCAAAATAGCCACCGAAGCAGCGTGGAATTCTTCGATGCGCCATTGGGCGGACCCATGGCTTGAATGGTCGTGGTCGCGACATCCGAACGAGGAGGATTATGATGAACGGAATGACGAAATTCTGGATGGGAACGGCGCTGGCCGGGATCCTCGCGGCCGGTCCCGCGCTCGCTCAGGAAGAGACGATCAAGGTCGGCGTCCTGCATTCGCTGTCGGGCACGATGGCGATTTCCGAGACGACGTTGAAGGACGTCATGCTGATGCTGATCGACGAGCAGAACGCCAAGGGCGGCGTGCTCGGCCGCCAGCTCGAAGCGGTCGTCGTCGATCCCGCTTCCGACTGGCCGATGTTCGCCGAGCTTGCGCGCGAACTCGTCGCCGGGCAGGGCGCAGACGTGGTCTTCGGCTGCTGGACGAGCGTTAGCCGCAAGTCGGTGCTGCCGGTGTTCGAGGAGCTGAACTCGATCCTGTTCTATCCGGTGCAGTACGAGGGCCAGGAAAGCCAGCGCAACGTGTTCTATACCGGCGCCGCGCCGAACCAGCAGGCGATCCCGGCCGTCGATTACCTGATGAACGAGGAAGGCGTCGAGCGCTGGTATCTGGCGGGCACCGATTACGTCTATCCGCGCACGACGAACCAGATCCTCGAGGCCTATCTCAAGGCGAAGGGCGTCGCGCCCGAGGACATCATCGTCAACTACACGCCGTTCGGGCATTCCGACTGGCAGACGATCGTCTCGGAGATCAAGGACTTCGGGTCGGCCGGAAAGAAGGCGGCGGTCGTCTCGACGATCAACGGCGACGCCAACGTGCCATTCTACATCGAGCTCGGCAACCAGGGCGTCTCGGCGGAGGACATTCCCGTCGTGGCCTTCTCGGTCGGCGAGGAGGAGCTGGCGGGTCTCGACACCGCGCCGCTGGTCGGCCATCTCGCGGCGTGGAACTACTTCATGTCGGTCGACACCGACGAGAATGCGGAGTTCATCGAGAAGTGGCAGGCGTTCACCGGCAACCCCGAGCGCGTGAGCAACGACCCGATGGAGGCGCATTACATCGGCTTCAACATGTGGGTGAAGGCGGTCGAGGCGGCGGGCACGACCGACACGGACGCAGTCATCGATGCGATGGTCGGCGTGGCGGTTCCGAACCTGACGGGCGGGCTCAGCTCGATGGGCTCGAACCATCACATAACGAAACCCGTGCTGATCGGCGAGATCCAGGAGGACGGCCAGTTCGACGTGGTCTGGGAGACGACGGGGCTGATCCTCGGCGACGAGTGGTCGGATCATCTGCCGGAATCCGCCAGCCTGATCGCGAACTGGCGCGCGCCGATGTCGTGCGGGAACTTCAACGTCGAGACCGGCCAGTGCGGCGGCGCGACCAACTGATGCGGCCCTGACATGCGCCCGGCGCCGATTCGCGCCGGGCGCCGCTTCAATTCCGGATGTGCGCCATGCGCCTGCTCGCCCCGCTGATCGTCTGGCTTGTGCTGCTGGCCGGCGCCGTTTCGGCCCAGACGCTGGAGGAACTGCTCGCCCGGTTGCCGGACGGCGGTTTTCCCGAGCGCGCCGAACTGTTGAACGAGATCGCCCTGCTGGGCGACGCGCGGGCGATCCCGGTGCTCGAAGCGCTGGGCGACGGCGAAATCCACAAGCGCGACGCCGACGGCGCGATCATCAAGGTGACCGGACGGGCGCGCAGCCAGCAGGGGTTCGACGCGATCACCGGCGACGCGCTCGGGCCGGTGCCCGCGCGGACGACGACGGAAGTGCGGGTCAACAACGGCCTGCGCCGGTCGATCCGGGCGGCGATCGGGCTGATGACGCTCAATGACCCCGATCCGGAGCGTCGGGTTTCGGCGGCGCAGGCGGCGTTCCTCGCGGCGGACCCCGAACAGATCGAGGTCCTGTCCGGCGTGCTCGCCGGGGAGACCGACGTTCGGGTGGGTCGTATTCTCGAACAGGCGATCGCCGCGGCCGTGCTGAAATCCGACGCGCCGCTGCCCGAACGCCTCGCCGCGATCGAGACCGTCTCGACGAGCCCGTCGCGCGAGGCGCTCGGCGTCCTTTCGCCGCTGCGCAACGCCGAAGAAGCCGAGATCGCGGCGGCGGCGGCGGACGCCGTGGCGGCGATCGAGGCGCGACAGGCGATATGGAGCCATGCGCAGAACATCTGGTTCGGGCTCAGCCTCGGGTCGGTGCTGCTGCTCGCGGCGGTCGGTCTCGCGATCACCTTCGGGGTGATGGGGGTGATCAACATGGCGCATGGCGAGCTGATCATGCTCGGCGCCTACACGACCTATGTCGTACAACAGGTGATCCGCACCAGTTTTCCGGGGCTGTTCGACTGGTCGCTGCTGATCGCCGTGCCGCTGGCGTTTCTGGTGGCGGGCGCCGTGGGCGTCGCTATCGAACGCGGCATCGTGCGGCATCTGTACGGCCGGGCGCTCGAGACGTTGCTCGCGACCTGGGGCGTCAGCCTGATCCTGCAGCAGGCGGTGCGCTCGGCGTTCGGGCCGACCAATCGCGAGGTCGGCAACCCGTCGTGGATGTCGGGCGCGTTCCAGGTCGGCGAGATGACGATCACCTGGAACCGCTTCTACATCCTCATCTTTTCTGTCGTGGTGTTCGCCGGTCTGTTGCTGCTGCTGCGCCGCACGGCGCTGGGGTTGCAGATGCGCGCGGTGACGCAGAACCGCCCGATGGCCGCGGAGATGGGGATAAGGACGGCGCGGGTGGACGCGCTGACTTTCGGGCTCGGGGCGGGTATCGCCGGGCTCGCGGGCGTGGCGCTGAGCCAGATCGACAACGTCTCGCCGAACCTCGGGCAGAACTACATCATCGACAGTTTTCTCGTCGTCGTGTTCGGCGGCGCAGGCAACCTGTGGGGGGCCTTCGCGGCGGCCTTCTCGCTCGGCGTGCTCAACAAGTTCATGGAGCCCTGGGCGGGCGCCGTGCTCGCGAAGATCCTGATCCTCGTCTTCATCATCCTGTTCATCCAGAAGCGTCCGCGCGGGTTGTTCCCGCAGCGTGGCCGCGCCGTGGAGGCCTGACGCATGGCGCGGCTGATCGATCTGCGCATGGGTATTTTCCTCGGTCTGTTGTTCCTGGTGACGGTTCTCGTGCCGGCCGGCAATCTGCTCGTGGCGCCCGGCGACGGCCTGCATGTGCCGAGCTATATCGTCGCGCTGCTCGGCAAGTACCTGTGTTACGCGCTGCTCGCGGTGTCGCTCGATCTGGTCTGGGGCTATGCCGGCATCCTGTCGCTCGGGCACGGCGCGTTCTTCGCGCTCGGCGGCTATGCGATCGGCATGCACATGATGCGCGAGATCGGCGAGCGCGGCGTCTACGCCAATCCGCTGCTGCCCGACTTCATGGTGTTCCTCGGCTACACCGAACTGCCGTGGTTCTGGTACGGCTTCGACATGTTCTGGTTCGCGGCGGTGATGGCGCTGGTCGTTCCGGGGCTGCTCGCGTTCGTGTTCGGCTGGTTCGCGTTCCGGAGCCGCGTGACGGGGGTCTACCTGTCGATCATCACGCAGGCGCTGACTTATGCGCTGATGCTGGCGTTCTTTCGCAACGAGATGGGGTTTGGCGGCAACAACGGCCTGACCGATTTTCGCGACATCCTCGGATTCTCGCTGTCGGCGGATGGAACGCGGGTGGGGCTGTTCGTGCTGACGGCGCTGGCGCTGGCGGGGGGCCTGTTGCTCGGCCGGGCGATCACGATCTCGAAGTTCGGCAAGGTGCTGGTGGGCGTACGCGACGCGGAGAGCCGGACGCGGTTTCTCGGCTACCGGGTCGAGCATTACAAGCTGTTCGTGTTCACGGTGTCGGCGATGATGGCGGGCGTCGCGGGGGCGCTCTATGTGCCGCAGGTCGGGATCATCAATCCGGGCGAGTTCTCGCCGGCGAATTCGATCGTCATCGTGATCTGGGTGGCGCTCGGCGGGCGCGGCACGCTGGTGGGCGCGGCGCTCGGCGCGTTGATCGTGGCGGGGGTGGAGAGCTGGCTGACGTCGGCGATGCCGGAGGCGTGGATCTTCGTGCTCGGCGCGATGTTCGTGTTCGTGACGATCTTCATGCCCAAGGGCGTGCTCGGGGTGATCGAGGGGCTGGCTTCGAGGCGGCTCGCCCAGCCGGCGGCGCAACCCGAGCCGGCGGAGTAGGTCCTTGAAGGAGACGCAGCTTTATCTCAACGACGTCCATCGCGCGTTTGACGGCTACAAGGCGATCAACGGGTTGTCGCTGGTGATCGCCCGCGGCGAGCTGCGCGCCGTGGTGGGGCCGAACGGCGCGGGCAAGACGACGATGCTCGACATCATCACCGGCAGGACCCGGCCCGACACCGGCGACGTGTATTACAACGGCACGATCGATCTGACCAAGATCGACGAGGCGAGCTCGTCGCGGCTCGGGATCGGGCGGAAGTTCCAGAAGCCGACGGTGTTCGAGACCCACAGCGTCGAGGACAACATCATGCTGGCGCTGGCGGGGCCGCGCGGGGTGGCGGCGACGCTGTTTCACCGCACGACGCGGGCGCAGGCGACGCGGATCGATGAATTGCTGGAGACGGTGCGGCTCGGCTCCGAGCGGCGGCGGCTGGCGGGCGCGCTCAGTCATGGGCAGAAGCAGTGGCTGGAGATCGGGATGTTGCTGGCGCAGGAGCCGCAGCTGCTGCTGGTCGACGAGCCGGCGGCGGGGATGACCGACGCCGAGACGATGCGGACGGCCGAGCTGTTGCGATCGGTCGCGGGCGAGCGGTCGGTCGTGGTGATCGAACACGACATGGAGTTCGTCCGCGCGCTCGACTGCAAGGTGACGGTGCTGCACCGGGGCGCGGTGCTGGCCGAGGGGTCGCTCGACCATGTCTCGGCCAATCCCGAGGTGGTCGAGGTTTATCTGGGGCGTTGAGATGTTGTCCGTCGAGAACATAGACCTGTCCTACGGGGCGTCGCAGGCGTTGCGCGGGGTCTCCATGACCGCCGAGCAGGGCAAGGTGACCTGCGTGCTGGGACGCAACGGCGTCGGCAAGACCTCGCTGCTGCGGGCGATCTCCGGGCGGCACGGCATCGCGGCGGGCAAGGTGATGTGGCAGGGCCAGGACGTCAGCAAGCTGCGCCCCGACGCGCGCGCGCAGCTCGGCGTCGCGACGGTGCCGCAGGGCCGCGAGGTGTTTCCGCTGCTGACGGTGCGCGAGAACCTCGAGACCGGGTTTTCGTTGCTGCCGCGAAGTGCGCGGACGATCCCCGACGCGGTGTTCGAGCTGTTCCCGGTGCTCGCCGAGATGATGAACCGCCGCGGCGGCGACCTGTCGGGCGGGCAACAACAGCAGCTCGCCATCGGTCGGGCGATGGTGACGAACCCGCGGCTGTTGCTGCTCGACGAGCCGACCGAGGGCATCCAGCCGTCGATCATCAAGGACATCGGCCGGGCGATTCGCTTCCTGCGGGAGCAAGGGAAGATCGCGATCGTTCTCGTGGAGCAATTCTTCGAATTCGCCTGCGAACTGGCCGACAGCTACGCCGTCATGGACCGGGGACGCATCGTTTTGGCAGGCGCCGCCGGCGACGTCGACGAGGCCGAGGTGCGCCGGTGGATGACCGTCTGACGAGGTTCGCAGCAATCTTGTGCAGTTGCGCTTGAATCTGCCCAGCGGAGCGGCGCATTGTCGGATTAAGCGTATTTTTATCAGTTTCGCTTGCTATTGCACTGCAGCACGGTTAGGTAAGGTACATGGAGTGAGTGGTGTGTGGTAACGAGTTTCCGTGGTGCTTGTGCGAATTAAAGAGCCGTCCGGCAGTTGGCCGGGCGGCTTTTTGTTTAGCGGGCGCATGAGGGCGTCACCGGTGCACGCTGCGGCGTACCGCTCAGGCAAGGATTTCCGAGAGCAGCAGCAGTCCGCTCGTCGTGACGAGCAACCCGCCCGCGACGATCTGCAGGAGGGGGCCCAAGCGCGTCGCGAATGCGCCCGATCCGGCGGTTAGGAACGCCGCGTCGCGGCTCGACACCGCGAGCCAGGCCACCAGCGCGGTGAACGCGGCGGCGCCAAGGCCCATCGCGATCACCGCCGCCGCGCCCGCGACGGGCAGCCCCATGCGCCAGGCGATGACCAGAACCACGATCGCGCCGGTGCAGGGGCGCACGGCCATGGCGCCGACGAGTGGCGCTGCCCCCCAGGCGCCGGTCGCCCGCGCCGCCTGCTCGAAGCTGGGCCCGTGATCGTGGCCGCAACCGGCTGCGCGATCAGCGACGTGCCGACGGTCGAGGCCGGCGATGGCCCGATTGTCGCGGTCCTCGGGCCGCGGCCGCGATGCGGTCGGCCAGAAACCGTGGAGGCCGCGCGCGAGAATCAACGCTCCGATCAGCGCGACCGCAAGATTTCCCAGCGGCGCGACCCAACGGTTCGCGCCGTCGGTCAAGCCGCGCGCCGTGACGCCGACCAGCGCGAGGCCGCCATAAACCAGCGCCACGGCCACGAGCGCCTGCGCGAGGCTGCCGGCGAGCGCGATGGCGGCCATTCGCCGCGCGGTCGCCCGGCCGCCGAGTGCCGCGCCCGCGATCAGCGCCTTGCCGTGTCCCGGGCCGACGGCATGGAGAAAGCCGTACGCGCCGCAGATCGCCATCAGGCGCCAGAGCGCCGCCGGGTCGCCCGAGCGCAGCGCCGCGACCTCGCCTGTCAGCGCCGATTGCAACACCCGCTGCTGCGCCTGCACCCACCAGGCGGCGGCGGCGAAACCGCCCGTCGCCCAGAGCGCCAAAGCCCCGAGCGCCGCCAGCGCCAGCACGAGCGCCGCGGTCAGTCGCATGTCAGATGGACCTGGTCGGCGAAGAGCGCGCCGACGTCCGGATCGGCCGGATCCTCGTCGGCGGCGATGTCCGACAGCCGCTGCTGGAGCGCCGCGAGCGGCGCGCTTGGCGTGTAGGGCGTCACGCGGGCGCGGCACCCGTCGGCGGCGCCTTCGAGCCTGGGCGTTTCGGTGACGAAATAGGCGGTGTAGTACGTCGGATCGTAGATTTTGGCGATCGTCCCGGCCTCGGGGCGAAAAGGCGTCTCGATGGCGCGCAGGAACCGGATCTCGACCCTGCCGTCGACCAGGTTCGCCGCGGCGCTTCGCGGTCCGGACAAACCGACGCGCCGGTCGCCGTCCCAGAGGTAGCTGTCGCCGTCATAGCCGGGGTCCCACTCGGTCTGATAGGCTGCGAGATCGGCACGCGCATCAGGCGCGAGGTCCGAGCTGGGGTCGATCCCGAGATCCTCGAGCATGAACATCGAGGTCAGCGGATCGTAGATCCAGACGATGCGAAGCGCGCTGAGCCGACCGGCTGCGTCAAATACAAAATCCACGCCTCCGTCGATAAAGACATGCGGATGCGCCGGCGCTCCAGCGGGGAGCGACGCGATCGCCAGTCCGACGAGCCCTGCCCGGAGCATCGCGTCACGACGCAGCGGCCAGCGCGCCGACGGGCGCGAGGCCGGGAAGAAATTCCGCGAGCAGCGCGGGCACGTCGCCTCGGCGCGGTCCCGCCGCGATCACGACGATCCGCGTCGCGCACGTTCCGGGCCAGGCGTCGAGCCGCCCCGGAGGATGCAGGATGTGCTGGACGGCGTGCAGGATGACCGGGCGGTCGGGGTCCTCGTCAAGCTGCACGATCGCCTTGAGGCGCAAGAGGTCCGCGCCGAGCGCCGCCTGCAACGCCTCGATTGCGTCCTGGACGTCCCACGGGTTCACCGGCTCGATCCCGGTCACGCACCAGGCGGCGATGTCGGCGGCATGGCGATCGACGTCGTGGGCGTGGTGGTGGCGCCCGCGTTCGAAGCGCAGCCAGTCCGCCACGTTCGGCGGCTTCAGGCCCGGATCGAAGGCGGCGAGCCCGAACACGTCGCCCGGCGTCGTGTCGGCAGCGCGCGCGAGCCGGGCGTTGGGGTTCATCGCGGCGAGCCGGTTCTCGAGCGCGAGGACGGTTTCGGGGGCGGCGAGGTCGGTCTTGGAAACGAGGACGAGGTCGGCCACTGCCGCCTGCCGGCGCGCCTCGTCGAAGCGGTCGAGGGTCGCCGCGCCGAGCGCCGCGTCGATCACGGTCACGACGCCGTTCAGCGCGTAGCGTTCGCGGACAAGGTCGGAGGCCATCAGCGCGTGGAGCACCGGGGCGGGATCGGCGAGGCCGGTCGTTTCGATGACGAGGCGACGGAACCAAGGTTCCTTGCCGCGCGCCGCATCTTCGGCAAGGCGCAGCAGCGTCAGGCGGACGTCGCCGGCCACCGTGCAGCACAGGCAGCCGGTGGTCATCGCGAACGCGCGCGCGTCGGCGGTCTCGATCAGATCGGCGTCGATGCCCACTGCGCCGAATTCATTGACGATCACCGCCGTATCCCGGAAATCCGGGTCGGCGAGGAGCCGGTTGAGCACCGTGGTCTTGCCGGCCCCGAGGAACCCGGTCAGAACGGTGACGGGGATGCGCTCGGGCGGGGTCGGCAGGTTCATGACGGCGCTCCTGCGCGGTTCGTGGCGGCGACGGGTCGGCGCGACCCACCGATCCGGGCGGAGCCGCCCGGACGCCGTGATACGCGAGCGGCGAGCGTTTGTCACCTGCCGACGCGGCAAGGGCCCCGGCATGGCCCAAAACCCGGTGATCGGCGCCGCGCGCGGCGTCAGGACCGCGCTTCGAGACAGACGGCGAGGTCTTCGGAGAGACCGCGCAGCAGAGCGGGGTAGAGCGCGGGGCCGAGCGGGAGATCCGCGCCCAGCGGGTCGAGCGCGCCGGTGCGCGTCGGCGTGCCCTCTATCAACGTGGCGATCAGCTTGGGCTCGAACTGCGGTTCGGTGAAGATGCAGTCGATCGTCTCGTCGGCCAGCCGCGCCCGGACCTCGGCCACCCGTGACGCGCGCGGCGCGTCCGCCGAGTTCAGCGCGAGCGATCCGGCGGCGGGCAGCGCGAACCGGGTCTCGAAATACTGGTAGGCGTCGTGGAACACGAAGAAGGCGCGCCCCCGATGCGGTGCGAGCCGCGCGTCGATCTCCGCGCCGAGCGCTTGCGTCGCGGCGGTGAAGGCGACGGCGTTGGCGGCATAGGCGCCGGCGTTGGCGGGGTCCAGCGCGCCGAGCGCGTCCGCCATCGCCGTGGCCGCGGCCGCCGCGTTGGCGGGGTCGAGCCACAGATGCGGGTCGATCGCCGTCGCTTCCGCCGGATCGCGATCGTGCTCCGCCGCTGTCCCGGCGTCGTGCGCGTGGTCCTCGTGTGCGTCGTCGTGCGCGTGGTCGCTTTCCGCCTCGGCGTGGTCGTCATGCGCTGCGTCCTCGTGGCGATGCGGCGCGAACGGTCCGCCGACGCGCACGGGGAGAACGCGCAGGCCCGGCGCGTCCAGCACCTCGAGCAACGCCGCGTCGCCGGCGAGCGCCGCGATCGGATCCGCAAGCCACGGGGTCAGCGTCGGTCCGACCCAGATCACCAGATCGGCCGCCGCCAGCGCCGCAGCTTCGGACGGGCGCAACGCGTGGTCATGTTCGGACGCGCCCGGCGGCACGATCAGGTCAGGCGCTCCCACCCCGGCCATCACCGCGGCGGCGATGGAATGGATCGGCGCGATGTCCACGGCGACGCGCGGCGCCGCAAGGCCGGAGGAAGCGAAGGCCGCGGTGGCGAAGGACGCCATGGCGAGGCGGGCGAAGGATCGAGGGGGCATGGGCGGGAACCTTGGTTTCGGACCACCGGCGCGGCCCTCGAGGAGTTGGACCGGCGCGAAAATCCTTGCGAGCCGATCGAATGAAATGTTACAAGGTAACATCGACAGGATTGTTATAAGGTAACAATGATGACGTCAAGCGCCATTCCGCTCGCAGCGTTCCAGCCCCACGATCACGGGCGCTGCCAGGGCGCGGCGCTGGTGGCCGCGCGCGAGCGCTGCCGGGTCCGCGGCTTGCGCCTGACGCCGGCGCGGGCCTTCGCGCTGGAGACGCTGCTCGAATCGCATCGCGCCATGACCGCCTACGAGTTGCTGGACCGGTTGCGCGCCGCTGGCCTCGGCGGCCAGCCCCCGGTCGCCTACCGCGCGCTGGAGTTCCTCGTCGAACACGGTTTCGCGCATCGGATCGAGCGCCTCGCCGCCTATGTCGCCTGCACGCGCGGCGCGGGCGGACACGCGGCGGCGTTCTTGATCTGCCGGATGTGTCGTCGGGTCGCCGAGACCGCGTTTTCCGCGCCGGCGCCCGAGCTTGCGGCCGATGCGGCGCGCGCGGGCTTCACGCTCGAGCGCGTCGTGGTCGAGGCGGAGGGCGTCTGCGCCCGCTGCCGGGAGGCGGCGTGAGCGCGGCCGATGCGCCGCTGATCGAGGCGCGGGGGCTCGGGTTCGTCCGTGGGGGTCAGCCCATTCTTGCGCGCGTCGATTTTCGCATCGGGGCCGGGGAAATCGTCACCGTCGTCGGCCCCAACGGCTCGGGCAAGTCGAGCCTGCTGCGGCTGCTGATCGGCGCCGAGCGCGCGGACGCGGGCGCGGTGATCCGGCGGCCGGGGCTCCGGATCGGCTATGTGCCGCAGCGCCTCGCGATCGATCACACGATGCCGATGACGGTCAATCGGTTTCTTGCGCTGGCGGAAGCGGATGCGGGCGCGCGCCGCGCCGCGTTGGTGCGGGTGGGCGCGCAGGGCCTCGGGGATCGCCAGATGATCGACCTGTCGGGCGGGCAGTTCCAGCGCGCGCTGCTCGCGCAGGCGTTGCTGCGCCGGCCCGACGTCCTCGTGCTCGACGAGGCGGCCCAGGGACTGGACCAGCCGGGCGTCGGGCGATTCTACCGGCTGATCGAGGAGCTGCGCTCCGAGCTTGGCTGCGCGGTGCTGATGGTGAGCCACGACCTGCATGTGGTGATGGCGGCCTCGGACCGGGTGATCTGTCTGAACGGGCACGTTTGTTGCGAAGGGGCGCCGACGGTGGTGTCGGCCGCGCCCGAGTATCGCGCGCTGTTCGGGCTCGGGACGCAGGGCGCGCTGGCGCTCTATCGGCACGAGCACGATCATGCGCATGGTCATGGCGACGGGCTCGACGCCGGCTTCGGGGAGGCGCCCGGCGCCGCTGGCCGCGAGCGTGAGCCCGACGACGCCTCGCATCGCGGGCACGGACGCCAACGGAGCGGCGCGTGAGCGTTCTCGGCGATTTCCTCGTGCGCGCCGGGCTTGCGGGGCTCGGCGTCGCGGTGGCGGCGGGACCGCTGGGGTGTTTCGTGGTCTGGCGCCGGATGGCCTATTTCGGCGACGCCACCGCGCATGCCGCTCTGCTCGGCGTGACGCTGGCGATCGCGCTGGAGCTGCCGGTGGCGCTCGGCGTGGCGATCGCGGCGCTGGCGATGGCGCTCGCCGTCTCGGCGGCGACGGGTCGGACCTATGCGATGGACACGATGCT
>JBBRUZ010000012.1:0-32597 GCA_038247355.1 Rhodobacterales bacterium
AGGTGGCCGGATGGTCATGCAACGACCGGCCGGATGCTCGTGGAGCAAATGGCCAGATGCCGTGGAATGCGCAAGCAAAGCTCATCAACGGCCATGTGATCCGGGTCGATGGCGGGCTGATGCGGTTGCCCGGATGACCGGCTGGGCGATCGTCGATCGCATCGGCCGCGTCCCAGGCGCGTTGCGAGCGACTGCGATCGACGACTGACGCACCAGGCGCCACCAGCGTCGCAGCTTACGCGGTGCGCCTTCGGGCAGGGTTGCGCATCGTCGTCCTTGAAGGGGGTGGTAGGGCGTCGGAACGCCGGCGGCCAGCGACCCGGACGGCTCAGCGCCGACGGACCGAATTACCTCCGTCGAGGATGCGATTGATCAGCGCCGCGGCAGCCGTGTGCAGCCCGGGATTCTCGCCGTTCGGCGTCGCGTTCTCGTGCGCGGCGGCGGCGTCCTTCAGGATGCCGACGATTTCGTGCTCGGGCAGGATGTTGCGGTCGTTTAGCGCGAGCAGCAGCGACTCGCAGATCGCGAGGGCGGCCGTGCCTGAGACGTCGGACGGTAGGTTCATGTTCCACGGTTCTCTCGAAGCCCGCGCCAGATGTTCCGCGCCGCCGGCCAATTGCCTCGTCATCATCGCAGATTATCTGTAGAACGCACTGATGCAGAGCAGGTGGAGCGGATACTTTCGGACTGAACGCGAATCTCCGCCAAACGCCGCCAACGATTTCCCGTCGCCTGCAGAAGGGTCGTGTGCGAAATGAGCGAGGACAGCCCCCTCGCGCGCAAACTCGGGGCGTACGTCGCGCTGTCCGCGCATGAGCTTGCCGTGCTCGCCAGTCTGCACCAGCGTCGGCGAACCTTCGTCGCCGGTCGAGACCTCGTACATGAAGGGCAGATGGGCCAGTCCGCCTTCATCCTCGCCGCCGGGTGGGTGTGTTCGTACAAGGTTTTGCCTGGCGGCACGCGCCAGATTGTCGATTTCCAGATACCGGGCGACTTTCTGGGTTTGCGCAGCGTTCTGTTTCGCACGGCCGATCACAACATCGAACCCATCACCGACGTCGAGGCGTCCGAGGTCATGCCGAGCGACCTGCTGGATGCGTTCGCAATGACCCCGCGTCTCGCCACGGCGGTTCTCTGGGCGGCGTCACGCGACGAGGCGATGGTGGTCGAGCATCTGGTGGGTCTCGGACGCCGCAACGCGCTCGAGCGGACTGCACATTTCCTGCTGGAAATGGGGGCGCGCCTGAAGCTGGTCGGATTGGCCACCAGGACGAAGTACGCCTGCCCGTTGTCGCAGACACTGCTCGCCGATGCGCTCGGATTGACGGCGGTCCACGTCAATCGCGTCCTGCGTCAATTGCGAGAAGACGGACTTCTGACCTTCCGCAACGGCGAAGTCACCTTTGACGATTTCGAAGGTCTGGTGGCGCTGGCGGACTTCGACCGGGCATACCTCGATCACGACGGACCGTTGCTCCGGTAGGGAGGCATGGTCGCACCTCGAATCCCGCATCTAGATGCGGCCCGGCCAACCAACAATTTGTTTTCGTCGGTTTCCCCTCCGAGTTCGGCGGCGAACGGGCGCCACGCGCCGCGACGGCGTCAAAAATCGGAGAACCGACAACGCCTCGGCGTTGGCGGGACCGGCGCCGAAGCGGACCGTGGTCGATCGAAGGCAAAGGCGCCGGCGCCCCTGCCTTCGCCGCCGTGTATGGATGGCTGCTGCCTTGCAAGGAGGTCATGATCTTCCGGCGTATGGTCGGGTGCGGCCACGTGTGCAGCGTCGAAGTTGCAGCGTGAGAGCGTCGCGCCTTGATGAAGGTCCGCGCAGGTCTGGTCGCAGTCAATGGCCTGCGCCCAAAAGGGGCGGTGGATTCCACCGCAAAGTGCAACGGTTCAAGCAAATCGGATTTCGACGTTTTTGCCAAGCTCTGACAGGCATGCCTCGCGGCGATGGCCTTGCCTGCGAGGCCCCCCCCGCGGCCGAGTATTGCGGCCCACTCCTCAGGCGAACCGATTGCGCCACGAACCGACAGTCGCCGACAAGGCTGCGAGCCTGGCGGCGATCTCGTCGTTGTTCAGACCATCGCATTCGGTTCGATTTGCCATCGTTGCGCGATGGTGTCGTGTTCCCAGCGCGACCGTGCCTGGACGCCCGGTCAGGCGTCGGTCGCGGGACGGATCACCCGCCGCTTCAATCGGCGAAGCCGGTGTTCGCGCAGCGAATCCACCAGCACCGCAAGGAAGATGATCGCCGCTTGCACGATGGGCTGCAGGTAGAGATTGACGCCAGTGAAAACGAGGCCGGTCTTTACCGTCTGGATCAGCGTCGCGCCCGCAACCGCGCCGAAAGCCGAGCCGACGCCCCCGAACAGGCTCGCCCCACCGAGGACGGCGGCGGCGATCACGTCGAACTCCCGACCCTCGCCGAAACCCGCGTCCAATCGCCCGATCTGCGAAATCAGCACAAATCCCGACAGTCCCGCGCAGGCGCCCGAGATAACGTATACCCGCGCCCGGAGAGCGGCGACCGGAACTCCCGCCTTTCGCGCCGCCTCCGCGTCGTTTCCCACTGCATAGATCTGCCGACCGAAGGTCGTTCGCGTCAGCACGAAATGCGCGATCAGTGCGAGCCCGCCGAAGAACAGAATTGGGTTGGGCACGCCGAACACCGAAGCCTGGCCGAATTCGCGCATCGCGGGCGGAAAGTCGAACTGCCGCGAACTCGTCAGGAACGCCCCGAAGCCGCGGAAGGCGAACAACGTCGCCAGCGTCACGATGAACGGCACGATGTTCAGCCGCACAATGAACACCGCGTTGATCGCACCGAGCAGCGCTCCCGCCGCCACGCACACGATCAACCCCGCCGGGACGCCGAGGCCCAGATCTCGCATGACGATCCCGGCGATCAGCGGCGCCAGATACATCACCGACCCCACCGACAGATCGATCCCCGCCGTCAGCAGCACGAAAGTGATCCCGATCGCCGCAATCCCGATGAAGGCCGATTGCTTGACGATGTTGCCGAGGTTCTCCATCGCCAGGAAGCCCGGAGCCTGCACCGCGAAATAGAGCAGCACGCAGACAAAGATGATCGCCGTCGCGTGCCGTAATGCGACATCGAGCCCCGGCCTCACGCCACCGCCTCCCGGAAGGCGGCCGCCAGAATTTTCACCCGGTCGAACGGGGCGGCGAACTCCGCCGTCACTTCGCCCCGGCTCATCACCATCACCCGGTCGCACATGCCGATCAATTCCTCCAGCTCGGACGAAATGAACAGGATCCCCGCCCCGGACGCCGCCAACCGGTCCGCGAGCGCATAGATCTCGTACTTCGCGCCGACATCGACGCCCCGCGTCGGCTCGTCGAGGATGAAGAGCCGCGGCCCGGACATCAGCCACTTGCCGATCACAACCTTCTGCTGGTTGCCGCCCGACAGCGCCTTTACGGGCTGGCGCGCGATATCCCCGGCCCGCACGCCGATCTCGCCGCGCATTCGCTCGGTCGCGAGCTCGTGCGCGCCCCGATCGAGCACCGCCAGCGGTCCCCGTCCAAACGTCCGCACCGCAACGAGGCTCATGTTCTCGGCGACCGGCGCATCCAGCATCAGCCCCTCGTCGCGCCGGTTCTCGGTGACGAAGGCGAGGCCCGCCGCGATCCGGGCGCCGGGCCCGCCTGCCAGCTCCCGCCCGCCGAGGCGCAACGATCCGCGCTCCACCGGATCGAGCCCGAATATCACCCTCGCCAGCTCGCTGCGCCCCGAGCCCATCAGCCCGAATAGCCCCAGCACCTCGCCCGCCCGCACATTGAGCGAAACGGCCTCCAGCACGCCGGGTTGCCCCAGACCTTCGGCCTCGAACACCACGTCCGCCTGCGGCGCGGCGGTGCGCGCCGGAAACATGCCCGCGAGCTCGCGCCCGATCATCGAGCGGATCATCCGGCCGACGTCAAAGACCTCCGCCGGCCCCGCCTCGACCAGCCGACCGTCCCGCAGCACTGCGACCTCGTCGCACAACATTTTGACATCGCTGAGGATATGCGAGATGTAGATGACCGTTCGCCCTTCGGCTTTCAGCCGTGCGATCACATCGAACAACCGCGCCGTCTCGCGTGGAGTCAGCGACGTGGTCGGCTCGTCGAAGATGATCAAATCGGCCTCGCGGTGCAGCGCCTTAGCGATCTCCACGATCTGCCGTTCGCCGGGCGCGAGCTCCGCCACCAGTGTCTCGGGCGAGTGGTCAAGCTCCAGCCGCGCCAAAAGCGCAGCCGTGTCCTCCCGAATTCGCGTCCGGTCGATCATCCCGAACCGTTTGGGAAAGCTGTCGATGAACACGTTTTCCGCGATCGACAGGTTCGTGAACAGGTTCAGTTCCTGATGGATGAACGCGATCCCCCGCACCGCCGCGTCCGCCGCCGAGCGCGGCGCATACGCCTCGCCTTTCCACGACATTTCCCCATCCGACGGCGTCACCACACCGCCGACCATGTTCATCAGCGTGGACTTGCCGGCCCCGTTCTCGCCGATCAGCCCCAGCGTCGAGCCCCGTGCTACCTCCAGCGTCAGGTCAGATACCGCAGGAACGCCGAACCAGTCCTTGGACAGCGCTTTGAACGACAGCAGCGCGGTCATACGGCCCGGTCCCGCATCAGCCGCGTGCGCATCACATCGAGCGTCGCCGCCGTGAGGATCACGCCCCCCTTCACCATGTCGATGTGAAAGGCCGACAGATTCATCAGATTCAGCGTGTTGGACAGCAGCACGAAGAACAGCACCCCGAAGAAGGTCCAGACGATCTTCGCCTTGCCGCCGAAAAGGCTCGTGCCCCCGATCACCGTCGCCCCGATCACGTCGAGCAGGAAATTCCCCGCCCCCAGCGTCGGGCGCCCCGTCTCCAGCCGCGCGGTATAGAGCACGGACGCGATCGCGGCGCAGACGGCCGAGATCACGAACACCGTCACGATCACGCGGCGCACCGGCACGCCGGAGATTTCTGCGGCGTTGCGGTTCATCCCGATCGCGAAGACGTACCGCCCGAACACCGTGCGGTTCAGGGCCACGTGCGCCGCCAGCGCCACGGTAATGGCGACGATCATCGGCCAGGTGACGAAGGCGTGCAGCGCGCGCCGCGCCACCTGGCTTTCCTCCGCCGCACCGAAATAGAGCGACACCAGCGTGCCCTTGCCCAGAGCCACGAAATTGGCCGGCAGATCGCGGATGTTGTTGGATTGCGTCAGCCAGATCGCGAAAGCCGCAATTGCGATCATCGTGACCAGCGTCACCATGAAGGCGGGCATCCGCAGCACCGCCACCGCGACGCCGTTGGCGAGCCCGATCAGAGCCCCGAGCGCGAGGATCGCCGCCACCGCGAGCCATGTCGCCCCTGGAATCCCGGCCAGCAGCCCCCCGTTCTCGCTCAGGAACAGGCCCCAGACCGGCGCATTGCCCAGCACCGCGACCGGGGCGGCCGTCGCGAGCAGCAGCGCGGCGAACACGCTTGACAGTCCGGCCACGGCGCCTTGGCTCAGGTCGATGCCCGCGATGGTCAGAACGAACGTCTGCCCGACGGCCACGACCAGCAGCGGCCACATGTTCGACAGAAGATTGGCGAGGTTCGCCGGATTCGCCAGCGTCGGCAGAAACGGGACCAGCGCCAGAAAATAGGCGATGGAGAGGTAAAGCACGAAGTAATCCGAAAACAGCAGGCCGGTCGCCCGATGTCCGAGAGACTGGCGTGGAACCGCGGCCGGGAAAGGTTCCGGCCGGGGCATGACCCCGGCCGGCGCATCGGGCTTCATTTGTCGAGGAACCCGTCGGCCAGCAGCACGCAGCCCCACATGTCCATCTCCCGCTCGCCGAGATTGGCCGTGGTCAGCGCGAATCCAGGGTCCTCGATCACCTCGTTCGGCTGAGCTTCGCCTGACTCGATGGCCGCGAGGATCGCTTTCAGCGACGTCTCCGCCTCGAAATAGAGATCCTGCACGCCGGTGGCGTCCACCAGCCCGTCCTTGATGAGCTGGCAGGCCGTGGCGTCGCCGTCGAGCCCGGCCATCCAGACATGCCCGTCCTCGCCGGTTGGTTTCCACATGCCGCGCGGCTCGAAGACCGAGCGGATTGTCGGAAACAGGAAGTCCGAGGAGGTGAACAGCAGATCGATGTCCGGATTCGCCGTCACCGCCGCTTCGAGATTGGCGAGCGCGGTGGCCGCATCCCATTGCGAGGCGACCTCGATGATGTTGAACCGGCCCTCGTGCTTTGCCATCGCGGCATAAAAGCCGTCCTTGCGCCCGACCGCGTTCGGATCGCCCAGATCGCCCATGACGAGGATCGCGTTCAGCACCTCGCCCTCGGCGGCCCCTTCCAGCGCCTTGGCCGCGACGAAATCCACCGCCTGCGCCGCGATGGTCGCATTGTCCGCGACGACGATGATGCCCTTGGACAGATCCGACGGCGGCCGATTGAACACCGCGATGGGAACGTCGGCGTCCTGCGCCTCGGCGACGATGGTCACTGCGCTCTCGCCGTCCTGCGGGATCAGGATGATCCCGTCGACGCCTTGCGCGATGCAGTCGCGCACCTGTTCGAGCTGCCGGTTCGCGTCCTCGTTGGCGTTGCGCTCAATCACAGTATGCCCGGCTTCGGTCAGCGTCGACGTGATCGCCTGATGTCCCGCCACCCAGAACTCGGTCTCGAGATCCTGGAACGCGAAGCAGATATTGGCGGCGGAGGCTCCGGAGGCGAGGCCCACGCCGAGCCCTGCGAGTACGGTTCCGGCGGCCAGTCGTTGCAGTCTTGTCATTGTCGTCTCTCCCGGTTGATCGTTCTTGGCTTCAGGCGCCCGCACCGCGCTCAGGCGGCGTCGGGATGACAGATGTCCTTCACCGACTTCATGACCGCGGCGGGCGCGAACACCCGCTCCAGCCAGTGCTCGCGAAAGATAACGGGCCGGGCCTGCGCGATCGCGTGCAGCGCGCCGTCCGAAAACTTGCCCTCGGAGAAGATCCCGAAGGCGATGGCGAGCTCGATGTTCAGATGGCCCAGCATGAAATCGATCGCCGCCTGCTCCGGCACGCCGCGCCGAACCGCTTCGTTCGTCGCTTCGCGCAAGCTCAGCGCGAAGGTGGCCCCGATGGTCTCCGACAGCGCCGGCTCCAAAATCGCCATCTGCTCCACCGTGACGCGGTGCGAGCGCATGACGGGCTTGTAGATCTCCCGGGCCACCGCTTCGCAGAGCGCGTAGTGTTCCTCCGGTCCCTGCATCAGCGCGCAGACGATATGCTGCTTGGCGGCGATCCCGCCAAAATAGTCGGTCTTCGCGGCCAGCTCAGTTTCGTCGTTGAAAATGGGCGGGTGGCACGGATGCGTGACGAAATAGGTGATGTCCGCGCGCACCGGCAACTCACCCGCATGCGGCGCCGCCGCATCGAGCACGATCACCGCCGTCCCCGGATCGAGGCCGCCGACGATCACATGCGCCACCGGCCCGATGGCCCGGTCCGGCACGGCGAGCAGCACCACGTCCGCGCGGCTCAGCGCCTGGCCCTGTTCGAGACAGTCAAGCCCTGTCGCCGCCTTCAGCCGCGCGCGACCGGCTTCGGCCACCTCGACCGGCGCCACCTCATATCCCGAACCCATCAGATTGGCGGCGAGCCGCACGCCCATCTTGCCCCCGGCCCCCATCAGCGCGATCTTGGTCATCGACTCTCCCTTCACGGGGCGGCCGCTCCGCCGTCCCGCAACTTCACGAAAACGTCCGGCGGCCCCATCTGACCGCCCTTCAGCACGAGCTCTACGCCGTCGCGGCCGGGATCGTCCGACCACCCGCGCAACACCGCCGCCCCCGGTCCCACCGCCGTCACCGCCGTCAGCGCATGGAGCCCCAGCTCCCGCGCGCCATGGCTCGACGTGTCGCCGCCCGCGATCGCCGCGCGACGCACTCCGGTCTCGCGGAGCACGCGGTCGAGCAACCGCCCCAGCCCACTGCCGATCGCCGCGTTGAACGCTTCGGACCAGCGCGGCCCTTCCACCGGCCCCCGCGCCGTCGCAACGATCATCGACCGCCCTGCCCCGAGCGCTGCGACAGCCGCCGTCGCCCCGCGCCCGCATTCCGCCGCCCATTCGCCGGCGACGTCAAGGCGCACCACCGCGAACCCCGCCGCTTCGGCCACGGCGATCTGTTCGGCCGTCACTGGCGAGCACGACCCGGAGACGACCGCCACGCGCTCCGCCGCCCCGAGCCCCGGCCGAGCCGGCGCGGGCTCGAGCAACCCTGCCTCCCGCCAGGCCGCCACGAGCGCGTACTCCACCCCCTGCGAGCCGATGACCAGCGGCGCGCCCGCTTCCCAGACCACGCGCCCCGCCGCCGCCAGCGTCTCGCCGTCGATCACATCGAACGCCACAATCGCGGTTTCCGCCCGCTCGCGCGCCATCGCCTCCGCGCCGCGCCCCGCCTTCAGGTCCAGCAGATCGACCAGCCCTACGCCCCGCCCGGTCTGCCGCGACAGGTGCACGCGCACGTCCGCCTCGTCCATCGGCGTTACCGGATGCGTGCGCATAGTCGGATGCCGATCGAGCCGGAACACCGTGTCCCCGGCCCGCGCGAACAGATTGCCGAACGCCTGCCAGCGCCCGATCTGCGGCGCCGCCACGATCAGCGCGGCCCAGTCCCCCGCCACATCCGCCGCAACCCCGATCGACCCCAGCTCCGGCGAACTGTCGAGCGTCGAGCAGATCTTGTAATGCACGATCGCAGCGCCCAGCGCCCGCAGCCCCGCGAACACCTCGGGCAATGCACCGCGCATCCAGGCCGGCGACCGCGACCTTGCATCCCCGGCCACGCCCACCGCCCGAAGGCCAGGAAACCGCGCCAGCCGCGCCTCCGAAGGCATTTCGAGGAACAGCGCGGACTCCAGCCCGGCGAACTGCAAGACCTCCATCACCGCCGCAGCGCCGGTGAAATCGTCGCCGTACCAGGCGACCACCCGGTCCGGCAGCGCCCTCAAGAAAAGGCCTCCAGCGCCGCTCGCAGCGCCGGTCTCGACATCGCGAAATCCACCGCCGGCACACCCGACGTCGCCGCCTCCCAGGCCTCGCGCAGCGCCGTGACGCCCGCCGCCGGTCCGCCCGGATGTCCCATGATCCCGCCGCCTGCCGCGTATATCAGGTCGATCGAGCCGAGCGCGGCATAGGTATCGGCCACCTGCGCCACCGACTGCCCTGACGAAAATACCGGCATCGCCGCGCAGGCCTTCCCGGCGAACAGCGGCTCCGCTAGCGACTTCGCCGAGGCGATGACGCTCGCGTCCGCCTCGCAGAACTTGTTGCGCAAACCGTTGACATGCATGTGGTCCGCCCCGGCCAGCCGCCAGATCTTCGACCAGGCGACATAGTCGAACCCGAGCGCCGGATGCCGGCTCAACGCCCCCCAGCCGTTGCGATGCGCATGGATCGGCAAAGCCGCATGCCGCCGCAGCGCCAGCATCCCGGTGAGCCCGACGCCGGTGAGCGAGGCCATCACGCAGGTCCCGCCGTGCGCCAGCACGAAATCGTGCCGCGCCCGCATTTCGTCGATCTCGCCGGTCAGGTTGAACGCGAACATCGCCTTGCGTCCCAAACGGTCGGCATGGCGCTCAACCACCGCCATCACCGCCCGCACCCTGTCCTCGAACGGACACGAGGGCCCGTCGCCCTGCAGTTCGTCGTCCTTGATGAAATCGATCCCGGCGCCGAGCAGCACGTCCACCAGCGCCGCGGTCGCCTCCGCGTCCAGGCCCACCGACGGCTTTACGATCGTGCCGATCAGCGGGCGCCCCTCGACCCCCGCCAGCGCCCGCGTCCCCGCCACCCCGAACGCCGGCCCCGGCAGCACGGCGAAATCCGCCGGCAACCGCAGGTCCAGCAACCGCAGCCCCGAAAACGCCTTGAGCTCGAACAGATTGCCCGCGACCGCGGCCATCAGGTTCGGCAAGCTCAGCCCGATGTTGGCCACCGGCCAGCTCAGCGTCACCCGCGCCCGCCGATGCACGTCCTCCGGCCGCCCCGCGCCCGGCAACGACGGCCCGTCCAAGGGCCCGAGATCCGCCAGCGCCTCCACCCGCGCCGCCGACCGCGCCTTCAGCTCCGGCGTCTCGCCCGGCACCGGCAAGAACGTGCCCGACGATTGCTCGCCCGCCATCGCCTCCGCCGCCGCCTCCAGCGGATAGGCCGTCTCGATCAGGTAGTCCGCTTCGATCCGGTTCACGGCGCACATCCCCCGGCAACGAACTTCGCCATATCGACCGTTTCCCCCCGCGCCGCCGACCGCGCCGCCGCGAACGCCACCGCCAGCGTCGCGAGGTTATGCGCCCCGGACGGCTGCGGCGCAGCCTCGCCGCGCAGAACCGCGACCACATGCGCCTCGAAGGCCGCAACGGACTCCTGCACCGAATGCCAAGGCCGCGCGCCCCATCCGGGAACCGCCGGCTCGACGTCCGTCTCCAAGACCTCGCCCGCACGGTGCAGCCGCAGCTTGTAGCCTGCCGTCAGCTCCAGCGTGCCGGCGTCGCCCTCGAGCCAGATCAGCGTCTCGGGAAACGGCTCCGGGACAATCCGGGAAAGGAACGAACACTCGACGCTCGACACCGCGCCGCTTTCGTGGCGCAGCACCGCCGTGAAGGCGTCCGCGCTCCGCACCGCGGGATTGCGCCGCTGCGTTTCGCACGACACCCGCGCCACGTCTCCCATAAGAAAACGCGCCACGTCGAACAGATGCAGGCCGACGTCCATCAGCGCGAGGTCCTCAACCTCGGCAAGATACGGTTGGTTGGCATATACGTCGTACCCGTGCCGAAACGCGATCCGCGCAAACGCCGCCCGCCCCACGGCGCCGCGGTCGAGCTCGGCGCGCAGCATTCGCAGCGGCTTTTGCCAGCGAAAGTTTTCGTGCACGATCAACGGCAGGCCCGCGACTTCCGCCGCCGACACCATCGCCGCCCCATCGGCGAAACTCGGCGCGATCGGCTTTTGGCAAACGACCAGCGCGCCGTGCGCCAGGGCGAGCTCGACCAGCGGCCGATGGCTCGCCGCCGTCGTCGCCACATCGACGAAATCGGGCTTCACCGATCCCAGCATCGCCGCCGCGTCGGTATACGCCTGCGCTCCGAACTCCACCGCGTACGCCCCGGCCTTCGCCAGATCCAGATCGCAGACAGCGACGATCTCCGCGCCCTCGGCATCTCGCCATCCGTGCATGTGGTTGCGCGCAAAGAAACCACAGCCGATCAGCGCGCCGCGATACGTCACGAGCCGCCCCGCAGCACGACGACCTCGAGCGGTCGCAGGCCAACTCGACATGGCTCGAACCGCCCCGCCTTCCATAACCGATGCGTCATCGAGCGCATGAACGATCGCCGTCGTCCCGAAGGGTCACGAATTCCACCGCGACAGGCGCCCGCAGCACGGACACGACCTTCGGGGCCGCTCCCTCGACCCGCAGCAGGGAGCCGCCGACCTCCAGCTGCGTCACGGCCGCTGTCACGTCGCCGCACAACACCACCTCGTTCGCCAAAATGAACTGCGGCATCACCGACGGCGTCGCTTTCGCCGACACCGCGTTGGCGACGGCCCTGTCGCGGGCGTCACTCATCATCTCGAACTTCACGACGATCCGCTGCCGGATCGTCTCGCCCGCCGGCAAAGCGAAGGGCCCAGGCCGACCCAGCGGCCGACAATACGTGTTGAACGAATCGTCGGTCCGGTTAAGCTGGTCCTCCATTTCGAAGAAACGCGATCATCCTTACCGATCTGCATCGCGAACCGGGTAGTCAATGCGCTTCAGCACTTCGACGCCGCCAAAGGCCGCCCCGCGAACCGCGGCGTCCTCGGCGGTCAACGTAAGTGCGCCCGCCTCCAGCCGCATCGCCGCTCCCATCCCGATGACCCCAGCTCGCTCGGGCATCGATGCTCCCCTACCACCAACTCATTATACCAGTTGGCGAAGAACGGCAAATGTAATTTCATCTGTAACGGTCAATGGAAGGCCGGAGAGCAGCTTCCGGGCGTCTCGCCTTCAGAGTCTGAAAATCTTTCGCACCCTTGCGGGGCGGCGGATTCCGGTCCGGAGGCTTTGATCGCCCGGATCGGCATATCGTTTCCAGGGGTGGGGTCGGGATGTCGGCATTCGGTGACGAGACGGCGGCGCTGCACGGCGCGCTTCCCAAGCAGGCGGGGCCGCGGCGCCAGGAGACGGGCTGGTGAGCCGTGATGAGCTGCTGTCGGCAAAGTTCGTCCCCGGTGGGCGTCTTTCCAAGGGCGCCGGTCAACGGGCGGGTCAGAGGCCCGGCGCGCCGTCTTGTCCGATACGAAAGCCGCTGGCGGGATAGACCCCGAGGATCTGCAACATTGTCGTGAAATAGCCGAGCTCGTCCAGCGCCCGCCGAACCGGCGGATCGTCCGGATGGCCGTCGATGTCGGCGTAGAACTGGGTCGCGGTAAACAGCCCTCCGACCATGTAGCTCTCGAGCTTGGTCATGTTCACGCCGTTGGTCGCGAAGCCGCCGAGCGCCTTGTAGAGCGCCGCCGGGATGCTCTGGACGCGGAAGACGAACGTGGTGATCGCGTTTCCGGGCGGCGCGCGCCGCGGCTCCGGCGACATGACGAGAAAGCGCGTGGTGTTGTTCGCCTGATCCTCGATATGGTGGGCGAGGACGTCGAGGCCGTAGATCCCGGCAGCAAGCTCGGAAGCGAGCGCGCCGAGGCTGGGATCGCCGAGCTGCGCGACGGCCTGGGCCGAGCCCGCGGTATCGGCTCCGACCCGCGTCTCGATGCCGTGCGTGCGCAGGAAAACGCGGCACTGGCCGAGCAGGACGGTGTGGCTCATCGCGGTGCGGATATCGCCGAGCCGCGCGCCGCGTGGGGCCATGAGGTTGATGTGCACGCGCAGAAAATGTTCGCCGACGATATGGAGGCCGGATTCCGGCAGCAGCGAGTGGATGTCGGCGACGCGACCGTAAGTCGAGTTCTCGACGGGCAACATCGCGAGGCCGGCGCGCCCCTCGCGCACGGCGGCGATCGCGCCTTCGAACGTGCTGCACGACAGCGCCGGAAGGCCGGGAAACGCCTCGCCGCAGGCCTGATGCGAGTAAGCGCCGGGAACGCCCTGAAAGGCGATGGGGAGCAGGGCGTCGGACACGGCGCGGACCTCGGACGGACGGATCGGGAGACGAGCCATGCCAGATGGCGCCGCGAAAGGAAAGGCGCGCGGCGTGTCGCCAGTAGAATGCCCGCCGCCGGACCAATCGGTCGCGCGTTCCCCGCTTGCGGACTGGCGGTTCAAGCGGCTAAGACGACGTTGGCGACGCTGAGGGAGGACGCTCCCTGCGAGACGGAAGGTAGGTCAAGCCTATGGATACGATGGAAATCACGAAGTATGTCGGGGCTTTCTGCGGTAGTCTGCTGGTTTTCCTGCTGATATCGACCGCCTCCGGCTCGATCTTCGACACCCATTCGGACGTCGTCGCCTTTTCGATCCCTGTCGAGGATGCCGAGGCCGTTGTCGAGGAGGAAACCGGAACTCCGGTCGATATCGAGGCGTTGCTCGTCTCCGCCGATGCGGCCGCGGGCGAGGGCATTTTCCGCCGCTGCGCAGCCTGTCACAAGGTCGACGGGACCGACGGGATCGGCCCGCACCTGAACGGCGTCATCGGTCGTGACAAGGGATCGATCGAAGGGTTCGGATATTCCGAAGCCATGGCCGGCGCGGAGGGCGCGTGGGACCCGTCTGAAATGTTCGCGTTTCTGGAGAATCCGAAGCAATACGTCGTCGGCACGAGCATGGCTTTCGCCGGCCTCGCGAAACCCGAGGAGCGCGCCAACGTTATCGCCTACCTCGCCTCGCTCGACCAGTAAGTCGCGCCCTGCGATCGCCAGTCACGAAATCCTGTGTTCGGCCCCATGATATCGCGCTTTACGTGGATGTCGCCCGGACTAGAGTGAAGGCTCTCCGCAGTCGGCCACAGGGTATCCCCATGTTTGCAGTTCCCCGGGTCTGGAACAACGCATCCCGCATTCGGGTCGCAGCAGGGACACGCCTTGCGGCTGTCACGGCGCTCGCGCTCTGGGGTCTGGCCGGGGGGACGCCGGCGCAAACGCCGGCGGCGGCGGCTGAAGACGGACCTGTCATCGTAAGCCATGGCGTCTCGACATTCGGCGACCTGAAATATCCGGCGGATTTCGAGCATTTCGACTACGTCAATCCCGACGCGCCGCAAGGCGGGACGATGAGTTTTCGCGGGACGGGTGCGAGCCAGACCTTCGACAGCCTGAACGCGTTCATCCTGAAGGGCGAGGCGGCGCAGGGATTGGCGCTGCTCTACGACAGCCTGCTGGTCGGATCGGCGGACGAGGCGGACGCAGCCTACGGATTGATCGCGTCTTCCATCGAGTATCCCGAGGACCGGTCGTGGGTGATCTTCAACATGCGCCCGGAGGCGCGGTTCTCCGACGGCGCGCCGATCACCGCCGAGGACGTGGTCTTCACCTTCGAGACGCTGTTGGAAAAAGGCGCGCCGGTCTACCGGATATCGCTTCGCGACATCGCGGCCGTCGAGGCGATCGACGCGCACCGGGTAAAGTTCACCTTTGCGGAAGGCGCATCGACGAAGGAGTTGCCGTCGCTCGCGGGGAGTCTGTCGATCCTGCCGAAGCACTACTACGAAACGGTGGCGTTTGACGAGTCGACGCTCGTTCCACCGGTGGGCTCCGGCCAGTACGCGGTCGCGGACGTGCAGCCGGGTCGGTCGATCAAGTACTGCCGCAACCCCGATTATTGGGGCAAAGGCCTGCCGGTGAGCGTCGGAACGAACAATTTTAACTGCTACGTCTATGAATACTTCGCCGACAACACCGCTGCGTTCGAGGCGCTGAAGGTCGGCGCCTACCTCTATCATCAGGAGTTCTTCTCCAGCCTCTGGGCCACCGGCTACGATTTCCCCGCGGTGGAGAAAGGCTGGGTGATCAAGCAGGCGCTGCCGGACGATAGGCCGTCGGGCACGCAAGGCTTCTGGTTCAATCTTCGGCGCGAGAAATTCCAGGATCCCCGTTTGCGCGAGGCGATCGCGCTGATGTTCAACTTCGAATGGACCAACGCGACGCTGTTCCACGGGCTCTACAAGCGCACCGACAGCTTCTGGGAGAACTCGGAGCGGATGCAGGCGACGGGCCTTCCCGAGGGGCTGGAGCTCGCGACGCTCAACGAGTTCCGCGACCAGCTGGAGCCAGAGATTTTCACCGAGGACGCCTATTCGCCGCCGGTCATGAGCAACCAGCAACTCGATCGGTCCGCGATCCGTCAGGCGTCGCAGCTGTTGGACGAGGCGGGCTGGACGGTCGGTGCAGATGGCTTGCGGCGCAACGCGGCGGGCGAAACACTGTCGGTCGAGTATCTCGACGACAACCCATCGTTCGAGCGCGTGGTCAACCCGTTCGTCGCCAACCTGCGGCGCCTCGGCGTGGACGCGCGCTACAATCAGGTCGACGCCGCCCAGATGCAGCAACGCCAGGAAGATTTCGACTACGACGTGACGCCGGGCCGGTTCTCGATGTCGTTGAGCCCTGGGCTCGAGCTGCGCCAGTTCTTCACGACCGACTCTGCGGCGACGCCCGGAACGCCGAACCTGTCGGGTGTCGCCGATCCCGTCGTGGATGCGCTGGTCGAGCGGATCATATCCGCCGAAGACCGTGAGACGATGGAGGCGCGAGTGCGCGCGCTCGACCGCGTGTTGCGCGCCAGGCAGCTGTGGGTTCCGAACTGGTACAGCGGCCAGTACCTGATCGCCTACTGGGACGTCTTCGGCCGCCCCGAGGCCCAGCCCGACTATTCACGCGGCGACGCCTACTGGTGGTTCGACCAAGCGAAACACGACCGCCTGAAGGCCGAGGGCGCGTTGCGCTGACATGGGCGCCTATATCCTTCGCCGCGTTCTGCTGATGGCGCCCACGCTGTTCGGCATCCTGCTGATCAATTTCATCCTTACACAATTCCTTCCGGGCGGGCCGATCGAGCAGATCATCGCGCAGCTCGAGGACCAGACATCGGCGACCGACCGGATCACCGGCGGCGGATCGGAGGTGAGTGGCGGCGGTGGAACGAGCGAATACCGGGGCGCGCAGGGCCTGCCGCCGGAGTTCATCGCCGATCTCGAGCGCCAGTTCGGCTTCGACAAGCCGCCTATCGAACGCTTCCTGCTGATGGTCGGCAATTACCTGACGTTCAATTTCGGCGATAGCTATTTCCGGTCGATCAGCGTCGTCGATCTGGTGCTGGAGAAAATGCCGGTCTCGATCTCGCTGGGATTGTGGTCGACGCTGCTCGCCTACGCCATCTCGATCCCACTCGGGATCCGCAAGGCGACCCGCGACGGCTCGGGCTTCGACACCTGGACCAGCGGTGTGATCATCGTCGCCTACGCGGTCCCGAGCTTTCTGTTCGCGATCATGTTGCTCGTGCTGTTCGCGGGCGGGTCGTACTGGCGGATCTTTCCGCTTCGCGGTCTGACCAGCGACGACTGGGCGACGCTGAGCCTTGGCGGGAAGGCGCTTGATTATCTGTGGCACATCGCCCTGCCGGTGACGGCCTCGACCATCGGGGCCTTCGCGACGATGACGCTGCTGACCAAGAATTCGTTCCTCGACGAGATCAAGAAACAGTACGTCGTCACCGCGCGCGCGAAGGGCCTGACGGAGGCGCGCGTGCTCTACGGCCATGTGTTCCGCAACGCCATGCTGATCGTCATCGCGGGGTTTCCGGCGGTGTTCATCAGCGTCTTTTTCGGGGGCTCGCTGATCATCGAGACGATCTTCAGCCTCGACGGGTTGGGGCGGCTCGCCTTCGAGAGCGCGATCCAGCGGGACTATCCGGTGGTGTTCGGCACGCTCTACGTCTTCGGGCTGATGGGCCTGGTGGTGGGCCTCGCGTCAGACCTGATGTACGTGTACGTCGATCCCCGCATCGATTTCGAGAGCCGCGAGACGTGACCCGCCTCAACCCCTTGCAACGGCGCCGCCTGGCCAACTTCCGCGCCAACGGGCGCGCGTTCTGGTCGCTGTGGGTTTTCCTCGCGATCTTCGTGGTGACGCTTTGCGCCGAGGTGGTGGCCAACGACAAGCCGCTGCTGGTGCGGTTCGACGGCGAGTGGCGGTTCCCGATCTTCCGGTTTTACTCGGAAGCCGAATTCGGCGGCGAGTTCAAGACCGAAGCCGAGTACGCCTCGCCCGAGGTGCGCTGCCTGATCGCGACCGGTGGTATCGAAGTCTGCCTCGATGATCCTGATGGCGTCCTCGCGCAGGCGGTGGGCGGTTCGGTGGACGGCGACCCGGTCGCGAACCCCGGCTGGGCGATCTGGCCGCTGATCCCCTACAGCTACAACACCATCAACTACGGGGTCGCGACCGCCCCTTCGCCGCCCGACGCCGACCATCTGCTCGGCACCGATGACCAGACCCGCGACGTGGTGGCCCGCGTGATCTACGGCTTTCGCATCTCGGTGCTGTTCGCACTGGTGGTCGCCATCATTTCGTCGCTGATCGGCATCGTCGCAGGCGCCTGTCAGGGCTATTTCGGTGGGTGGGTCGATCTGCTCTTTCAGCGTGTCGTCGAAATCTGGGCGAACATGCCGAGCCTTTACATCATCATCATCCTCTCGGCGATCTTCACGATGAACTTCTGGCTGCTGACGCTGCTGATCGCGTTCTTCAGCTGGACAAGCCTCGTCGGCGTGGTCCGCGCCGAATTCCTGCGGGCGCGCAATTTCGAATACGTCCGGGCGGCGCGGGCGCTGGGCGTGAACGACGTCACCATCATGTTCCGCCATGTGCTGCCGAACGCGATGGTGGCGACGCTGACGCTGATGCCGTTCATTATCACAGGGGCCATCGGCGGGCTCGCGGCGCTCGACTTCCTCGGGCTCGGGTTGCCGCCATCCTATCCCTCGCTCGGGGAGTTGGCGTTGCAAGGCAAGAACCGGCTGAACGCGCCGTGGCTCGGCTTCACCGCGTTTTTCACCTTCGCGATCATGCTGTCGCTGCTGGTGTTCATCTTCGAGGGCGTGCGCGACGCCTTCGATCCGCGCAAGACCTTTCGGTGAAGGACGCCGGGCGCCCGTCACTTGGCGAAGCGATCCTGTCGGCGCGCGATCTTCGGGTCGCCTTCGTTCAAGGCGGCGGGCGCGTCGAGGCCGTGCGGGGTGTAAGCTTCGATCTTCATGCCGGCGAGACGCTGGCGATCGTCGGCGAGAGCGGCTCGGGCAAGTCGGTGACGGCGCTCTCGACGGTGCGCCTGTTGCCTGACAACGCCGACGTCACCGGCTCGGTGCGCTACCGCGGCGCCGAGATGATTTCTGCCGACGAGCCCGCGCTCCGCCGCATCCGGGGCAACGCCGTCAGTTTCATCTTCCAGGAGCCAATGACCTCGCTGAACCCGCTGCACACCATAGAGAAGCAGGTCGGCGAAACGCTTGCGCTGCATCAGGGATTGATCGGCAAGGCGGCGGCGGCGCGGATCGTGGAGTTGCTGACGCAGGTGGGCATCCGCGATCCCGGCGACCGGCTGCAGGCCTACCCGCACCAGCTTTCGGGCGGTCAGCGGCAGCGGGTGATGATCGCGATGGCGCTCGCCAACAACCCCGACATCCTGATCGCCGACGAGCCGACCACCGCGCTCGACGTCACCATCCAGGCCCAGATCCTGACCTTGCTCGCGGAGCAACAGCGCGCCCGCGGCATGGGGATGCTGTTCATCACCCACAACCTCGGCATCGTGCGGCGGATCGCCGATCGGGTGGCGGTGATGCAGGACGGCGCGATCGTCGAGACCGGCCCGACCGACGCGATCTTTGCGGCGCCCCGCCACCCCTACACCCGCACGCTCCTCGCCGCGGAACCTACCGGCAGGCCCGCTCCCGTGGCGGCCGGGGCGGCGAGCGTGATAGCGACCGAACGGTTGCGCGTATGGTTCCCGATCAGGCGCGGATTGCTTCGCCGCACCGTCGGGCACGTCAAGGCGGTGAACCAGGCAAGCATCACAATCCGGGTGGGCGAAACGCTCGGCGTGGTCGGCGAGAGCGGCTCGGGCAAGACGACGCTGGCGCTTGCCGTCATGCGGCTGATCGCGTCCGAGGGGCGGATCGTGTTTCTCGGGCGCGACGTCCAGGGCTTGCGGAACCGTGAATTGCGGCCGCTGCGGCGCGACATGCAGATGGTGTTCCAGGACCCTTATGGCTCGCTTTCCCCGCGGATGTCGGTCGAGCAGATCGTCGCCGAGGGCCTCGGAGTGCATGGGCTCGACGCGGGCGGCGCCGACAGGGTGGCGGCGATCCTGACCGAGGTGGGCCTCGATCCGGCCGCGATGCACCGCTATCCCCACGAATTCTCCGGGGGGCAGCGCCAGCGCATCGCCATCGCCCGGGCGATGATCCTTCAGCCGAAACTGGTGGTGCTCGACGAGCCGACGAGCGCCCTCGACATGACGGTTCAGGTGCAGATCGTCGAACTGCTCCGCGCGCTCCAGGCGAAGTATGGTCTGGCCTATCTGTTCATCAGCCATGATCTGCGCGTCGTGCGGGCACTCGCCCACAACGTCTTGGTCATGCAGAACGGCGACGTGGTAGAAGCGGGTGACGCGGCGGCGATCTTCGACGCGCCGCGCACCGCCTACACCCGGACATTGATGGCGGCGGCGTTCGATCTCGACCTTCAGCCGGCGTGAAGCCGCCGAGCGCGACACCGATCGGGCAGCGCGCAATGTACCAAATGCATTGATCGAACATGTGAGACCGTTTGGTGGCCCGGGAGGATCGATTGCGGCCCGATGACTTTTCGCCCGGCCTTCTGCACCACCGCCATGCGACCGATGACCGGGATCTTGGCCACGATCGGACACACGATCCCCATCGAGTGGCGCGAATTGAGCGTGTTCTCGCGTCCGTCGAGATAGCCCTCGGGTTTCAGACCCCATTTCTGCTGCAATCACCGCAGGCTGCGCTTTTGCCATTCCGGCGACCAGCGGACGAGAAAGAACTCCATGTCCTCGCGCGTGACCGGATTGTGCCGGTTGGGGAAGACTTAGGTCACGACCGAGCTCGGTTCGATCATCACCTTGCCGCCGGCCTCGATCACAGACATGCAGAAGTCGAGATGCTCCTTGGTGGCCAACATGCCCTCGTCGAGCGGGCCGATCCGGTCGAACACGGAGCGGCGCGCCATCACCCCGTGAAACTCGCAGAGCTGGGTTTCGGCGCGGGCGAGCGGCGGCAGATCCGAGATCCGCTCGTTCTCGTGGTGCATGATGTCCACGACCTCGCGCGCGCCGGGAGGCGTCGCAAAGAACGCCGCCGCGTCGCGGGCAAAAAGCCCGCCCGCCTGGTGGATCACCTGATGCGGCGGCATGCCCTGGCAGGTAAGCGGAGTCACGATTTCCGCGCCGGTCTCCTCGGCGCACGCGACCAGCGGCGGCAACCAGTTCGGCGCGCAGATCACGTCGTTGTCGAGAAAGACCACGTAGTCACCGGAGGATTCCCGCACACCGATGTTTCGCACCTCGTTGGGGCTTAGGATGCGATCAAACTTTATGTGGCGAAAGCCGTGCTCGGCGGCCTTCGCGTCGATGTGCGCAATGATCTGGTCGGGCGACTGGCCGCTGACACAGATTAGTCCGTAGGGCTGCGGCGCCTCGGCCAGCACGCTGTCGAGCGAGGTCTTGGCCATGCCGAATCGCTCCCGCGGGACGATTACGAGGCTGACGCTGGGCTTGGGATTGGCGGGCGCATTCATGGTGATACTCCGTTACACGGTGAGAACGGCGTTCTGGGAGATCAGCGGGGATGAACGACGTCGTAAGGCCCACCACGACTTAGCGTCCCGGCGAGAAACAGCGGCTTGAGCGTGAAGGTCGATCGCGCGAAACGCGTCGGATCAATCGTGCGGAATGCCGCGAAGCCGTGGCGCCGCACCAGCCGTCCGAAGATCGAGACGGCATCGGCGCCGGGTCGCAGCACGCGGAAGGCGTGCTCCAGATCGTGCTGCACGGGATGGTCGGCGGCGGCGTCGTTCCCACTGTGCTGCGGCTGATGGATGGGAACGATATCCACCGCCCAGCCGGCCCGCAACAGACCGAGAGCGGCATACATCACGAACGTCTCCGAAAGCACCGGATAGGCGATCACTATAAAAGCCACACGACGCCGACGCCGTGCGGCGTCCGTCTCGATATTCTGCAGACGTTGCAGCAACGGGGACGGCCAATTCGTTGCTTTGACCTTCCGCAACGATAGACGGCGCGCGAACGGGGCCGGGCAAGTTTCGGTTAAATCGGCGCGCGTAGGCGGTCCGTCGCGCGCCCGCCGCACATTGTCGCACGGCGACCTTGCTCAAATTGCTGACGGGTCAGGTGAAGCCAGAATGCATCCGATTGCTGCGTGACACTTTTCGCCCGGCACGCATTCTCCCTTGTCAACCATTTCGGCCGGATTAACCAAGAATTGCATCAGCGTTCGAACGAATCGGCGGTGCGTCGCGATGCCGGTCGATCTCCGCCTGATCTCGCCGAGGCTCAATGATGGCAGGAACCAAAAACCACATTTCATCCGACAATCTCCGCCGTCTCCAGCACCGCATGAAACAGCACGTTCGCGCCACGCGACGCCCAATCGGGCGTGATTTCCTCGGCCTCGTTGTGGCTCAGCCCGTCCACGCAGGGGCACATCACCATGGCGGTCGGCGCCACCCGATTGATCCAGCAGGCGTCATGCCCCGCCCCGCTCACGATGTCGCGGTGCGAATACCCCAGCCGCTCCGCCGCCCGCCGCACCGCCCCGACGCAGCCCGCATCGAAACTCACCGGGTCGAAATGCCCGACCACCTCCAGCGCGATCCCGAGCCCGAGCGCCGCGGCGATTGCCGGCGCCTCCGCCTCCAGGCGCGCCTTCATCGCGTCGAGCTTGCCCTTATCCGGCGAGCGCAAATCCACCGTGAACACCACCCGACCGGGGATCACGTTGCGCGAATTTGGAAACACCTCGACATGCCCGATCGCCCCTACCGCGTCGGGCTGGCGCTCCATTGCAATCGTATGGACCAGTTCGGTGATCCGCGCCATCCCCAGCCCGGCGTTCTTGCGCATCGCCATCGGCGTCGATCCGGTATGCGCGTCCTTGCCCGTCAACGTCACCTGCAACCACCACAGCCCCTGCCCGTGCGTGACCACCCCGATCTCGACCCCTTCGGCCTCCAGGATCGGCCCCTGCTCGATATGCAGCTCGAAGAACGCTTTCATCCGCCGCGCGCCCACCGGTTCGTCGCCCTTCCAACCGATCCGCGCCAGCTCGTCCCCGAAGTTCAGACCCTTGGCGTCCGGCCGGGCGTAGGCCCAGTCCAGCGCGTGCACCCCCGCGAACACGCCGCTCGCCAGCATCGCCGGCGCGAACCGCGCACCCTCTTCGTTGGTCCAGTTCGTCACGACGATCGGATGCCGCGTCCGGATCCCCAGATCGTTCAGCGTCCGGATTATCTCCAGCCCCCCCAACACCCCCAGCACCCCGTCGAACCTGCCCCCCGTCGGCTGGGTGTCGAGATGGCTGCCGACATAGACCGGCGCCGCGTCGGGGTCCGTCCCTTCGCGCCGCGCGAACATCGTGCCCATGGCGTCGACGCCCGTCGTCAGCCCCGCCGCATCGCACCAGCGCTTTAACAACGCCCGCCCGTCGGCATCCGCATCGGTCAGGGTCTGGCGATTGTTCCCCCCCGCCACGCCGGGCCCGACCTTCGCCATCTCCATCAGGCTTTCCCATAGGCGGGCGCCCTCGATCTTGAGATTGTCGCCGACGCTCACGCTACCCTCATGTTTTCGTTGGTTTCTCAAAAACCTCGTGGGGCCATGACCAGTGCATATAGAGGAACTCGCCACCGTTTTGTCGGTCGGTGAGCTTTGCACGTACACGAAATTTCGTGCCTACGGGATACTTGCCCAGATCAACCATCGCCCTTGGCCCCTCAAGCAGCACGGACTGTTCAAACGGTTGCCCGTCAATGGGACGCAAATGGACTTTCCCTCTGTGGCCAGCAGTGCTTCCGATGTAGAAGCTTTCCACGACTACGCTGTGATAGGTCTCCTTGTGTTTGACCATGTCAGTGCAGCTGCTTCAACACATCCCCCACCGTCCCGACCAACTCGTCGATCTGTTCCTTCGAGATGATCAGCGGCGGCGACATCGCGATGATGTCGCCCGTGGTGCGGATCAGCACGCCGCGCTCATAGCAGTCGAGGAACGCCTGGAACGCGCGGCGCGTCGGTTCGCCCGCGACGGGCGAAAGCTCGATCCCCGCGATCAGCCCCTCGTTGCGAATGTCGATCACGTGCGGCAACCCGCGAAGCGAATGCACCGCCTCCTGCCAGTAAGGCGCAAACTCCGCCGCCCGTTCGAACAGCGCCTGCTCGCGGTAAGTCTCCAGCGTCGCGAGGCCTGCCGCCGCCGCGATCGGGTTCCCCGAATAGGTGTAGCCGTGGAACAGCTCGATCAGATGCTCCGGCCCGGTCATGAACGCGTCGTGGATCTCGGCGCGGCAAAGCACCGCCCCCATAGGGATCACCCCGTTGGTGATGCCCTTGGCGCAGGTGATCAGATCAGGGCTCACTGCGTACTTGTCCGCCCCGAACGCCGCCCCGGTACGCCCGAACCCGGTGATCACCTCGTCGAAGATTAGCAGTATCCCGTGCTTCGTGCAGATCTCGCGCAGCCGCTCCAGATACCCCTTCGGCGGAATCAGGACGCCGGTCGAGCCTGCGATCGGCTCGACGATCACCGCCGCGATCGTGCTCGCATCGTGCAGCGCCACGATCCGCTCCAGCTCGTCCGCCAGATATGCGCCATGCTCCGGCTGCCCCTTCGAGAACGCGTTCACGCTCGGTAGATGCGTGTGCGGCATGTGATCGACGCCGCCGAGCAGCGTCCCGAAGAACTTCCGGTTCGTCACGATCCCGCCGACCGAGATGCCGCCGAAGTTGACCCCGTGATATCCGCGCTCGCGCCCGATCAGCCGCGTCCGCGTCCCCTGCCCGATCGCCCGCTGGTACGCGATGGCGATCTTCAGCGCCGAGTCCACCGCCTCCGAGCCGGAGTTGCAGAAGAACGCGTGCGCCATCCCCTCGGGCGCCATGTCGACCAGCCGGTTCGCCAGCTCGAACGCTTTCGGGTGCCCCATCTGGAACGCCGGCGCGTAATCCATCTCGGCGACCTGGTTCTGGATCGCCTCGACGATCCGCGGCTGCTTGTGCCCGGCGTTGCAGCACCAGAGCCCGGCGGTCCCGTCCAGAACCCGCCGCCCGTCCGATGTCGTGTAGTGCATCCCGTCGGCGCCGACGAACATCCGGGGCGCCTTCTTGAACTGCCGGTTCGCGGTGAACGGCATCCAGAACGCCCGCAGGTCGTTCGGGGCCAGTTGCGCGGACGGAGCGGAGCGCAGCGACATCTCGATGATCCCTGATATATCCGGGGACGATCAACGTTCGACCCGTTCGGAAAACTGGCGTTTTGTGACCTGGCGGGTCAGTCACGGACGCTACCACCCCGTCCGAAGGCGTCAAGCGCCTTGTAGACCACAGCCCACGGCGGTCGCAATGCGGCGTCTGTCCGGTGAAAAGCCGCCGAGATGACAGCGGCGCCGACGCGCGGGCTTTTCGATTTGGCAACCGATTGGCCCTACCCTGCCTGTCCATAGCACACTGGAGGAGCGGTCATGGGTTCAGCGCGTCGCACATTTCTTTCGGCCGGGATCGTCGCCCTCGCCCTGTTCTTCGCTACCGAGACGATGGCGTTCCGTACTCCCGAGGCGCTGATCCGCGCCATTTACCTGCCCCTGCTGGACGATACTGCGCCCCTCCCCGCGCCGATCCGGATCTACGGCGCCGACACCCTCGGGCTGATCCGGACCTTCCAGGGGCACAACTCCGGCGGTCTCGGGTTTCTGCCGTTCGTCGACGGCCAGAACGTGAACATCGCCGCGTTCAGCGCACGCCAGATCCGCCTCGACGGCGTGTCCGCCGAGATCGTCGTGACGTTCACCAATTTCGGCGAACCGAACCGGCTGAACTACAGCCTCGTGCGCGAAATCGACGGCTGGCGGATCCATGACATCAGCGGCATGTGGGCGAGCGGCCCCTGGTCGGTCCGCGAACTGCTGGTGGCGGACCCGTCGCGGCTCGGGCTGGCCGAGGCGATGGCGTCGCCCTGAACGACGTCCATCGGACCCCGAGACGCAGCGCTTGGACCGCGCTATAACGGGGGTGTGAATCGAACCGGAGTTTCGCCCTGCGCGCCCTTCCCGCCCTAGCAGCCGCTCTCCTCGTCGCCGCCGGCCTCGCCGCCTGCTCGTCATCCGCGCCGCCGCCCATCGACCGCCGCTCGGTGGCGCCGCCGCAATTCTTCGACATGCAACCCCACGACTGGTCCGGCCGATCCCCCTGGCACTATCCGGTCCACGGCGTCGACGTCTCGAAATGGCAGGGCCCCATCGACTGGCCGCGCGTCCGCGCCGCGGGTATCGCCTTCGCGTTCATGAAAGCCACCGAGGGGGCCGATCATGCCGACGACCGCTTCGCCGAGAACTGGAACGCCGCCGCCCGCGCCGGAATTCCGCGCGGGGCGTATCATTTCTACTATTTCTGCAGGACCGGCGCCGAACAGGCCCGCTGGTTCATGGCCAACGTCCCGAAGGATCCGGCCGCGCTGCCGCCGGTTCTCGACATGGAATGGAACCACCAGTCACAAAACTGCCGGCTGCGCCCCTCGCCCGCGACGGTTCGCGCCGAAATGGCGAGTTTTCTCGCGATCGTCACGCGGCATTACGGCAAGCGCCCGATCATCTACGTCACGCCGGATTTTTTCGCACAGAACGACCTGGGTCGGATCACCGGCTATCATTTCTGGCTGCGTTCGGTTGCCGGGCATCCGGAGGAGGTCTATCCGGGCCAGCGCTGGACGTTCTGGCAGTACACCGGAACCGGCGTCGTGCCCGGCATCTCCGGTCGCGCCGACATCAACGTCTTCGCCGGCGATCACGGGCAATGGCGGGCCTGGGTCGCGAGCGCCGCGCGCTAAGCGCGCCTCACCCGGTCAGATCCGGCGGCAATGCGCGGATCTCGCCCTCGAGCCAGGGCAGCGTCGAGCGCGCGACCCGCCAGCTCGATCCACCATCTACCGCCCCATAGGAGATTTCGCAGTCGAGCAGGGCGGCAAGCGCGGCGGGGTCGCCGGCGGCGGCCGCCACCCCCGATCCGAGACCCCCCGGGGCCGGCGGTGCGGCCCGGCGGTCTTGCGCAAACATCACATGCTCGCCCGCCCGCGCCCAGACAGGGCCGGACCCCAGCCGACCGAACGCGGCGAGCGGCGCGGCCCTGTCGATCGCCTGCCACCAGTGCTCGACATACCGCGCATGAACGCCGGTCTCGACGAGCACCCTGCCTGTCCGCGCAACCCACCCTTCGTCGGGCACGCCCGTCGGGCGGAAATCCAGTGCGCGCGGCCAGGCGGCGCGGTCTTCGGTCCAGAGCAGCCGCCCGGCGAAACCCTCCTGCGCCGCGAGCGCCGCCCCGCTCCGGGGCGTCAGATCGGCGAACCCCGTCGGGTTCCGCCCCCCGGGCCGGGCTGGAATTCGCAGGTCGATGAAGACGTCTTCGGTCTGGAGCCAGACCACGAAGGCGTCGATATCGCCGCTCCCGTCGCCGAACTCGATCGAGAGCCGACGCCAAAGCCCGGTGAAGCGGGACGGGACCGGCCCCTCCGACCAGTCCGAGCACGCCACTGCGGCCTTCGGCGACAGCGTCATGCGCGCAGCAATTCGATTCCGCGCGGAGCCGCAAGCCCGCGGCGCAACTTCGTTTGGAGGGTAACGGTCATGGAGCGCTGTTCCGGTTCGTCGGGAGAAACGTCAGACTGCCGACACTATCGTCGTCGTCGGTCGGGCGCGCCCCTGATCGCAGCGATCTCACCTCCCGTTGCGACCATCGCGCCGCGCCTAGCCGCTGGACCGCGTTCGGCTGATCCGGAACCTCGGGCCGAGATAGCGACAGCAAGGCCCTTCGCTCGGATTCTGACCAGGTTCCCGCAGTATTCGCCGGGCGGCGCAGGCGTTCGGACCGAATTCCGCGACGACGCCCGCGCGGCCGATCCGTGTCGGCCCGGCTTGGGGTCAGGCGACGATCGCGTCGCCGCCTTCATCTGCGCGCAGCGCCGTGGCCATGACTTCCGCGAGCCCGTTGGCGCTCGTCGGAAGTCGCACCGTGGCGACGGCCGTACGAGGTTCGACCTCCTCCGCGCCTTGCAACACGAGAACCGAGGCACAGAGCCGCGACTGGTGGGCCGCCGCAACCGTCCTGTCGACGAACACCAGATCCACCGCGCCGTCCGCGATGGCCTCGTCAGGCTTCGGCGACCGTGCAAACCGTACCGACCTCTCGTACCCCGCACGCCATCAGCGGCGGGCTGAGCGCCGCCGCGACGGCTGCGTCCTCGACGGCGACCAGCACGCGCCGCGGCGTCGGTCCGGCGCCTTCGCGAATTGCCCAGGCCGGTATCGCGAGCTCGGCCACAAGACCGAACGGCGTCTCGAGCTGGCGCAGCGGCGCGCCGAGCCGGTCCGCCAACAGCTCCTGCAGGGCGCCGCACGGACCTCGCCGCAAACGTTCGGATCCGGGCCGCACCCCGAACTCCCGCCAGGTCAGGTGCAATCCACCCCCATCCTCGGCCCAGTCGAGCGCCACCCGTCCCTCGCCGACGCCCAGCGCCCCGAACCGCACGCCGCGCGATGCGAGATCGAAGAGCGCCAACGAAACCACCCGCATCGCCTCGGGATGCAGCGCGATCGGCGGCCCCTCGATCAGGATTCGTGGCCCCTCCGCCATGTCGAACGCGCCCAACGTACGAACGGCGAGGGTCCGAAGGTCGCCCGCCGCCGCGGGCTCTCCCACCGTCAGCGCCACCCGGAGCGTCTCGCAAAGCCCGTCGAGCCGATCCGAGGCTTCGGCGAGGTCCGCCGCGTCCGCCGACGCGCGCCGGGTCAACTGCTTGACGAGCGTAACGATATCGCGTGCCCGCGCCAGCGCCTCCGCTATCCGCGTCTCGGTGACGGAGGCAGCGCGCAGGGCGGCGTTCCGGCTGAGTGGCGGCAACGCGCGCGGCGCTGCGTCCGGACGCGAATCGGCGGTATCGACGCTGGCGTTCATTGGACAGATCCCCGTACTACGATCGGCGGATACCGACATTGTCGTTCGGTTTCGCACCGATTCGGCCGGCGCGCATTAACCTGTGACATAGACGAGCGAGGTTTTGCCGGTGACCACCGATTGTCTCAATTGCCCGCTGCGAAAGCGTCCCGCCTTCCTGCCGTTCACGGAGGCCGAGCTTTCTTTCATGCGCCGCTTCAAGGCCGGCGAACTTAAGGTTCGTCCGCGCACCACGATCCTGCTCCGGGGCGCCGCCAGCCCGCAGCCGTTCACCGCGCTGTCGGGATATGGCGTGCGCTACACGCTGTTGCCCGACGGCGGGCGCCATGTGATCGACTTCGTCATGCCGAGCGATCTCGTCGGTCTGCAGGCGGGCCTGCTCGGGAGATGCAGCACAACGTCGACAGCGTGACCGACATGACGCTCTGCGTGTTCCCCCGCGCCGACCTGTGGGACATGTTCCGCGACGATCCGGCGCGGGCCCATGACATCACGTGGCTCGCCGCGCGCGAAGAGCATTTCCTCGGCGACATGCTCGCCATCGTCGGCCGGCGCGCCGGTGTCGAGCGGGTGTCCTGGGGTCTTCTCGTGCTCTACCGCCGCGCTCTGGCGCGCGAGCTCGCAAGGGACGACGTGACGCCGATGCCCTTCCGGCAACGCGATCTCGCCGACGCCTTCGGCCTGTCGTTGGTCCACACCAACAAGACGCTCGGCCATCTGCGCTGGAAGGGGCTGATCCTCCTGGGCGGCGGCGAGCTGAGGCCGCCGGACGTGCCGGCGCTCGAGGACCTTGCAAACATGGAGCCCGAAACCGAGTCGCCGCGACCTCTGATCTGACGCGAGACAACGCCGTGTCGCACAGGGCGACACACGCAACACCTTGATTTCGTTGTATCCAAGGGCCGCGAGATTCCGTCGCGCGGCCTTGGGCGGTCGGGCGCTCGCGCAGCCGCGCGGCGATCCGGCGATCTTCGCAGCGGGCGCCGCCAACGTGCCGCGTGATCGAACGCGCCGGCGGTCATCGCGTCAAGCGTAAGGAACCAATGTCCGCGAGCGGCGTTATGCGGGAGATGTCATCAACCGCAAGGAAACACCGCAATGAACAACATCATCTATATCGTCGGCCTCGTGGTCGTGGTCGTCGCGATCCTGTCCTTTGTCGGGTTCGCCTGAGAGGTCGCGAAGGAGCGTCGGCCGCGTTGAACTTCCGGAAATTACCTTCATTGTTTCAAAGGCCGTTCGCGGCACGTGACCGATTGAGACCTTAACTCCGAGCGCGGCGGCGAGCCTCGACCAGGCGGCG
Source organism: Rhodobacterales bacterium (assembly GCA_038247355.1). Lineage (GTDB taxonomy): Bacteria > Pseudomonadota > Alphaproteobacteria > Rhodobacterales > Rhodobacteraceae > Amaricoccus. The sequence goes on from JBBRUZ010000012.1 coordinate 29,548, forward strand.
CGCGACGTTTCAGGCGCGTCGCGCCGAACGGGCGGAGAACTCGGCCTTCATCGCCGCTTTCGTCCCGAAACTGACCCGTCCCAGCGCCTCCTCCAGCCGCACGGCCTGAACCTCCAGTGCGTGGGCGGCCGACACGGTGCGCGCGGCGATGACGGAATTGGACTGTGTGTCGCGATCCATCCGCGCCGTCGCCTGACCCACCTGCAAGATCGCCACAGTCTGTTCCGCGCCGGCTGCAGCGGCGCCGCCGATCCGCGCCGTCAGGTCTTGGACCGATCCCGCGAGTGCGGCGAACCCTTCGCCGGTTTCCTGGACCAGCCTTACACCGGCGATCCCGCAAGTTGAGCTTGCCGCGATCCGCACCGAGATGTCGCGTGCGGCCTGGGATGCGCGCTGCGCCAGATTGCGGACCTCGGCCGCGACGACCGCGAAGCCCTTGCCTGCCTCGCCCGCACGCGCCGCCTCGACCGCGGCGTTCAAGGCGAGGAGATTGGTCTGGAAGGCGATCGAGTCGATCACCAAGACGATTTCCGAGATCGCCCTGCCTTGGGTCTCCATGTCGCGCACGGCATCGACCGCCCGCAGCGATTTCGCGGCGCCCTCGCGGGAGATCCCCGCCAGCGCTTCCGCCGAGATCCCGGCCTGCTGAAGCAGACCGCCGGTGTTGGTTACGGTTCGGGAGATTTCCTCCATCGTCGTCGCAGTCTCTTCGAGCGCCGCAGCGGTATCCTCGGTGCGGCGCGCGAGCTCGACCGCGTCCGCCCCGATCTGCGTCGTCGCCGCGCGCGACGCATTCGCCGCCTGAGATATCCCGATGAAGATATCGCGAAGCGACCGCGCGGTGTCGTTCATCTGTTGCTGCATGGCGCCGAAGGCGCCGCTGCCCGTTGCGCCCGCGTGTTCGGTGAGCTCGCCCGCCGCCAGCGCCGCCAGCCGCGAGGCGAGTTCGGCGAGCGTGTCTTCGAGCCCGGCGAAGAAGGCGTTGAGCTTGGCGGCGAGCGCGCCGAGCACGGCGTGGTCGAAGCTTCGCTCGATCCGCGCGTCGAGATTGCCGGCGAGCCCCTGATCGACGAGTTCGGCGAAGGCGGCCTCGACTTGCGCGAGCAGATCTTCGAGCAGCGCTTCGCGTTCGGCGACGTTGCGGACCTCGGCGTCGTGGACGCGCTCGGCGTCGAGCGCCGCCCGAGCGGCCTCGGCAAGGGCCGCCGCGCGCAAGGCGTGTCGGTCGCGGATCATCAGCGCGAGTATTCCGACCTCGATCGCGAGTATGACCGCATGAAAGACGGCGCGTCCCAGATCGCCGCCACCGGGATAGACCAACGCCGGGGCGACGAAGTTCATCGCGACATGATGGACCGCGACCAGCGCCGCGGCGGCGAACAGCGCGGGAAGGCTCGCGAGCGCCGAGACGACTGCGACGAGCGCGAAGAAATACATATGCGTATCGGTCTGCCAGGGGTGCCCGGCGAAGATCACGGTCAAGATCGCCGCCTGCCCGACGAGCGCGATCGCGATGACGACGTCCGCGCGCTCGGGAGCGAACCTTCGCGCCGCCTCCGCGATCGCTGCAAGCGCGAGCGGGGCCATGACGGCGGGTAACACCGGCGCCCCGAGCACGAAGGCCGCCAGCCCGAAGACCGGCGCGTGCAGAAAGCCCATCACGCAGAGCACCAGCGCAAAGGATGTCGCTGACAGATCCAGCCGGAACCGGGGGGTCATGTCCGCACCCCGCAGAGCGCCAGCAGCCGGGGATCGGCCAGCACGAGCCACGCGCCTTCCGCTTTCAGCCGCGTGACGAAATCGGGGTCGGGGCTGAAGACAAGCGCCCCGGCGCGGGGTTGGCGCGGTCCGACCGGACGTCCGCCCGCACGGACGGCGACGGCGCTCGCATCCGCCCAGGGACCGGCGAGCACGAAGACGGGCGCGCCGTCGCCCGGCTCGGAGCCGGCCACCGCGATCCCGACCGGCCCCGCCAGCCCTGCCGCCAGCGCAAGCGCCAGCAAGATCCGTCCGTTGTCCATCAGAGCTCCTCGCGTCAGGCGGCAGCTTGTTTATCGAATCTGTTAATTTCTCGTGAAATGCCCCCGGACCGCCTGTCACGGTCGGCGCATCCAAAAGGTTCGGCGGCCTCGACCGCCTTAAGAAATTAGAAACCGGTTCTCCCGATACATGCCGGCATTCGGGACGATGCGCAGTGCAGGACAGGTCACGTCGGCCACTGACGAAAGAAGGCAGGGCGAGCATGGCGGATACTTCAGGGCAATCGACGGGCGCGGCGTCCGGGAGCGGCGATCCGGTCACGATCGAACTCGCGCCCGAAATCGGCTTCGTCGGCGCTCGCGGACTCCACGAACAGCTGCTCGCGGTGCGCGACCGGGACGATGTCGTCCTCGACGCCTCGAAGGTGCAGAGCCTGTCGACTGCGACGGTGCTGGTCCTGGTCAGTTTTCTGAACGCCCGCGGAGCGAGGACGCCGCCCGCGGCGGTGCTGAGCCCATCCGGCCCGTTCGTGGACGCCTTCTCCGAGCTCGGCCTTTTCGGCAACCTGATGCGGATGGAGTTCCGGACGTGAGCGTCGTGCTCGCAGTGGACGATTCGCCGGCGCTGCTCGGCCTTCTGGTCAAATGCCTCAGGCTTGGCGGCCACGAGGTCATCTCGGCCAAGAACGGGCGCGAGGCGCTGGAGAAACTCCAGCAGCACAAACCCGACATCGTCGTGACCGACCTCAACATGCCGATCATGACCGGCCTCGACTTCATCGAAGCCGCCCGCGCCGAGCCGGAAGGCCAGGGCGTGCCGATCCTTCTGCTGACGTCCGAGACGGCGTCGAGCCTGCACGAGCGCGCCCGAAGGATCGGCGCGACCGGCTGGATACCGAAACCCCTCGACGGTCCGCGTCTCCTGGCGCTCGTCGCCGACATGATCTGAGATCGGGAACAACGATGGACGACGAGGAAGACTTTCAGGCGCTGTTCTTCATCGAGTGCGAGGAGAACCTGTCGGATCTCCAGACGCGGTTGGACGCGCTGCTGGGCGGCGACAGCGACCCC
>JBBRUZ010000013.1:0-32409 GCA_038247355.1 Rhodobacterales bacterium
CATTTCGCCGCCTTCCTCCTCGTCGTTCTCAGCACCGGCGACGAAGCGCGTGCCCAGGCCTACGGCGCGCTCAGCCTCGGACCGGGTCAGACGCTGACCTTCCAGCAGGCGCGCGCGCGGTTACCGCGGTTGCAGGACGTCATCTTCGAGAAGGCCGACAAGAATGGCGACGGGGTGATCGACGCGCGGGAACTGCCGACGCTCGAAGCACTCTATCAGGCGGCCTACGTCAACGGCCGCTGAAGGCGCGCGCCCTTTCCCTGTCCGCGCGGTTTCGCTATAGGACCCGCTCGCAGCAGGGATACCCGCAATGAGCCAGGCATCGGCCAACGTCAACGTCATGATCAAGGCCGCCCGCAAGGCGGCGCGGAACCTGCTGCGCGACTTCGGCGAGGTCGAGAACCTGCAGGTGTCGACCAAGGGCCCCGGCGATTTCGTCAGCCGCGCCGACACGAAGGCCGAGGCGACGATCCGCGAGGAGTTGACCGAAGCCCGGCCGAACTATGGCTGGCTCGGCGAGGAGAGCGTCGAGGTCAAGGGCACCGACCCGACGCGCCGCTGGATCGTCGACCCGCTGGACGGCACGACCAATTTCCTGCACGGGCTGCCGCATTGGGCGATCTCGATCGGGCTCGAGCACAAGGGCGAAGTTGTGGCGGGGGTCATCTACGATCCGATCAAGGACGAGATGTTCGTCGCCGAGAAAGGCGCCGGCGCCTATCTCAATGACCGCCGCCTGCGGGTCTCGGGTCGCAAGGAGATGATCGAGATGATCTTCGCCACCGGCGTGCCGTCCAGCGGACACACCGACCTGCCCGACGCGCTGCGCGAGATCGCCGCCGTCGCGATCGTGTCGGCGGGGGTCCGGCGCTTCGGCGCGGCGGCGCTCGACCTCGCTTACGTCGCCGCCGGGCGGGTGGACGGCTTCTGGGAGCGCGGCCTGCACGCCTGGGACATCGCCGCGGGGATCCTGATCGTCCGTGAGGCGGGAGGCATGACCGGCCCGCTGACGGACGGCGGCGACGTGCTGGCGGGGGCGGGCGTCATCGCCGCCAACGCCAACGTCTTCGACCCGCTCACGAAGCTGCTTCGCGCAGCGTGACGATCGCCTCACCGGCGCGCATCTCGCCCGTCGACCGATCCAGGCGGAGATAGGCGAGGCCACGACCTGCAACAGCGGTGTAGAGCGCGCCGATCGCCCGGTCGCCCGCGCGGATCTCGGTGCCGGGCGGCGGAGCCTGCCCTGCAACGTTTACCCGCGCCAGGCCCTTCCTGAGCTCGGTCTTGTGCTTCATGCGGGCCGTCACCTCCTGACCGACGTAGCAGCCCTTGCGGAAATCGACGCCGTTCAGGCGCGCGAAGCCCATCTCGAGGATATAGCTTTCCTCGGGGATCAGCTCGACGCCGGTCTCCGGCGCGCCGTGTTCGATGCGAAGCGCGGTGAGCGTCTCGGCCGCCAGCGGCTCCACGGCGGGCGGATCGCCGTACGCCCGCCACCCGAGCGCCGGATGTCGAGGATCAGCGACGACGAGCGGCGCATCGGGGGCCGGCCCAAGCCCGAGCATGACCGGCAGATCGGCCAGAATGATCGTCACCGGCGCCCGCAGACGGTATATCGCTAGCCGCTGCGCCAGCGCCGCGGCGCGGTCGGCCTTCACGTCGATCAGCACGTCCGCTCGGTCCGCGATCAGGAAGAAGTCGAACAGATACTTGCCTTGCGGCGTCAGCAGCGCTGCATAGACCGCACCGGCGTCGAGCCGGTCGAGATCGTTGGTCACGAGCCCCTGCAGGAACGCACGCGCTCCAGGCCCGCCGACGCGCAGAACGGCGCGGTCCTCCGCGATCAGCCCCGATGTCGCTTCAACTCCCATGCGTTTCATCTAATGCCCCGCCGACCGTGCGCAAACCCTCAGGCTCCTGCGAATTGCAGCCGGTAAAGATCGGCGTAGAGCCCGCCCTGCGCCACCAGTTCGGCATGGACGCCCAGTTCGATGATGCGTCCGCGATCCATGACCGCGATCAGGTCGGCGTCGAGGATCGTGGTCAGCCGATGTGCGATCACGAGCGTCGTGCGCCCGCGCGCCAGCCGGTCGAGCGCCGCCCGGATCATCGCTTCGCTCTCGGCGTCGAGCGCCGACGTCGGCTCGTCGAGCAACAGGATCGGCGCGTCACGCAGGATCGCGCGGGCGATCGACAGCCGCTGGCGCTCGCCCCCCGAAAACGAAAACGCCGACGGCGTGATCACGGTGTCGTAGCCGTCGGGCAACGCGCGGATGAAGCCGTCGGCGGCGGCGGCTCGGGCGGCGGCCTCGATCTCGGACCGGTTGGCGCCCCGCCGTCCGAAGCCGATGTTCTGCGCGATCGTGCCGGTCAGCAGCACCGAATCCTGGCTTACCACGGCGATCTGGTCGCGCAAGGATGCGAGCGTCAGGTCGCGGATATCGACGCCGTCGAGCGTGATGCGCCCGCTCGTCGGATCGTAGAGCCGCGGCAGCAGGTTGAAAACCGTGGACTTTCCGGCTCCCGAGCGCCCGACGAAGGCGACGCGCGAACCCGGTTGAACGGTCAGCGTGAAATCCTCGAGGGCGACATGCCCGTCGGGATAGGCGAAATTGACCGCATCGAAGCCGATCCGCCCGAAGACGCGCTCCATTGTCCGCGGTCCGTCCCGGATGGTGTTCTGCGTGTCGAACAGCATGAAGATGCGGTCGAGCGCCGCCCCGCCCTGCGCCGCGACCGTGTAGGTCGAGCCGAGGCGGCGCGCCGGCGACACCGCCACGCCGAGCCCGGTCAACAGGCCGGTGAACTCCGCCAGCGTGATCGTGCCGAGGCTCATCCGCCATCCGACAACGAACAGCAGCACGGCGACGGCGATTCCGCCGAGGAATTCCATCAGCGGCGAGATCCGCGCCTGCCAGCGGTTGACCTTGATCTTGAGCCGGTAGAGCCCCTCGAACACCGCGCTCGCCGTCTCGATCAGCGGGGCCTCGAGGCGGTAGGTTCGCGCCATGCGGATGCCCGACAGCCCCTCGGTGACGTTAGCGGTCATGCTCGCCACCTGGATCTGGGTGGCGCGCGACAACTTTTTCAGCCGCGCGCCGATCACCTGGACCGGGGCGAGCGCCAGCGCGAAGACCGCGATCATCCCGAGCGTCAGCGGCCAGTCGATCGTCAGCATCATCGCAAACGCCCCGACGATGGTGAAGACCGACGTGATCCCGCCGAGTATGGACTTGACCGAATTGCTGACGAGCCCGATGTCGGACGAGAATCGCGACGCGAGGCCCGCCGGCGCTTCGCTGCGAAGGTTGGCGAGATCGGCCCCCACCAGCCGCGTGAACATCGCCTTCTGAAGATCGGTTTCGACCCGGATGACCGCGCGTTGCACCGTGATCTGGCGCAGGTAGTCGGTGGTTCCGGCGATGAGCGTCAGCCCGATGACCGCCGCTGGACCCCACCACATCACCGTGAAATCCGACGCCTCGAAGGCCGCCACGACCCATTGCATCAGCTTGGCGTAGCTCGCCGTCGCCGCCGCCGAGGCCGCCATCAGCGCGAGGCCGATGAAATAGAGCCGTCGCTGCGGCGCCAACCAGTCGCTCCACAGCCGCAGAAACGGCTCGCGCGCGACTACCGGCTCAGCCGGCTTGGACCTGGATACGTCGAGCGGCGTCGCGGCGTCGGCGGGCATCGCGGCTCCTGTGCCGAAGGGGCGGTTGGAAGCCGCTTCGCCTAACATGCGGAGCGCTGCCGAAAAAGCCAATTCGCCACTCCCCTCGCCCGCACGCCCGCGCTAGTGTCCCGCCGAACCTTCGTGGAGCCCCCAGAATGTCCCTCGCCCACGGCCGAGGTCTGCGCGCAATTCCCGGCCCGTCGGTGGTCCCCGACCGGGTGCTGCGCGCGATGCACCGCGCCGCGCCGAACATCTACGCCGGCGAACTGATCGACCTCACCGATCGCGTGATCGCGGATCTGAGGCGCGTCGCGTGCACGACGGGCGATGTGGCGCTCTACATCGGCAACGGCCATGCCGGCTGGGAGGCGGCGACGGCCAATATCCTCGCCCCCGGCGACTGCGCCCTCGTGATCGCCACCGGTCGCTTCGGACTTGGCTGGGCCGAAATGGCCCGCCGGCTGGGCGTCGATGTCGAGATCATGGACTTCGGCTTTCGCGCCCCCCTCGACCCGGACCGGATCGCCGAGCGCCTGCGCGCCGATGCGTCGCATCAGATCAAGGCGGTTCTCACCGTCCAGACCGACACCGCCTCCGCCGTCCGCAACGACATCCGCGCGCTGCGGGTCGCCATGAACGCCGCCGGCCATCCCGGCTTGCTCGCGGTGGACTGTATCGCCTGCCTCGCGTGTGACGAGTTCCGCATGGACGACTGGGGCGTCGACGTCATGGTCGCGGCGTCCCAGAAGGGCCTGATGACCCCTCCCGGGCTCGCGTTCGTCTGGGCGAACGCCCGCGCCCAAGCCTTGGGGGCCGACGCGCGCTCGTCGTACTGGGACTGGGGACCGCGGTTCCGACCGAACGCCTATTATCAGCTGTTTTGCGGGACGGCGCCTACGCACCACCTCTACGGCCTGCGCGAGGCGCTCGACATGATCCTGACCGACGAGGGCCTGGAGAACACATGGGCGCGCCACGCGACCTTCGCGCGCGCCGTCTGGGCGGCGGTCGGCGCCTGGGGGGCGGGCGGCGCGCTCGCGCTCAACATGACCGACGCCGAGGACCGGTCGCACGCAGTCACCACGATCCGGACCGGCGCAGGTGAGGCGACGCGGCTGCGCGCCTGGTGCGAAGCGGCGGCGGGACTGACCCTCGGGATCGGTCTCGCCGGGACGGGCGAGGACGAGGCCAACCTGTTTCGGATCGGCCATATGGGCCATCTCGATCCGCCAATGCTGCTCGGGACGATCGCAACGATCGAGGCAGGCCTGACCGCCTGCGGCATCCCGCATGGACCCGGCGGGGCTGAAGCCGCGGCCAGCGTCATCGCGGCGGCGGCGCCGGCCAAGCGCTGAATTGACAGCTGGGCGCGGCCCGACGTTAATGCGCGCGAAGGTCGGCCCGAGTCGCTCGAAGCGCGCCGCACCCGGGGGGGAAGGAGACCCAGAATATGTCCGATCTTATTGCAATCGTTTTCGAATCCGAAGCCAAGGCCGAGGAGGTCCGCGAGAAAGTACTCGCGATGTCCAAGGAGTACCTGATCGACATCGGCGACGCTGCCATCGCGGTGAAGACCGAAGGCGGCAAGGTCAAGCTCAACCAGCTGATGAACACCACCGCCGCCGGGGCGGCCGGCGGCAGCTTCTGGGGCCTGCTGATCGGCGTGCTGTTTCTCAATCCGCTTCTCGGCGTCGCAGCGGGTGCTGCGTCGGGCGCGATCGCCGGCGCGTTGACCGACGTCGGCATCAACGACAAGTTCATGAAGGGCCTCGCGACCGAGGACATCACGCCGGGCGAGGCGATCTTGTTCGTTCTAGTCAGGAAGGTCACTGGCGACAAGGTGCTTGAGGGAATAAAGGGCGTCGGCGGGCGCATCCTGCAGACCTCGCTCGACCATGACCGCGAGGACAAGCTGCGCGAGGCGCTTGCGGGCCACATCGCCGCCGAACCCGCAGCGACCTGATCGCCGCGTCGCAGCGCCGACGCGAAGTTCCTCATGGACCGGCGGCGTCGGCGCCGTTAACTTACCGGACCGCCGTCGAGAGCCGCACGACAAGGCGCGGCCGGGCGGATCGGGCGGAAAGGGACAGCAATGATAAAAAGACCAGCGATCATCGGGATCGCCATCGTGGGCCTCGGCCTCGCCGGCTGCACGCCCGGCGCGACGCCGGAGCAGCGCGAGCATGAATTCGGCTGCGCGGCTGGCACCGTCAGCGGCGCCGTCGTCGGCGGCGTGATCGGCAGCTTCATCGGCGCCGGGACCGGCCAGATCATCGCCACGGGCGCCGGCGCCGCGTTGGGCGGCTATGCCGGCAACCGGCTGGCTTGCGGATAAGGAGCATGACAATGCGCTACACTCTCACGGCGGCGACGGCCGCACTTCTGATGGCCGGCGGCTTCGCCTTCGCCCAGGATCAGGGCCTGTCCGAAGGCCAGCTCGACGCGGCGGACACGACCGACGACGGCTCGGTGACGCTCGACGAGTTCCGGGCCTACATGAAGAACGCCTTCGACGCGCTCGACAAGGATGCGAACGGCGTCGTGACCTGGGTCGAGGCGGAAGCGGCGATCATTCGCGATAACTTTGACACGCTCGACGCGAACAAGGACGGCAACGTCACTGCGCCCGAGATGGACGCCCAGGCGCAAGCCGATTTCGCGGCCTCCGACCGCGACGCAGACGGCGCGCTGAACTGAACCGCTCCCGCCCCCTCGGGGGCGGGCGACGTCAGCCGTTTGAAACGAAAAAACAAATAATCATATAATGTTACGGGCTGTTCGGGTCGGGGTGCTTCCTGCCGTTAGACTTCGACGACGCCTCTTGCCGGAATCACGCACCTGGTCCAGTCTCCTGCCGTATCTTCGGGGGGAAGACATCATGACCGTGACGCTTGTGCAACGCCTGAACCTTTCCGCCGCGACCGCGGCCCTCGCCTTCGCTGCTTTCTCGGCGTCTCCCGCGCTCGCCGAGGATCCGCTGCTGTCCGAGGCGGTGAACTTCGCCGGCGCGATCGCCTGGCTCGGGTCGGGCGCGCCCGGCTTGGTGATCGCCGCGGTCAAGGACGGCGAGACCGCTTTCGCAGGCTTCGGCGAGACGGTGAAAGGGTCGGGCAAGGCCCCGGAACCCGACACCCTCATGCGCATCGGGTCGATCTCCAAGGCCTTCTGCGGCGATGCGCTCGGCGGACTCGTCGCGGAGGGGACGCTCGCCCTGACCGATCCGCTGCACGACCATTTGCCGCCCGAATACGTCGTTCCTCAGAAGGACGGCCGCACGTTGCGCTTGATCGACCTGATCACCCAGTCTTCCGGCCTGCCACGTGAGGTCGGAAACCAGACCCCCGAAGACCCCTCCGACGATCCGTTCGGCGGCAACACTCCGCAGACCCAGATCGACGGGCTCAAAGGTGACCCCTTTCTTTACGCCCCCGGGACCGGTGCGCTCTACTCCAACTACGCCCACGATCTGCTCGGCGCCGCACTCGCCCATACGACCGGCGCGCCATATGCGGACCTGCTCACCGAGCGGGTCCTCGCCCCGCGCGGGATGACCGGCACCAAATTCAACCTTGCGGCGGGCGACGAGGCCCGCGCCATGCAGGGCCACAATTTCGACGGCTCGCCGATGCCGTGGGTTCCTTCGCCCGTCACCATCGAATGCGCGGGCGGGCTTTATTCCACCGCCAGCGACATGCAGAAATGGATGTCCTGGCACCTCGACCGCGACGACGCCGCCGACGCCGAATGGCGCACGATCAATCACGCAGCGTGGCTCTGGCGCGACGGCCTGTCGCCGGTGGGCGGGCTCGACGACGGCGGCCCGATGGGCGCGATGGCGCTCGGCTGGGTCGTGGTTCCGGCTCAGGGCGACGCGCCGCTGATGCTCAACAAATCCGGCGGATTGCAGGGCGAGTTCTCGTACGTGGTCATCGCCCCCACGCGCGGCGTCGGCGTCTTCGCCTCGATCAACGCGTTCAGCGTCGGCGGCTTCGGGCTGATGGTTCAGACCGCCAACGGCCTCGTCGCCGAACTCGCGCCGCGCTGAGGCGCGCATTGAGGCGTCCGGCAATCGTCGCGTATCGGGGCGCCCGGAAGGTCGCGATCGACCCGCCGCCACAGTCCGGATCGGCACTTCCCGCCGGCCCGGACTTGTCGCGGCGCGGCGCCGCCGATACATCGGAGCGATGGAGGAAACCGTCCAGCCCGCACGCAAGTCGTATCACCACGGCAATCTCCGCGAAGCGCTGGCCGAAGCGGCGCTGCGGCTGATCGACGAAAAGGGACCGCTCGGATTCACGATGGCCGAAGCCGCCCGGGCCGCCGGCGTCAGCCCGGCCGCCCCGTACCGCCACTTCCGCAATCGCGAAGAATTGATCGCTGAAGTCGCGAGCCAAGGCTTTCAGATGTTCGCGGAACGATTGGAGCGCGCGTTCGACAACGGCGCCCCCTCTGCGCTTTCGGCGTTCTCCGCGGCTGGCCGGGCCTATCTCGATTTCGCCCGCAGCCATCCGGGGCACTATGTGGCGATGTTCGAAAGCGGACTTTCGGTCGCCGGCAACCCGGAACTCGCTCATGCTTCGGAACGGGCGATGTCGGTCCTCGTTCGCGCGGCGGAGCGCGTCACCGCGCATCTGCCGGCCGGGCGCCGTCCGCCGGCAACTATGGTCGCAAACCATGTCTGGGCGCTCAGCCACGGCGTCGTCGAGTTGTTCGCTCGCGGAACGCCCGGCGGGCGGGCGCCCTATTCGGCCGACGAGATGCTCGAAACCGGCACGGGCATCTATTTGCGCGGCCTCGGCGTGATCCCGCATTAGCCTTTACGCCGCGAAGATACCGCGAGAACCCTCTTGACCGCCGGCCTTGCTTCATCCATTTATGTGAATGTAAATCACATTTACATCGAATAGAGGAGCGCATGATGCATACCGCCACTGAATGGCCCCAATCCGAGTGGTCCGAGCCGCGCGGCCGGTTTCCGAGGCGTGCCCGCGCCATCATGGAACGCTGTCGTGACTGGCTCGACGACCGCGGCAAGGGGGCCTGGATCATCGCCATGGTGATCGGCTTCATCCTGTTCTGGCCCGTCGGCCTCGCCCTTCTCGTCTACATGATCTGGAGCAATCGCATGACCTGCAAATCCTGGACCCGCCGCAGCCACGGTTCCGCCGATCTCGGCGCCACCGGCAACACCGCCTTCGACACCTACCGCGCCGAAACCATCAAGCGGCTGGAAGAAGAACGCGCCGCGTTCACGAGCTTCCTCGACCAGCTTCGCGCCGCCAAGGACCAGGCCGAATTCGACCAGTTCATGGCGAGCAGGCGCGCCCCCGAAGCCGCCTGAAGCCCACCGGCGCGCGTCGCCAGACCGTGACCTGCTACCCCCCGCGTCTCCAACGCGGGGGATTCGTTTTCGGCGCGATCAGTGCAGTCATTGCGATTAAATTGATGATCCGGACGCTGCATGGAGCCTCGGGCGGGCCTCGCGCTATGTTTTCTGCGCCAACGTCGATGCGGTGATCGCGGCGCTCTTGCTTGCGCTCCTCTGCAAAGACTGCACGTCCAGCGTCCTGACCGAGCGCGATCTCGAAACCGCCGCCTTCACCGTCTTCGTTTACGGTCGCATGATTGCCGCCGCCGCCGAGATCGACGACCGCCTTGACCACGGCCGCGACATGGATACGCGAACCTTCCGCCTCCCGGTGCTTTGACGCCGTCTGATGCGCCCTGCCAGCTTTCGACGAGGCCCCGCGGCTCGCCCGGAGTCACGCGGCCGCTCCGGCCCAGTGCGACGGCCCCGCTCCTGATCGCGAAGTTCGCGCGGTTTTGAGGAGATGTCAGCGCCGCCGCACCCGCCCGCCGCCCGCCGCGAAGATGACCGTCATGATGATGAACCCGGTCAGAATCATCCGAACTCCTGCGCCGAACCCGTAGGTGTTCAACATCGAGACGATCAGAAACATGAACAGCGAAGCGCCCCAGACGCCAGGCACGTTCGAGGAGCCCCCCGCGACGCTCGATCCGCCGATCACGACGACGGCGATCGACATCAGCAGATACTCCGACCCCATGTTGAGCGCCGCCCCGCCCGAGAAGCACGCGAGCAGAAACCCGGCCAGCCCGGCCAAGACCGCACACAGTGCATACGTCGCGAGCCGCACGCCGTCGATCGGCACGCCCGCGAACCGGGCCGCGCGCTCGTTCTGTCCGATCGCCGCGACCCGCCGACCGAAAAGGCTGCGTTCGAGCAGCAGCCAGGCGATCGCGGCGAGAGCCAGCGCCACCAGCGCCACGTTCGGCACGCCGAGCGGCGCTCCGGTGGCAAAGGCCGCGAGGCTGTCGGGCGGCTTGATCCGCAACCCGCGGTTCGTCCAGATCGCAGCTGACTGGATGATGAAGCTCGTCGAAAGCGTCGCGATGATCGGCGGAATGCGCAGCGCCTTGATCAACGCATAGTTGCCGAGGCCCACTCCGAGACCAATGCCGAGCGCCGCTCCGAGGCCGAGGAGCTCCGTCCCGGCAGCACCGTCCATCGCCTTCAGCGCCACGGTCCCTGCCAGCGTCATCGTTGCGGGGATCGACAGGTCGATGTTCCCCGGTCCGAGCGTGATGACGAACATCTGTCCGATGCCGACGATCACCGAGAACGCGGCGAAGGTCAGGGCCGCCTGGCCGAGCCCCGCGGCCCCTGTCCCGCCGGTCACCAGAAGCGTGGCGGCGAAGACGGCGGCGGCCGCGCCGAAGGACCAGACCCAGGGCCGGTGCGGCACACCGCTCACCGGTAGCTCTCGCGCCGGTTCAGCACCAGCCGCACCGCCAGCACCAGAATCAGGATCGCGCCCTGCGCCCCGATCTGCCAGTCGTTTGAGAGCCGCAGGAACGTGAGGAAACTCGCCGCCAGCGTCAGCGTAAGCGCACCGATCACCGCCCCGATCGCCGACACCCTGCCCCCGTTGAATTCGCCGCCGCCGAGGATCACCCCCGCTATGGTGAGCAGCGTGTAGCGCAGCGCGATGTTCGCATCGGCCGCTGTGGTCAGCCCGACCAGCGCGACGCCCGCCATCACCCCGAACAGCCCGGCCAGCGCATAGGCGCCGGCGCGCAGCGACAACACCGACCAGCCGGCGCGCTGCATCGACCGCGCATTGCCGCCGACGCCGCGCAACGCCGTCCCGAAACTCGACCGCATCACCACCAGATGCGCGACCGCGGCGATCGCGAGGCTTGCGACGATCGCCATCGGAAGCACCGGCGGTCGCACCGTCATCACCGCGCGCACCCATTCGGGCGCCGCGCCGCCGGGCGAGGGCAGGATCAACACGGCGAGACCGGACCACACGAAGCTCATGCCGAGCGAAACGACGATGGACGGCAGGTCGCGCAGCCAGATCACCGCCCCGACCAGCGCATAGACGCCAATGGCGCCCAGCAGGATCGCCGCCCCGACCAGCGGCGCGTCGTTGAGAAACGTCGCCGTCACGCACGCGCAGAAACTCACGAAGGCGCCGATCGACAGATCGAGATCGTCGAGCGCGATGACGATCATCTGCGCGATGGTGGCGAGCGCTATCGGCACCGCGAGGTTGAAGAGCAGGTTCAGCCCAAGGTAACTCATCGTCCGCGGCTGCAGCCAGAACACGACGCCGAGCAGAAGCGCGAACGAGAACGCCGGGACGAGCACCCGCAGCAGATCGGTCCTCACGCCGCCGCACTCCGGAACGACGCCGCCAGGACGTTGGCTTCCGTCACGTCGGGGCCGGCGAACTCCGCCACGATGGCCCGATCGCGAAAGACATAGACCCTGTCGCACAACGATATCTCGTCCATTTCGGTCGAGTACCAGACGAAAGTCCGGCCCGCCTCCGCCTCGGCGCGCAGCCGCAGATATACCTCCTGCTTCGTCCCGACATCGACCCCGCGCATCGGGTCGTCCATCAGGACCACCGGCGCACTCGATCCAAGCGCCCGGGCGAAAAGCGCCTTCTGCTGGTTGCCCCCCGAGAGCGACAGGATCGGAGCGGCCATGTCCGGCGTGCGAATGCCGATCCGCGCCTGCCATTCGAGCCCGAAGGCCGCTTCGGCATGTCGGTCGATCAGTCCGCGCCGAACCAGACGGGGCAAGACCGTCGCGGTCGCGTTCCACAGGATCGACCAGAGCGGGAAGACGCCGTCCACCTGCCGATCCCCGGCGACGAAAGCGGCGCGCGTGACGTGGCCGGCGATCCAGTCCGAACTGCCCTGACGAAACAAACCGCGCAACGCCTCGCTCTGGCCATGGCCGGCGAGGCCGGCGAAGCCGACGATCTCGCCGGCGCGCGCCTTAAAGTCGCCCGGGCCTTCGAGGATCGGCGCGTCCGCCCCGGACCGCAACGGGCGCGACGCGGCGCTCTCCCGGGCGACGCTGCCCATCGCCTGCACGAGGCTCGATACGTCGAAGGCGGTCGACGGCCGATCGGCGACGATCCGGCCATCCTTCATCACCACGGTACGGTCGGTGACCGAGAGCACTTCGGAGAGGATGTGGGAGATAAACACCACGGCCCCGCCGCGCCGCACGAAGCGTCGGACATGGGCAAGCAAATCCGCAGCGCGACTGCCGTCGAGCGACGAGGTCGGCTCGTCGAGGATGACGGCCCTTACCGGCGCCGCCACATCGAGAAAGGCGATGGCTATCTCGACCATCTGGCGCTCGGAAATCGACAGATCGCCCAGGACCCGCCCCGGCGCGATCGCGTGATCAGGAAAGATCGCGTCGAGTTCCGCCACGATCAGTCGCCCCGCGCGCTTGCGCCAGCCCCAGCCCCCAAGTCCCGCATGCAGGATACGCACGTTCTCCGCGACCGTCAGATTGGGGCAGAGCGACAGCTCCTGAAACACGCAGCGCAAGCCCGCCGCCCGCGCGGCCGCGATCGAATGCGCGCCGGTGCGCTCGACGCCGTCGACCACGATGGCGCCTCGATCCGGCGCGACACCGCCGTTCAGGATACCGACGAGGGTGGATTTACCGGCTCCGTTATGCCCGACGAGGCCGACGCATGTCCCGGCGCGAATGGCCAGATCCGCGCCGGTGAGCGCGCGTACGGCGCCATACGACTTTTCAGCCCCGCGGAGTTCGATCAGCGGAACCGTTTCGGTCGCTGCGTTCATGCCGGCTGTCAGGTCGCGCCGGCGGCCTCGACCACCGTGATCGCGTCTTCGAGACTGTACTCGACATTGGCGACGCCGCCGACCTGCGTCGCGGCGAGGTCGGCCTCGAGCCCGCCCTGGTCGATCTGCAGGAACGGCACCACCAGATCCTTCGGCACGTCGCGGCCGTCGAGGATCTGCTGGGCGACCCAGAACGCAAGCGTCGACACTCCGGGCGCGATCGAGACCGACATCGTCTCGTAACCGCTTGCGGCCTTCTGCTCGGACCACCACAGCAATTCGTCCTGCCGGTTGCCCATGATGATCGTCGGCGTCGGGCGGCCCGCGGCGGCGAAGGCCTGCGCCGCGCCATATCCATCGCCACCCTGCGTCACCACGCCCACGACGTCCGGCAGGCTCGGAAGAATGCCGGCGACGGCCTTCTGCGCCACTTCCTGCGCCCAGTCGCCGTGCACCGAGCCGACGATCTTGAACTGCGGATGATTGGCGACGCCCGCATGGATCCCCGCGCTGATCTCGTCGTCGACGAAAACGCCGGCAAGACCCCGGATCTCCAGCAGATTGCCGCCCTCGGCGATCTTCGCAGCGAGGAAATCGACCTGGACCTCGCCCATCTTCTTGAAATCGACCGCGATGCGCCAGGCGCATGGCTCGGTGACGATACCGTCGAACGAGACGACGATGATCCCCGCGTCGCAGGCTTCCTTGACTGCGCCGTTCAGCGCCGTGGGCGAGGCTGCGTTCAACACGATCGCATCGTAGCCCTGCAGGATCATGTTCTGGATCTGCGCTGCCTGTTCGGTCGGCTGATTCTCGGCGGTGGTGAAGGCGTCGGCCGCAGCGACGACGCCGTCGGCTACGGCAGGACCAGTCACGGTCTCCCAGCTGGTCAGCATCGCCTGACGCCAGGAATTGCCGGCGTAGTTGTTCGATAGCGCGATACGCTTGCCGGAGGTGTCCGCGACAGCGGCGAGCGGGAGCGCCGCAAAAGCGCTCCCCGCCAGAAGAAGCATTCGGAGCATCATCTGCAGTTTCCCCCTGAAGCCCGGAATTTGACCAGGCGTTTCTATTTTAAGCGTATCGACGCGCATCATTGGCGCGAAAGCAACCAGGATCACAATTTGCCGCATGAGTCGCGGGAAAACAAGGCGCATCCGCAATCGTGGAGCACGGAACGAAGACGTTGCGCTCAGAATTTTATTATTCGAAAACAAGTCCCT
The DNA here is from genome assembly GCA_038247355.1 of Rhodobacterales bacterium. GTDB lineage: Bacteria > Pseudomonadota > Alphaproteobacteria > Rhodobacterales > Rhodobacteraceae > Amaricoccus. The sequence goes on from JBBRUZ010000013.1 coordinate 14,038, forward strand.
AATTATACGCTGCGAAGGAGCGCATCGCTGGCCGGCGCCGCGAAGGGTGTCGCTCGCGAACGGACGTGCTACGGGTGGCGCTCCATCCGCCGCGTCTACCGGAGCCGCATGACCCTGATCGTATTTCTGTCCATTCTGGCGCTGTTCCTGATCGTCATCGCGATGATGCAGCCGCTTGCCGCGCGTGCGAAGCTGCCGCTGTCGGTCGTGCTCGCCGTTGTCGGGATCGTGATCGGCGCCGGAGCCACGTTCCTGCTGCGGACGGATCTCACCGACGCCTTCAACCCGCTCGCCCTGTCGATCCTGCTGCTCCCCATCGGCTCGGATGTTTTTCTTTATGTCTTTCTGCCGACGCTCCTGTTCCAGACCGCGTTGACGATCGAGGTGCGCCGCCTGCTCGACGACTGGGCGCCGGTGCTGGTCATGGCGGTCCTCGCGGTCTTCATCGCAACGCTGGTCATCGGCGTCGCCCTCGCGGCCTTCGGCGTGCAGCCGCTCGTCATCTGTCTGATCGTCGCGGCGGTCGTCGCCACGACCGATCCCTCGGCTGTGGTCGGCATCTTTCGCGATATCAGCGCCCCGAGCCGCCTCGGTCGGCTGATCGAGGGCGAGAGCCTGCTCAACGACGCGGCCGCGATCAGCCTCTTTACGGTGTTTCTGGCGCTCGCCGTCACCGAGCAGCCGGTAGGTCTGCTCGATGTCGCCGGGGATTTCGCCGTCACCCTGCTCGGAGGCTGCGCGTTCGGCTACGTCGCGACCCGTCTCGGCCTCCGGCTCCTCGACGCGGTCGAGGACAGCCGCATGGGCCAGATGTCGGTGACGCTCGCCCTGCCCTATCTCGTCTTCATCGTCGCCGAACAGGGCCTCGGCGTGTCGGGCGTCATCGCGGTGGTGTTTTCTGGCCTGACGCTGAATTTTCTCGGCCCGGCCCGCATCCCACCGGAGAACTGGTCCTATCTGACCGCCACCTGGGACCAGCTCGCCTATTGGTCCGGGACGTTGATCTTCGTCCTCGCAGCGGTGCTCGTGCCGCGGCTGCTCGGCGACGTCACCTGGCCCGAACTGGGGCTGATCTTCGTCGTCATTCTCGCGGCCTTCGCCGCGCGTGCGATCGTCGTTTTCGGCGTCCTGCCGCTCCTCAGCGTCGCGGGCCTCAGTCCCAAAGTCAGCACGCCATACAAGCTCGTCATCATGTGGGGCGGCCTGCGCGGATCCGTCACGCTCGCGCTCGCCCTCTCGGTGACCGAAGGCTCTGGCCTGCCCGGCGACGCCCAGCGCTTCGTCGCCGTCCTTTCCACCGGCTTCGTGCTCTTTACCCTGCTGGTGCAGGGCACGACGCTGCGCAACGTTATCCGCCGCCTCGGCGTCGACAAGCTCAGTCCCCTCGACAGCGCTTTGCGCAAGCAGGTCATCGCGGTTGCGCTCCAGAACGTGCGCGAGGCAGTGGCCGAGACCGCAGCGGAGTGCCAGATCAGCCGCGACACCGCCCGCTCGGAGGCCAAGAGCTTCGGCGCACGGCTGGAGGCGGCCGTGCGCCAGGCCGATGAAAGCGAGGCGATCCTCGACCGCGACCGTATCACGCTCGGCCTCGTCACGCTCGCCGGCCGGGAACGGGATCTGATCCTGGAGCGGTTCCGCGAGCGGCTGATCTCGCCGGCCATCGTCGACCGGATGCTCTCGGACGCCAGCCGGCTGATCGACCGCACCCGCACCGGCGGGCGCACCGAATACAACCGCGCCTCCAACGGCGCGCTGGCCTTCTCGAACGGCTTTCGCTTCGCGCAGGTCCTGCAACGGCGCCTCGGGATCAATGCGCCGCTGCAAGGGCTGATCGCCGACCGCTTCGAGTTGCTGATCAACACCCGTATCATCGTGACCGAGCTGCATCCATTCACCGACCGGCGGATCCTGCGCATCTTCGGCCGACGAGTCAGCGACCTCATCCACGAGATCCTGACCCGCCGTCAGGAGCAGGTCGTGCAGGCGCTCGACGCGCTGCGGCTGCAATATCCAGGTTACGCCGAACAGCTGGAGCGCCGGTTCCTGCGCAAGACCGCACTGCGGCGCGAGGAACTCGAGTACGAACTCCTTTACTCCGACCGACTTATCGGCCCCGAGCTTTATCGCAGCCTGCGGCGCGGTCTCGACGAAGCGCGCGAAATCGCCGACCAGCGGCCCCCCCTCGACATGGCGCTCCATACGCGCGAACTGATCCGCCAGTCGCCGCTGTTCCAGGGCATGGGCGACGCCGCCGTCGGCGCGCTGGCGGAGGCGCTAGCGCCGATCTTCGCCGCCCCCGGCGACGTGCTGATCCACCGCGGCGATCGGGCCGACGCGGTCTTCTTCATCGCCTCGGGGGCCGTCGAGCTCGAAACCGGCGGCCGGATCGAGCGTCTGGGCCGGGGCGACATCTTTGGCGAACTCGCCGTCCTCGGGCGCAGGCCCCGCCGCTCGCAAGCCAAGTCCATCAGCTATGCCACGCTGGTCTGCCTCGACGAGCGCCGCTTTCTCGCGCTTATGGAAACCAGCCCGTTACTGCGCGACCATGTCGAGGCCAAGCTGCGGTCGCGCGCCGCGCCGGACGTCGCGTCGTCCGAAGCGGCGGCTGCGGCCACGGCCTGAGCCGCACGCTTCAGCGAGCGTCCAAGACGGCGCCGCCCCTCATCCTCGCCGATCGCCTCCCACACGTTGCGCCCCCGCCCGCCAGCCAGCCAGCCGCCGGAACGCCAGCGCCGAGCCCTCCCGAACCGCTTCAATCGGCGGCATGCTGATTCGCCGGGCGACGGGTTTCACGGTTCCAAGAGATTGTGGCGTATCGCGCGTGGAATTTGACCTGCATGCTCGCACAGGTGGCGCTACACGACATCTGTGCGCCTCGATCGGGCAGCCGTGGTGCGCCTCGCGCAGGACACCGTCGCGTCCGGCGGTCACCGTCAGTCGCTTTTGCTCGCGCAATCTCTACGGATCAGATTGATTGTCGCGAGAATCGCAACGCTCTTTCGCGGCGACGAATGCTTCCGCAGGCCAGTCGCAGCGCTATCTGTCACCTGACCATTTCATTGAGGACCGAGACATGATCGCTCAGATCAACGGGCTGCACCACGTCACGTCGATGGCGTCGGGGGCCAAATCGAACAACGCGTTCTTCACAACGCTGCTCGGCCTGCGCCGGGTGAAGAAGACGGTCAACTTCGATGCGCCGGAGGTCTATCATCTTTATTACGGCGACGCGGCCGGCACGCCCGGCTCGGTCATGACCTACTTTCCTTTCCCCGACATCGGCGCCCGCCGGCAGGGCGCGGGCGAGGTCGGCCTTACCCGCTTCGCCGTGCCGAAGGACGCGCTGCCGTGGTGGGCCGGACGGCTGGCGCAAGCCGGAGTTGACGGGCTACGATCCTCGACCGCGTTCGGTGAAGAGCGGCTGAATTTCCTCGGGCCGGACGGCGACGAGTTCGCGCTGGTCGCGACCGACGACGACCGTACGCCCTGGACCGGCGACGGTGTGCCCGAGGACGTCGCGATCCGCGGCTTTCAGGGCGTGACGCTCCGGCTGTCGGAGCCCGGCGCCACCGACGAATTGATCCGTTTCATGGGGTTCGAGACGACGGGCGCCAACGCCGCCCTGACCCGCTACCGCAAGGCAGGTGGAAACGGCGCGGACGCCATCGAGATCGAGGCGGTTTCCGACATGCGACGCGCCGCACCCGGCGCGGGATCGGTGCATCACGTCGCCTTCGCCGTCGAGGACCGCGCCGCGCAGCTTGACGTGCGAAAGGCCATCGCCGACACCGGCTATCAGGTGACGCCGGTGATCGACCGGGACTATTTCTGGGCGATCTATTTCCGCACGCCCGGCGGTGTGCTGTTTGAAGTCGCCACGAACGAGCCGGGCTTCGCGCGTGACGAGGACCCGGCGCATCTTGGCGAGGAGCTGATGCTGCCAAAGCAGCACGCGCATCGCCGCAAGGATCTCGAGCGCATCCTCGAGCCGCTCGCATGACCACGTCCGCATATGTCCACTAGGTCTCGCTGGGACGTCCCGACGCGCCGCTGGCGTTTCTCTTTCACGGCACCGGCGGCGACGAGACGCACCTTTTGCGTCTTGGCCGCGACCTGCTGCCCGACGCGACGCTGATTTCACCCCGCGGCGACGTGGATGAGCACGGCGCGGCGCGATTTTTCCGTCGCATGGCGGAAGGCCGCTACGACATGGCCGATCTCGCCCGCGCGACGGCCAAGATGGCGGGTTTCGTGGCCGCGCACCGCGCGGAGCATCCGGGAGCGCGGTTGGTCGGGCTCGGCTACTCCAATGGCGCGAACATTCTCGCGAGTGTGATCTTCGCATCGCGCGATCTTTTCGACGACGCGGTGCTGATGCATCCGCTGATCGGCTGGGAGCCGGCGCCAGGTGCGGTGACCACGCGCGTCCTGATCATTGCGGGCGAGCGGGATGCAATCTGCCCGCCACCGCTGACGCGGCAACTGGCAGGGTGGTTTCGCGCGCAGGGCGCGCCCGTGGACATCGCCTGGCATCCCGGAGGCCATGCGCTGGACGCATCCGAGGTTGGGGCCGCAACGCGCTTTTTGAGCCAGACCGAGGTGGCGGCGGACGGACGCCCGCGCTAGGTTGCCCCGCATGGAGAGCTGATGACCGTCAAGCCGACAACGCCCCACGGCCCTGCGACGCGCCGCTTCGCGGGACTGATCGATGCGTTTCAGCGCGCCAACGGGCAGCCGCCCACCACACTCGGGCCGTTCTTGGTCTGGGCGCTTCGCGGCGCGTTTCCGGCGATTTGGATCACGCTCGCAGTGTCGGTCGCGGTCGGATTGAGCGAGGTCGGCGCCGCCTTCGTCGTCGGATGGCTGATCGACCTCGCAGAGAGCCGCGGCGCGGCGGGGCTGTTCGCCGACACGTGGCCGCTATTGCTCGCCGCGGCGGTCTTCTTTCTTGTGCTGCGTCCGGGCCTCATGGGGCTCGGGGCGGCGCTGACCGCGGTGACGCTGGGTCCGAACCTCTATCCGCTGGTCCTCTCACGGGTGAACAGGCACACGCTCGGACAGAGCCTGTCGTTCTTTGACGATGATTTCGCCGGCCGGATCGCGCAGAAACAGCAGCAGACCGCGCGGGCGATCACCGAGGTCGTGTCGGAAACGGTGAATACGCTCGGTTTCGCCCTGTCGGCGATCATCGGGGCGGTCGTGCTCATCGCTACGGTGAACCTGTGGCTCGCGCTGGCCATGCTCGTCTGGATCGGGGGTTATGTGGTGCTCATCCGGCATTATCTGCCGCAGATCCGCCTGCGGTCGACCGACCGGGCGGCGGCGCGCGCGGTGGTGACCGGTCAGGTCGTCGACACGATCACGAATATCGCGACGGTCAAGCTGTTCAGTCATGGGCTGCACGAGGACCAGGCGGCGCTGCGAGCGCTCGAGGGCTATCGCGGCGCGACGATCCATTTCGGGGCGGTGACGGCGAGCTTCCGATTCTGGCTGATGGCGCTGGCGGGGGTACTGCCGGTGATGCTGATCGGCGGGTCGTTGTGGTTCTGGACGCAAGGGACGGCGAGTTCGGGGGATATCGCCACGGCCGGACTGATCGCGACGCGGATCGCGCAGATGTCGGGCTGGGTTTCGATGACGGCGATGGGGATCTTCTCGAACATCGGCGAGATAGAAGACGGCATCCGGACGCTGACGCCGCCGCACTCGATCACCGACGCGCCGGAGGCGATTGCACCCGAGGCCGCGCGCGGCGCCGTGGGATTCGAACACGTGCGGTTCGGATACGGCCGCAAGCAGGCGGCGCTGGCCGATTTCGACCTGCGGGTGCGGCCGGGCGAAAAGGTGGCGTTGGTCGGACGGTCGGGCGCGGGCAAGACGACGGCCGTATCGCTGCTGCTCAGGCTTTACGAGGTCGAGGGGGGGCGGATCACGCTCGACGGCGTCAATATCCGGGAGATGACGCAGGACGCGTTGCGCGCGCAAATCGGGATGGTCCGGCAGGAAACGGCGATGTTCAACCGCTCGGCCATGGCGAACATCCGCTACGGGCGGCGGGAAGCGAGCGACGATGAGGTGATCGCGGCGGCGAGGCGGGCCGAGGCGCATGATTTCATTCTCGGCCTGCGCGACTTCAAGGGCCGCGAAGGCTACAAGGCGCATCTGGGCGAACGGGGGGTGAAACTCTCGGGCGGGCAACGCCAGCGCGTCGCGCTCGCGCGGGTCATCCTGAAGAACGCGCCGGTGCTGGTGCTCGACGAGGCGACCAGCGCCCTCGACAGCGAGGTCGAAGCCGCAATCCAGGACACGCTCGATACTGTGATGAGCGGCAAAACTGTCATCGCCATCGCGCACCGTCTGTCGACGATCGCGCGGATGGACCGGATCGTCGTGCTCGATGCCGGCCGGATCGTCGAAGAGGGCAGCCATAACGCCCTGCTCGACCGCGGCGGGCTGTACGCACGGTTCTGGAACCGGCAGTCTGGCGGCTTCATCAACCTCGCCGCGGAGTGATCGACGGGCCTGTAGACGCGGAGCGCGTTGCAACGCGGCACGGCGCCGGTCCTTCTGCACGACGTCGCAACGCCGCGTCACCGCCGACGAAACCGACAACTGCGTCAGCGCCAACCGACATCGGTGAAACCAAATGCCCGGTTGCCCCGATCGGCGGTTTTTTTTGCAGCGACGCCGCTGCTGGGAGAGCACCCGCTGTCGGACAGGGCAGTGCGTTTAGACGTGGGGTCACTCGCCGGGGAGATCGAGCATGCATCCGACGCCCCGTATCGTGCCCATTACGCGGCGCAGGCCGACGCAGCGGAGCGCAGTCGATCTCGCGGGGCGCCATTCGCGTCAAAGAGCGGCCTTCAGATGTTGGCGCACCCGCAGGTCGATCTGCATGTCGAGTTTCACTACTTTGGCGTTCTTGTAGGCGCCGAGGCGGCCCGTCGCGATCACCGAGGTCTTGCCCGCCGGCTGCCCGATCGTCAGCTGGATCTCGTCCGTCGCGCCAGTGGGCAGCTCAATCACGTCGCCTGGCCGAAGCTGCTGGATCGCGGCGACGGTGAACGGCTGGCGGTGAAGCACGGCGTTCACCACCACGGGTGATCCGGCCGCAGCGCGGCGCATCTGGATCCGCCACAGATCGTCGGGCCGATGGCGCACCTGGTCGGCGCGCGCATCCTGCACCGAAGCGCGAACGACATCGAGCGTCGCGAGGGGCATCAGCAACGAGAAATTCCCCGTCCGGGCCGCCTCTCCGATGTCGAGGGAGATGTTGAATGCCAACACATCGACGTAGTCCGGGGCGAAGCGAAGCTGTGAGATGTTCTGGCGCTGATCCCCGATCCGCATCTTCTTGTTCACCGGGCGCCCGAGCACCGAACCCACGGCCGCGACGAACGCGTCGAGGATCGCGTCGAGATGCAGCTTGCACAGCGCCATGTCGATGCTGGTGAACGTGCGCGCCGTCGGCGTCGGCGCCACCGAGGCGTCGCCGCCCAGCATCAGATCGATCAGGTGATAGGCGAGATCGGTATCGATGCACAAAAGGCCGTTGGTGTCGGCGTCCTCGACCTCGACCACGCCCAGCATCGAGGGGACGGAGATATCCTGCACCGCGTCGAACAGCTTGACCACGCGGATCTCGAGGGGCATCGCGCTGATCGCAGATTTCACGACGGGGCGCAGTCGGTCCTCGACCATCCGTGACAGGGTCTCGCCGATCAGGTCAGTATCCGGTAGCGGCGAACGCGCGACGCCGCCCTGGGTCAGCTTTCGGGAGAGAACGTTGTCGACCACGGTCACCGGTTTCCTCGCCAGATTGCAAGCCACCACGTGCGCGTCGAATGGTTAGCAAAACCTGAAAAGCCACAGCGTCCGATCCCCTTATTCCACCCGTCGCCGCTGGCGTCGGGCCAATTCCGTCAAGCAAGGAAATTCTTATCTTGTCTCGATGACATGTGATTCGCCGGGCGCAGGGCCGTCCGCCTCGACGCGCACTTCCACCACGAGATGCTCAACCGCATCGCCGCGAGCATGAACCACTTGATGGGGACCGTCGATCGCGGCCTTTCGGAGGACGCACGCTCCGGCGAAACGATCGCTCGGTAACGGCGCGCTCGCCTCAGACCAAAACTGGGAAGCGTTCTGAATGCGCCGGATGACCCAAGCGATCGCTCGCGCAGGGTTCGATTGACCACGATCCGCGACTTCGTGGCCGCCCAGACCGCGAACCTGACGGCGACAGGGGCCACCACTTCAGTCTTTGTCGTTCAGCGCCACGATCACGTCGCTCATCTCGGGCATGAAGCGCTGGCCGTAACCCATTAGAACCGCTTGCCGCAAGGTCTCCAGCGCTCCGTCCGACATGAGCGTCGATGTCCCCCAGCGAGCGGCGAGCCGGTTGTAATAAGTCAGATCCTTGAGGCCGTTCTCCAACGTGAACTTGTGCCCGTTCGGATCTCCTTCGACCGGATACTTGGAGAAATTCTGGAAATTGCCGCAATTCATCCCGGAGTTGGTCACCACCTCGCGAAATACCGCCGGATCCGCGCCGATCTTGCGCACCAGCCCATAGCACTCCGACCAGATCGCCGCATACCCGAGCGCCACCAGATTGTTGATCAGCTTGATCGCATGCGCCGAGCCCACTGGCCCGCCGACCGGGATGATCACGTTCGCCCAGGTCGCGAGCAGCGGCCGCCAGATTTCGATCAGATCCGCGGGTCCGCCGCAATAGGTCGTAAGCTCACCGGCCCAGGCGTGCGCCGGCGTGCGCGACAGCGGCGCGTCGAACAGCGTGATGCCCCGCGTCGCGAGATCGGCCGCCAGACGCTCGGTAACGTCCGGCTCCGAGGTCGAGCAGTCGATGATCGTCAAACCCGGCCGTGACGTCGGAACGATCGCCGCAACCGCAGCCTCGACTTCGGGAGCGCCGGTGACGCACATCACGATCACATCGCTCCCGGCGGCCAGCTCGGCGATGGAGGCGCATTCCACCGCGCCCCGCCCCACCAGATCGTCCACCGCCTCGCGCCTGCGATGCGCCACGACCCGCAGCGGGTAGCCCTTCTCGACGGCGTTCTTCGCCATCCCCCACCCCATCAGCCCTACGCCGATGAACCCCACGACCGGTGTCTTCGTCATTCCGTTATCCCCCGGGAACCGCCGCCCGCTCGTTCCGGCGACCGCGACGCACCTTACCTACCCCCGCGTCACGAAAGCGCCAAGCTCCGCGTGCTCTATGGTCGGGCGCGCGGGTTTGAGGCGGGCTGTGTGCTCGGCGTGAAGAAACAGTCGATCAACGGGCCATAAGGCGTTGCATTCGTTGGAGGCGGACGGGCGATCGACCGCTCCGGGTACCGTTGCTCGGTTGCGCCGCCGCCCAGCCGGGTGCACTGAACATTTGAGAAACTGGGCAAAGAACGCTCGGTCCAGAATTCGAATCTGGAGCTTTTTTATAATGTATCACTAAAGGTTGATCTCTGCGATCAGTGCGAATTGACCCAGACCGGGGGACCTCATCCACCGGCTCGCGAAAAATCCTCAGCCCGCATCTTCCCAGCCCCCGAGAATCGTTTAAGGTCGCCCAACGATCAAGGAGCGCCTGTTGCATGCCAAAGGGGATCAACTACGGCCAATTGATGCACAGGGCCATGCGCCAGCTCATGGCGGAGGTGTTGGCGCAAGTGGCGCGCGATGGGCTGCCAGGCAAGCATCACTTCTTCATCACCTTCGATACGGCGCATCCCGGCGTCGACATGGCGAAGTCGCTGAGGGACCGCTACCCCGGCGAAATGACCATCGTCATGCAGGATTGGTACGCCGATCTCGCCGTCATGAAGGACCGATTCACGGTGACGCTCAACTTCGGCAACGTGCCCGAACCGATCGTCATCCCTTACGAGGCGATCAAGACGTTCGTCGATCCGTCGGTCGAGTTCGGCCTGCGCTTCGACGCGCATGACGAAGGCGAGGCCCCTCCAGAGGAGGGCGTGGCCCCCCTCGAAGTGGAGCCCGAGCCCCCTGCGCCGACGCCGATCAAGCCGGCCCCTGAGGGCGAAGTCGTCAGCATCGACGCCTTCCGCAAGAAACACTGACCCAAACGGTCCGATCCCGCTCAGACAGGCGATTCTACCGATTACGGCAACCCCATGATGCTGGGCGGGATTGCATCAACCAATTGGGGGAGATGCCTGGCTTTTGCCAGCCCGATCAACACCGGGGCTATCGCCATTCCGAAGGCGCGACCGCTCACGAGAACGTGTGGGCTATCTCCGATCATCACGCACCGCACCGGATCGATGCCCATCGTCCGGCAGAACGCCATCGACATTCCGGACCCCGGCTTCGCTCCTTGTCCGCTGTCCCAGGACCACGCAATGACCAAGCCAAGACCGCTCCGTGCAGACTACCCGCACTTCACGACGTTTCCGACCCGGTGGCGCGACAACGACGTCTACGGTCACTTGAACAACGCGGTCTATTACGAATACGTCGACTCTCTCGTGAACGGTTGGCTGATCCGCAGCGAAGCGCTCGACGTCGCAAATGGTCAGTTGATCGGGCTCGTCGTCGAGACCGGATGCACCTTTTACGCGAGTCTCGGCTTCCCCGATCCCGTCGACGCGGGCCTGCGGCTCGACTGCATTGGCACGACCTCGATCACCTACGGCGTCGGCCTTTTCCGCCCTGGCGTATCCGTCGCAGCTGCGAGCGCGCGCTTCACCCATGTCTGCGTTGATCGCGACACGCGCCGACCGGCGCCGATCCCACAAAGGCTCCGCGCATCGCTCGACGCGCTCCGCCCTCAGGTCCAGTCCGGCGCATAGCCGCCCGGCAGCGCCGCGCGCGCTCGCGCCGGGCGGTCCGGCGACACTTCGGCGTGCGATGCGAACGCGATCACCCACTCGTCCGATTGCAGGATGAAATCGAGGATGAACCCGAGGAATTCAGGATCTCGCGCGCCCGCCCGCAGATCGGCGACGCCGGCGCCGCTCGCCGCCATGAACCCTTCGAGCAACTCGGGCCGCTCCGCGAGCCAGAGCAGCGCCGCTTCGCCGAGGGCGATCGCCTGTTCCTGATTCATTCCAAACCACCTTCAACGCCAAGCCGAACTGCCGGCTCATTCCAACTTGTCGCAGAAAAAGCCGGGTCGCAGGGAATCCGTTCCGGTCCGCAGGCATGGCGCCTACCCTGTTCTTCGGTGCACCGCATGTCCGATTGATGCGCGTCCCGGTCCGTCGCCCGGCGGCGCCAAAGGCGAAAGCGCGAGACACGCGGGCGGAGCCGGGAGGCGAGTGCACCTCGATCGACAGCGTCAGGGATCGACGACGGAGGGCGGCACACGCGCCCGGGGGGCGTGCGCTGCGACCACAGTCCATCGATCTGCCCGGGCCGGCGGCTCGGCTCAGGCGTGGGAATGTACGAGCCGTATGCCGTCGCGCGCGCCGGCGCGACCGCGGCCCGACAGCGACGGAGTCTCCATGAAGAAGCGGTGGCAGGAAAACAGATGCGCGCCCTCCGGCGCGTCGTGACGCAGATAGGCGCCGTCGGGCTGGGCGACCCAGCTCTGGGCCTGATCGGCCATGTTGGCGGCCATCACCTGGTCGATGATCTGGGCGTGGACGGTCGGGTTGACGATCTCCACCAGCGTCTCGATGCGCCGGTCGAGGTTGCGCTCCATCCAGTCGGCCGAGGAAATGTAGACGCGCGCCTGCGCCGAGGGCAGGCCGTGGCCGTTGCCGAAGCAGACGATGCGACTGTGTTCGAGGAACCGCCCGATGATCGACTTGACGCGGATGTTCTCGGAGAGGCCGGTCACGCCCGCCCGCAGGCCGCAAATCCCGCGCACCACCATGTCGATCTTCACGCCGGCGCGCGAGGCTTCGTAGAGCGCGTCGATCACCTCGGGATCGGTGACGGCGTTCAGCTTTATCCAGACATGCGCCGGGCGCCCGGCGCCCGCGTGCGCGATCTCGGCGGTGAGGCCATCGAGGATGCGCGGCTTGATCATGTGCGGCGAGATCGCGAGGTTCTCCAGCGCCTGCGGCTTCACGTATCCGGTGACGTAGTTGAAGACCTTGGTCGCGTCGCGTCCCAGCGCCTTGTCGGAGGTGAACAGCGACAGGTCGGTGTAGATGTTCGCGGTGCCGGGGTGATAGTTGCCGGTGCCGAAATGCGTGTAGGTGACAAGCTCGCCCGCCTCGCGCCGCACGACAGTCGAGATCTTGGCGTGGGTCTTCCAGTCGATGAAGCCGTAGACGACCTGCGCGCCGGCGCGTTCCAGCCGGCGAGACTGGCGGATGTTCGCCGCCTCGTCGAAGCGCGCCTTCAGTTCGACCAGCGCGGTGACGGACTTGCCGTCTTCGGCCGCCTCGCAGAGCGCGGCGACGATCGGGCTGTCGCGCGAGGTGCGGTAGAGCGTCTGCTTGATCGCCACCACGTCGGGGTCGCGCGCCGCGAGCTGGAGAAAACGCACGACGATATCGAAGGTCTCGTACGGATGGTGCAGCAGCATGTCCTTCTGGCGGATCGCCGCGAAGATGTCGCCCTCGAAGTCCTGCACGCGTTCCGGCATGCGCGGCGTGAACGGCGGCCACAGCAGGTCGGGGCGCGGCGTCTTGCACAGCTCCGCGAGATCGGCGAGGCCGATGATGCCCGGCAGGTCGATGACCTCGTCATCGACCACGCCGAGCGCGCGCACGATCATCCGGCGCAGGTCGGCTGGGGCGTCCGCGGTCATGGTCAGCCGGATCACCTCGCCGCGCCTCCGGCGTTTGAGCGCGGTCTCGAATTCGCGCACGAGGTCTTCGGCCTCCTCCTCGACCTCGATGTCGCTGTCGCGGAGCACGCGGAACGCGCAGAGGCCGAGCGGGGTATAGCCGGGGAACAGCCGGTCGAGGAACACCTCGAGCAGCGCTTCGAGCGGGAGGTAGCGCGCCTGGCCCTTGGGACCGGGCGCGAGGCGGACGAAGCGGGGGACCTGGGCGGGGACGGGGAGCAGCGCTTCGAGCACGGTCTCGTCTTCGTCGCGGCGGAGCTGGAGCGCCATCGCGAAGCCGCCGTTGGCGATGAACGGGAACGGGTGCGCGGGGTCGATCGCGAGCGGGCTGAGTATCGGGAAAACCTGCTCGAAGAAATAGGTCTCCAGCGCCTTCGCGTCGGTGGCCTTCAGATCGCCCGGGCCGAGGAGTTCGATCGCGGCGGCCTTCAGCAGCTTGCGCAACGTCGCCCAACATTCCTGTTGACGCATCATCAGCGCGCGAGCGTCGGCGTCGATCAGGCGAAGCTGCTCTGCGGGCGACAGGTGGTCCGCGCTCTGGGCCTGAACGCCCTCGCGCACGAGCCCGCGCAGGCCGGCGACGCGCACCGAGTAGAACTCGTCGAGGTTCGAGCCCGAGATCGACAGAAACCGCACCCGTTCGAGCAACGGCGCGCTTGGATTCTCCGCCTCCGCCGTCACGCGCCAGTTGAACGCGAGCCAGCTCAGTTCGCGGTTGATGAAGCGGTCCGGACCGGCCGGGTCGAAATCGGGCAGGCCGCGGCCCGGCGCGGATGACCCGGCGAGGAAATCGGCATCGACAGCCGGCCGTTGAACCTTTTCGAGCATCGTGTTCGCTTTCCCGACCTTCGCCTGAAGGGCGTCATTATCGGGGCGGCCCGGCGGCGGCGCAAGGTCCGTGCTGGGGCGATGCCGGGCCTTGCGGAACGCGACAGGGGCGCGCCGGCGCCACCCTTGGGCTGGTTTGCCTGGGATCGTCGTTGCCGCCATCGGCCGAGCCCTCCCCCGGACGGCCGTCGCATGGCGTAGCGCCACCTTCCCCTTGATCGCGTGATGCGCGAGCCATGCCCGGCGCCGATCACAGCGGCGGTCGGTCTTCGGCCAGCATCTCCGCGGCGAGGCGCACGGTGATCGGGCGCCGGCGCGCGAGGCCCGTCCGGTTGAGCCGCGCGACCGCGGCCTCGGCCGCTGCGAAGGAGCGGTCGATGCGGACGACGAGATAGCGGATCACGTCCGGCCCGACGCCGACGCCGCGGTCGGCGAAGAGCTTGACCAGCACCGCCGCCAGCAGCGCGTCGTCGGGCGGGTCCAGCGTCGCGACCGAGATCGCTGCGAGCCGACTGGCGAGATCACGGAGCGCAATCGGCCAGAAGGCCGGGGCGGTGCGGCCGGTCACCATCAGCGCGCCGCCCCGGCCAAGGTGGTTGCACAGGTGAAAGAGCGCCTCCTCGGCCGCGCCCGCCTGCGCTTCGAGCGCGGCGACCCGGTCCACGTCCTCCACCACGACGGCACAAGTGCAAGGGACACCCGCGAGATCGAAGCCGGGGAGGTCGGCGCCGCACACGATCCGCGCCACCGATCTCGCCGCCCAGACGCGGGCGAGATGGGTCTTTCCCGACCCGGCGGGCCCGACGACGGCAAGGCGGCCGCCGGGCCACGCGGGCCAGCGATCGATCTGGGCGAGCGCGAGGCGGTTGGCGGGAGCCGCGAAGAAATCGCCGCGCCCCAGCGCCGGGTGCGCGGCCAGGTCGAACGCAAGTTGCCGCGACGCCGCCACGCGTCAGTGGTCGCCGGGGGGGGGCCGGCCGGTGTAGAGCGGGCTGCCGAGATACTGCTCGATCGCGAAGCGCCCGAGCACGCCGAGGGCCGCGGCGACCGGAACCGCGATCAGCAGGCCGGCGAACCCGAACAGCGCGCCGAACACCGACAGCGCGAGCAACAGCCAGACCGGATGCAGGCCGACGGACTTGCCGACGAGGTTCGGCTGCAGGATGTTGCCCTCGACGAACTGCCCGACGGCGAAGATCACGGCGGTGGCGGCGATCCAGACCGGCGCGTCCCAGAACGCGACGACTGCGATCCCGAGCGCCAGCACGCCCCCGACGATGGCGCCGACGAAGGGAATGAACGAGATCATGCCCGAAAGCATGCCGACGAAGAACCCCGACGGCAATCCGATCAGCGCCAGCGCCGCCCCGTAGTAGACGCCGAGGATCAGGCAGACCGTCACCTGGCCGCGCACGAACCCCGCGAGCACTTCGTCCACCTCGCCGGCGAGGCGGCGGATCGTGCCGGCGTGCTCGCGCGGCAGCCAGCCGTTGATCTTGGCCACCAGCTTGTCCCAGTCGAGCAGCAGATAGATGGTCACGACTGGGGTGACCACGATGAGAAGGATGAAGTCGAGCACGCGCAGCGAGCCGGCGAGCGCCGTGCTCAGGACGGTCATGACGCCTTCGCGCACCGTGCCTTCCGCGCCGCTGATCGCCTCGCGCAGGGCCGAGCCGTCGTCGAACGCGTTCGGGAAACGCCGCTGGATCAGATCGCGGGCCTGCGCGAGGTAGCCCGGCATGTCTTCGGACAGCGCGATCCCCTGCGAAACGAGGGCCGGGATCGCGACGAGAAAGGCCGCGACGACGATCAGGACCGACGTCACACTGATGACGGCCGTCGCGACCGCGCGGTTGACGCCGAACCGCTCCAGCCGGTCGGCGAGCGGGTCGAGGAAATAGGCGATGGCCGCGCCGGCGATGAACGGCACCAGCGTGCCGCCGAGCAGCCAGAGCACGAGGACGAAGGCGACGAATCCGATCCCCCAGAACCGCAACTGCCGCGTCTGTGGAACCGCCATCACCGCACCCTCCGATTGACCGCCGATAGGTGGCCCACGTCGACCGCGCTGGCAACCCCGTCGCGCGCCTCAGGCGAACTGTTCGCGAATGAGCCGTTCCTCGAGCCCGTGGCCAGGGTCAAACAGAATGCGGTGGGTGATGTCGGGCACGCTCTCGATCTCGATGCGGATGGGGGCGCGCACTTCGAGGTTGTCGGCGACGGCGGCGACCGGCCGTTTGTCGGACTCGAGGACCTCGAAAGCGACGCGCGCCGACTTCGGCAGCAGCGCGCCGCGCCACCGTCGGGGACGAAAGGCGGCCATCGGCGTAAGGGCGAGGATGTCGGCGCCGATCGGCAGGACCGGGCCATGCGCCGAGTAGTTGTAGGCGGTCGATCCCGCGGGGGTGCAGAGCAGCGCGCCGTCGGCGACCAATTCGGCCATTCGCTCGCGGCCGTCGACGAGGATGCGCAGCTTGGCCGCCTGCGGACCGGCGCGCAGGATCGACACCTCGTTGATCGCCAGCGCCTCGACCTCGGTCCCGTCGGCGCGGGTCGCCCGCATCCGGAGCGGGTTGATCACCGCCTGTTCGGCGGCGTCGAGCCGGGCGGCAAGGCTGGTTTCGCTGAACTCGTTCATCAAGAAGCCCACCGTGCCGCGGTTCATGCCGTAGACGGGCACATGGAGGCCCTCGGTGGCGTGCAGCGTCGAGAGCATCAGGCCGTCGCCGCCGAGCGCCACGATGACCTCGGCCCCGTCGATCGGGGCCTGGCCGTGACGCTCGATCAGCCGGTCGCGGGCGGCCTCGGCGAGATCGACGCCGCTCGCGACGAAATGGATGGCGGTGAACCGCACGGTCTGCTCCCGATGCCGGTGCGAGAACGCCGGGCGTCCTCGCGTCTCGGCCGGAGGTTGCGCAGCGATGCGCGGCGGTGTCCATCGCCGAATGGGGGACAAAGCGGCCGTGGTATGGCGCCTAAGTCTGCCCTGTCATGCCGTGATGCAGCCTTTTCCGCACGGCGCTTTCGCGGTATGGGCAGACCACACGCCCAAGGGCCGCCACGCCAGCCGCAGGAGCCTCGCCATGAAAGACATTCTCCCCGACAGCGGGTTCTTTTCCGAAACCCTCGCGAGCCGCGACCCCGAGATTTTCGGCGCGATCACGAGCGAACTGACGCGCCAGCGCGACGAGATCGAACTGATCGCCTCCGAGAACATCGCCAGCCTCGCGGTTCTGCAGGCGCAGGGTTCGGTGATGACGAACAAATACGCCGAAGGTTATCCGGGCAAGCGCTACTATGGCGGCTGCCAGTACGTCGACGTCGCCGAGACGCTGGCCATCGAGCGCGTTTGCGAGCTCTTTGGCTCCGGTTACGCGAACGTCCAGCCGAATTCCGGCAGCCAGGCGAACCAGGCGGTGTTCCTCGCGCTGCTGCAGCCGGGCGACACGTTCCTCGCGATGGATCTCGCTGCCGGCGGGCATCTTACCCATGGCGCGAAGCCGAACGTGTCCGGCAAGTGGTTCAAGCCGGTGCATTACGGCGTGCGGCGAGACGACAGCCTGCTCGATTACGACCAGGCGGCGGAACTGGCCGCCGAGCACAAGCCGAAGCTGATCATCGCCGGCGGCTCGGCCATTGCGCGGCAGATCGACTTCGCGCGGTTCCGCGAGATTGCGGACAGCGTCGGCGCGTATCTGCACGTCGACATGGCGCATTTCGCCGGGCTGGTGGCGGGCGGTCAGCACCCCAACCCGCTCGAGCACGCGCATGTGGTGACCTCGACCACGCACAAGACGCTGCGCGGGCCGCGCGGCGGATTGATCCTGACCAACGACGAGGCGCTGGCGAAGAAGTTCAACTCGGCGATCTTTCCGGGGATCCAGGGCGGACCGCTGATGCATGTGATCGCCGCGAAGGCGGTGGCCTTCGGCGAGGCGCTGCGGCCGGAATTCCGCGAGTATCAGGCCCAGGTCGTCGCGAACGCCAAGGTGCTGGCAGCGACGCTGATGAAGGGCGGCCTCGACATCGTCACCGGGGGCACCGACACCCATCTGATGCTGGTCGATCTGCGACCCAAGGGCGTCACCGGAGCCAATACCGAAAAGGCGCTGGGCCGCGCGCATATAACCTGCAACAAGAACGGGATACCGTTCGATCCCGAGAAGCCGACCGTGACGTCGGGCGTGCGCCTCGGCACGCCGGCGGGCACGACGCGCGGCTTCGGATTGGCCGAGTTCACGACCATCGGCGAAATGATCGTCGAGGTGGTCGACGGCCTCGCGGCCAACGGCGCGGACGACAACGGTGCGGTCGAAGCGGCGGTGAAGGCGCGCGTGCAGGCGATGTGCGACCGGTTCCCGGTCTATCCGGGGCTTTGACGGGACGCGGAAAACGGGTGCAGGCGTTTCGTAGTCGTTTCGTAGTCGTTCGGTAGTGCGTTTTTCTCGCTGCCGGCTGCGGGGAGGCTTCGCGCATCCATGACCCAGCATCTCGCCGCGATTGCGATTCTCGTGCCCGACTACGATGCGGGGATCGCCAACTACGTCGGCGATCTGGGGTTTGATCTGATCGAGGATACGGACCTCGGCGGTGGCAGGCGCTGGGTGCTGGTGGCGCCGCTCCGGAGCGCGCGAGAGACGCGGCTTTTGCTTGCAGAGGCTGCCGGGCCCGACCAAGCGGCGGCGGTTGGTCGGCGAGCGGGGGGACGGGTGCTGCTGTTCCTCCACACCGACGATTTTGCGCGCGATCATGCGCGAATGACC
>JBBRUZ010000014.1:0-32064 GCA_038247355.1 Rhodobacterales bacterium
CGAGCAGGGCGAGCGGCATCGAGAGCAGCATAACGGCGACGGCAAGCCCGCTCGCGAGCAACGCATGGCGCACCATGCGGGGCGAGGCCCGGAGAGACGCGGCGACCGCAACTTCGGCGAGATTGCACGTGTCGCCGAACCGCGCGCAGCCGACGCCCATGCCGAGCCGTAAGCCCGCTGCAGCGAAAGCCTCGCGCACCACGTCCGCGCCGCCGGAAAGGCAGGCGACGCCGCAAAGAAAGAGCGCATCGTGCCGCTTCTGGCTCGCGAGCGCCGCCTCGATTTCTATCCGACGCCCCGGAACGAGTTCGGTGAGATAGCCGGCGTTGGTGGCTGCGTTCGAGCGCATGACGACCGCTCATCGCGCCAGATTCGCGTCGAAGAACCGGGCGATCTCGGCGAAGGCCTCGACGGTCTAAGGTACGAACGGTTCGAGAAACTGTGCGTGGCTCATGCCCTCGAACACCTGCGACGACGCGTTCACGCCCGCCCGCCGTAAACGGCGATGCGCGGCCAACGTCTGGCTCAGCAGCAGGTCGCGGGTGCCCGAGGTGAGAATCGCAGGCGGCAGGCCGGCGAAGTCGCCGAAGATCGGCGAGATCAGCGGGTCGCGCAGGTCGCGCCCCCCCGGGCGTAGAGCGGCCCGGCCGCGCCGACCCTGCCGGTGCCGGATACCGAGGCCGTTGTCGACGAAGGCGTTGGCCTCGAACGTGTCGCCGCCGCCGGTCAGATCGATCCACGGCGTTCCAGTCGCGATGGCGGCGGGCAGCGCCGCCGGAAACGGGTGGTCTGGCGCCATGCGATAGTCGACCGAGACCACCTCGAACCCGCCGTAGCCGGCCATCACCATGCCCTCGCCGGCGCCGGCCTCGCCGGGGAAAAGCACGTAGCCGCCATGCAGGTGCATGAGCAGCCGTCGGCGGTTCTCGGGCCGGACGGCGCCGCACGAAATGCGGAACACGTTAACGCCGGCGATCCGGTCCGGGCGCACCGTCAGCGCCAGCCGCGACTTTATGCCGGGCAGTTCGGGAGCGACCTCGTCGACGCTCGCCAGCGCCATGGCCCGCCAGGCCGCCGCGTCCATCGGAACGTCGTTCCAGCCAGGCGCGAGCGGGCGCGATGATCGCTTGCAACTCCGGGCTTACGGTGTCCGGGACGCCGAGCCTCCTCTCGGGGACGCGCCGTCCGTTGGGCTGGGTCTGGCCGAGCGCCGAGCCGTTGGTCGTCGCAATGGTGGCCGCCACCGTCGATGCGATCGCCGCACGGCGCGATACGCCGTCTTTCGCAGTCACGCTGTCCGCCCCAACGGCATCAATGGTGTCCGAACGTCGATTCCCCCGCGTTGAGATTGCATATTTTGCCGCAGGCGTCAGCAACCAGAATGTCCGAGCGGCGCTGTGCCGCTGATCCGGTCGGGCTCAGCCGCCGCTGATCAGCGGAATCAACTGGTCCTGATAATACCGCACCAGCGTCTGCCCGGAAAAGCTCATCGTGATCCAGAATACGATGAGGATCGCGCCGAGCTTCGGGACGAAGGTCAGCGTCATTTCCTGCACCGACGTCAGCGCCTGGACGAGGCCGATCGCCACGCCGACCACCAGGGCGACCACGAGGATCGGCGTCGATATCACCAGCGCCACCCAGAGGCCCTGGCGCAGGATGTCGAGAACCGCAGCCTCGTCCATCGCCAGTCAGACTGGCATGCGCAGGATTTCCTGGTAGGCCTCCACGACCTTGTCGCGCACGGCGACGGCGGTCTGGACGGCGAGCTCGGTCGCGGCCAGCGCCTCGACGACGGCCTGCGGATCGGCGCGGCCGACGAGGCCCGCCTTCACGGTTTCCTCGCTTGTGCGCATCGTCGCCATGAAGTCCTGCACGGCGTCCGAGAACGGCGCAGCGGACCCCTGCTGAGCTGCTTCGGGTTTAAAGGCGGTCTGGGCCTGGGCGTAGATCTGGGCCGCAAGGGTCGATCGGATGTCCATGGGTCGGGAACCTTCTAGCGACGGAGGAGATCGAGGAGCGAGCCTGCCATCTGGCGGGCCTGTTCGAACATCTTCAGGTTGGCTTCATAGCTGCGGTTCGCTTCGCGCGCGTCCGCGATCTCGATCATCATGTTGACGTTGGAGCCGTCGTAATAGCCGTCCTCGCCGGCGAGGGGATGGCTCGGGTCGTAGATCCGGAGCAGCTCGCTCTGGTCGAGGCGCACCGGTCCGGTCGCGACGACGCGGTCGTCGTCGCGCGACAGCATCGTCGCCTCGAAGGACACGATCTTGCGGCGATAGCCGGGCGTGTCGGCGTTCGCGATGTTCTCCGAGGAGAGGCGCAGGCGAGCGGACTGGGCGGCCATTCCGCTCGCCGCCGCCTTCATCGTCCGCGAAATCTCGTCCAATGGCGCCTCCTCAATTTCGGCCGAGGCCGCTGCGCAGGATATCCATCGTCTTGCGGTAGACGCCAAGCGCCAGGTCGTGGCTTTGCCTTGCGTCGGCGGAGCGCATCATCTGGTCTTCGAGGCTGACTGTGTTGCCGTTGGGCGTCTCGGCACCGAAGGCGGTGGCCTCGATCGCCTCGAACCCGCGACCGTCGGCGCCGAAATCGATGTGGCCGGGCAAGGTCATCCGCGCGGCGAACGCGGGTCCCTCGCGCAACGTCTCGGAAAAGTCGGCCAGATCGCGGGCGCGGTAACCCGGCGTATCGGCATGGGCGATGTTCTCGGTCACGACCTCCGTGCGGGTCGTGGCATGGGCGGCGAGGTTGCTCGCGAGGCGAAGGATGGTCAGTCTGGTGTCCATGGTCGGGCCTTACCTTCGGTTTTCTCAACACCCCCTTAACCCCAAGTTGGTTTACAAAAGGTAATCGTCGGCGGAACGGGCGGAGCGCATGACAACTGATTTCACCGCGCTCCAGGCCGAGCTTGGGCGCATGACCAACTACCGCCGCATCGGGCGCGTGATGTCGCTCGGTCCGGGAGCGCTGGAGATCGCGGGGCTGACGCACCAGGCGCGGATCGGCGATCAGGTCGCCATCGACATTCGCGGCGGGCACGCGCTTGGCGGCGAGATCGTCGCAATTTCGGAGCGGAGCGCGCGGGCGATGACCTATCAGCCGCTCGACGGCGCCGCGGTCGGCGATGCCGTCACGTTGCTCGGTCCGGCGGACGCGCACCCGGCCGAAAGCTGGGTCGGCCGGATCGTCGACGCTTTCGGAGCCCCGCTCGACGGACGTCCGCTGAAGCCTGGCGCGACGGCGGCGCCACTCCGCCGTGCGCCGCCCGCGCCGGCGTCGCGCAAGGGCCTCGGCGCGCGGCTCCGCACCGGCCTGAGTGTCTTTGACACGATCCTGCCGCTGGCGCGCGGCCAGCGCATCGGCGTCTTCGCGGGATCGGGCGTCGGCAAGTCCTCGCTGCTCGCCGATCTCGCGCGGGGTATCGAGGCCGACATCGTCGTATTTGCGCTGATCGGCGAGCGCGGGCGCGAGCTGCGCGACTTCACCGACGGCGTGCTGGGGAGCGAGGGAATGGCGCGCGCCGTGGTGATCGCCGCGACCTCGGACCAGGCGCCGCTGATCAAGCGCCGCGCCGCCTGGATGGCCATGGCCACCGCCGAAGTGTTTCGCGACCAGGGCAAGCACGTGTTGCTGTTGATCGACAGCCTGACCCGCTTCGCGGAGGCGCATCGCGAGATCGCGCTGACGGCGGGCGAGGCGCCGAGCTTGCGGGCCTATCCGCCATCGACGGCAAACCTGATCGCGGCGCTATGCGAGCGGGCGGGACCGGGTTCGTTCGGCAAGGGCGACATCACAGGGGTCTTCAGCGTGCTGGTGGCGGGCTCGGACATGGACGAGCCGGTGGCGGACATCACGCGCGGGGTGCTGGACGGCCATGTCGTGCTGGATCGGGGCATCGCCGAGCGCGGACGGTTCCCCGCCGTGGACGTTCGGCGGTCGGTCTCGCGCAGCCTGCCGGGGATCGCGAGCGATGCGGAGAACGCGCTGCTGGCGAAGCTGCGACGGGTGCTGACGGCCTACGAGAACGCGGCGCTGATGATCCAGACCGGGCTCTACGTGCCGGGAAGCGACGCTGGCATCGACGAGGCGATCGAGATCTGGCCTGGGCTGGACGCGTTTTTCACGCAGTATGCGCCGGGTGGCGTGGACGACAGTTTCAGGCGGCTGGAGCAGGTTCTGAGGTCGCCGGTTCGAGGTGCGATGGCGGCGACGATATTCTGAAGGCGACATTCGTCGAAATGCTTCCCGGGCTCGATGCGGCGGAAGCGTCGCCCAACAAACCGCGCTGACGGGGCTTTCAGGCGGCTGGCACAGGCGCCTGGGCGCGGCCGAACGCATTTCGCGGCCGTCGCGAAGGCGCCGAGGTCACGGTTCGCTCCGCTTTGGCCTCACGTGCGCGAGGCGAAGAGGTTGGAGAGGCCCTGGCCGTTGGAGCGCATGTTCTGCAGCAGGGTCAGCGCGGTGTTCGCCGATGAGCTCGACGCGGCGCTCTCCCGGATCTGGGACATCACGAGGAAGCGATTGATCAGTTTTTCCATGTTCCTCGGGTCGTCGAACGCGGTGATCTTGTCGGAGCCGGTCAGTTTTCGCGCACCTTCCATTACCGCCAGCCTTTGGCGGTCGACGTCGAGCTTCACCAGTTCCTTCGGCAGGTTCAACGCAGTCTCGAAGACGCTGCGGAGCGGTTTGGACCCGATCACCCGGTACCAGCTCGTCGCATCGCTCTTGGAGAGCGCGGCGAGCTCGCGCTTGAAATCGAGGGCCTGGGGAATGAACTTTTTCGCATCGGCGAGCAGCGTTTCGAAGCTGCGGTTCTTGTAGTCGGCGCCGATCTTGACAGCGAAGTCCGGCTTGTTGGTTTGGGCGCCGGCCTTGTCGCCATAGCCGAAGGCTGCAACGAATTCCTTGATGCCCGGTGTGGTCGAGACGTTGGCGAGGGATCCGGCCATCTCGGTTCCTCCCTTGAGGACGGCCCGGAGATAATCGGTCTTGTCGATCTCGCCGCCGAGGCCGAACGCGCCCAGCGCGATGGTGAGCAGGCGGCGGTCCGCGACGAGGGCGTCGGCGGTCAGCGCCTTGCCGATATTGGCCGCGAAATACGCGACCTCGGTCTTGACCTGCGGCGCCTCCTCGTAGGCGCGCCGCAGCGAGGCGTTCGACAGTTCGGTGATCTCGCGCTTGAAGTTCATCGCCAGACGAATGTCGTTGTTCGAGTTTCCAACCGCCGTCTCGAAGGCGCGCGTCTTGTAGTTCGCGACCATCTTCTCGGCAAAACCCGGTTTGCCGATCTGCGACCCGGCAGCGTTGCCGAACCCGAAGGTCTGGGCGAATTCCTTGATTCCGGAGCCGGTCAGGCGGTTCGCGAGGGAATTGAGGTCGTCGGTTCCGCCTTCGAGTATCTTGCGGACGAAGGCCTTCTTGTCGATTTCGCCTTCAAGCCCGAAGGCGCCGAGCGCGACGTTCAGCAGCCGGCGGTCGGCGACCAGATCGGCGGCGGATTTCACCTTGCCGATGTTGGTCTTGAAGTATTCCACGTCGCGCTTGATCTGGGGATCGTTGTCGAACGCCTTCTGCTGGATCGGTTGGGTGCGTTCGAGGATGCGCCAGCCGGGGATGCCAGAGAGAGGGATCAGGGGCTGGAAGCTCATCGCGCGGCCTCGCTTTTTCAGTCGGGCCGCACGGCGAGCAGACGGGCCTCGCGGGGCAGCAGGTTTCTGACGGCCTTCAACGCCTGGTAGAAGCGCCCCTCGGTCACCGCTACGGTTGCGGCGTCGAGATGGCCGCGGCTTTCGGCGTCGGTGAACACCTGGGAAAGCTGTTCGATTCCGCGCAGCAGCTGGCGGCGCCCCTCCTCGGGTGCGGCTTCACCGGCGAGCACGAGCTGCGCCACGTAGCAGACCCGCCGCACCGGCGTGTTGGCGTCAGACGGATGGATCGCGTCGCGCAGGCGCAGGACGTTGGCGTCGGGCGTCAGGATGTTGATCCGGGTGCGGTGGTCGCCGTTCTCCATCACGACGCCGTTGATCATGACGCGCTCGCGCGGACCGAGCTTGAGGACGAGGCCGGTCATGCGACCGCCTCGGCGGGCCCGCGAAGGCCGCGCATGATGGAAGTGTTGATGTCGATGAGCGGAGCGGCGGAGGCCTTGCCGCCGAGCACGCGAAGCGAGTGCTTTCGGACGAATTCCGACAGGCCGATCAGCTGGGCGCGCAGCGGGACGGGAAGGGCGTTGCCGTCGTGCATCAGGTCGGCGGCCAGCATGGACCAGAGGTGCTGGTTGTCGAAGACGGCGGCGGCGAGGGCTGGGAAATCGGATTTGGCGGTTTCGTCCACGGCGCTCATGCGGTGGGTGATCTTGGCGAATATCGCGTATTCCATTCCGCGATTGGTGCGGGTCGGCTTGACGGCGGACGCGTATCCGGACCGGGCCTGGGCATGCATGGTCATCTTCTAATCCCTGTGGGAGGGCCGGGCGAGGCTCGGGTGGTTCAGCCGACGGAGGGGAGGCGTCGTGCAGGGCGGGATTTCTCCCGCCCTGCGCTTTAAGATATTAGCGGAACAGCGCCATGATGGACTGCGGCGACTGGTTCGCGATCGACAGCGACTGGATGCCGAGCTGCTGCTGCGTTTGCAGCGCCGCGAGGCGGGCCGAGGCTTCCTCCATGTTCGCATCGACGAGCGCGCCGATGCCGACCGTGAGGCTGTCCGACAGCTTCGTGATGAAGCTCTGCTGGATTTCCAGACGGGCCTGCGTCGAACCGAGCGCGGACGCGGCGTTGATCACCGTGTCGAGGGCGCCGTCGACCGTCGCGAGCGCCGCGGTGCGGTTGCTCTCGTCGCTGACGTCGACCGAGTTGAGGTCGGAAAGACCGCCGGTGCCGGCCGGGATGACCTTGAACACAACGGACTGATCGACCGCGCCGGTGCCGTCGTTGCTGAAGTCGAGCGTGCCGACGGTGCCGGCGTCATAGTCGATCGCGACGCCCGCGATGTTGAGGTTCTCGATCGCCGCCTTCAACTTTACGGCGATGACGTCCGCCGGGGTGGTCGCCAGGACGTCGGTCGCCGTCACGGTGTAGCTCGCAGTGCGCGTGCCGATGGTCACTTCGAAGCGGTCGCCCTCGAGCACACTCGTGGTGTCGATGGTCACCTGATCGACGTTGGCCGCAGCCGCGTCCATCGCGAATGACACGAGGTCGCCGCCGGCCGCCGGAACCGCGGTCGCGGCGGTCAGCGCGGCGCGCGCCGTGCCCGCGGTGTTGGCGGTCAGATCGACGCCGGCGACGGTCAGGTACTTGTCGTCGGTCGAGACGGTGCCGTTGGTCCGGTCGATCGAGGTCAGCACGCTCGAGCCGGTGCTGCTGTTGACGAAGTTGATGCCGTTGAACGAGGCGGCTTCGACGACGGTCGTGATCTGCTCGCGCAGGTTGTCGATGTCCGTCTGGATCTTGCCAGTGTCGGCGCCGACGGTGCCCGCGTCGACGATCTTGGCGCGCATCTTGGTCAGCAGCTCGCTGATCGATTCGGTCGCGTTGCGGCCGACGTTGACGGCGGCGAGCGCGGTTCCGAGACCGTCGTTGATCTGCTTGAAGCCCGCAACGTCGCTGCGCATCGTCGTGGCGATCGCCCAGACCGAGGCGTTGTCCTTGTCGTTGCCGACCTTGAGGCCGCTGGAAACTTCGGCCTGGATGCTGTTGAGATTCCGGTTGATGCCCTTCAGGGTCTGCAGGGCGGTCATCGAGCTGGTGTTGGTGAGAATCGAAGTCATTTTGTGGTAGTCCCTAATGGCGTGCCGGGTCTTTGACCCTGCTCGTGTCATGGATGGCCCGCTTGCGCGTGACCGATGATCGCCCTTCTGACTGCTGCGGCGTAGGGATCTTTTTCGAACCTTGCCGCGCCGGCTGCTTGGCCGCGTGATGGGACATTGCGCGATCAGCGCTAAACAATCGCTAATGGGGCGGACTCTATCATGCCTAATTTTCCGTTAACGTTGATTGGGCGAACGGCGCTCGTCACGGCGTTGCTGGCGGCGGGGGCCGCGAGCGCCGATCCGCCCCATGCGCGCGGGCGGGAGTTTCGCGACTGGCGGATCGACTGCGCCGTGGGGCCTTGCGCGATCCGCACGTCGTTGCGCGCCGCGGACGGGTCGGAGCTGATGACGGTGAACGTCGTCGGGCGCGGCGACGGCGCCGGGCTCGCGCTGCGCACGCCGCTGCCGCTGCTGTTGCCCGACGGCGCGACGCTGGTCATCGGCGACGATCCGCCCCGGGCGCTCGCCTGGCGAACCTGTGGCGTCGCCGGATGCGTGGCGGAGGCGCCGCTGGACCCGCCGTTGCTGGCGGCCCTGAAGCGCGAGCGGTCGGCCACCGTGATGCTGACGCTGGAGGACGGGGTGCGGGTGCGGCTTCCGGTGTCGCTACTCGGGTTCACCGCGGCCCGGGAGGCGCTCGACGCGGCGCCGGTCAGCCCTTGATGCGGCGGCCGTACAGCTCGAGGCGGTGGTGGACGATCTCGTAGCCGAGGCGGGCGGCGATCTCGGCCTGGATCGCCTCGATGCGCGCGCTTGTGAACTCGATCACCTCGCCCGTGTCGAGGTCGATGAGGTGGTCGTGGTGGCCGACATGCGCTTGCTCGAAGCGGGCCGGGCCGTGGCCGAAGGCGTGACGCTGGATCGCGCCCGACTCCTCGAGCGCCTTCATCGTGCGATAGACGGTGGCGAGCGATATCCGGCTGTCGCGCGCAGCGGCCTGTTCGAAGATGGCCGCGGCGTCGGGATGGCCTTCGGCGTTGTGCAGGATCTCGAGGATGATGCGGCGCGGCTTTGTGCTGCGCAGACCCGCGACGCGCAACATCCCCTCGTAGTCCGCGTGTTTCGACGGCGCGCCCATGACCGGGAACCTTATCGACGCCGCGCACGATTGCAAAGGTGATAACTGCAAACGATTTGCATTTGCATTGACATCGGGGCGGCTGCGGCTATCTTGGCCGCGCATGAACTCGGAGAATCGGATGTTTCGAACGGCGCTTTGTCTTGCTTTCGCCCTGGCGGTTTCCCTGCCAGCCGCCGCGCAGGAAAAACTCAAGGTTGTCACCACCTTCACGATCATCGCCGATATGGCGGGCAATGTCGCAGGCGAGGCGGCGGAGGTGGAATCGCTGACCAAGCCCGGCGCGGAGGTACATTACTATCAGCCGACGCCGGGCGACATCCTGCGCGCCCAAGGCGCCGACCTGATCCTGTGGAACGGGCTGAACCTCGAGCAATGGTTCGAGAAGTTCCTCGCCAATCTGTCAGACGTGCCGTCCGCCACGCTGACGGACGGCGTCGAGCCGGTGGGCATCGCGGACGGCCCCTATGAGGGCCGTGCGAACCCGCACGCCTGGATGTCGCCGGACGTGGCGCTGATCTATGTCGAGAATATCCGCACGGCGCTGGGAGCGGCGGACCCCCCGAACGCCGCGATCTACGACGCCAACGCTGCGGCGTACTCGGACGAGATCCGCGCGACGGTGGCGCCGATCCGGGTCGCCCTCGACGCGATCCCGGACGACAAGCGCTGGCTGGTCAGTTCGGAGGGCGCGTTCAGCTATCTCGCGCGGGACTTCGGGCTCAATGAGCTCTACATCTGGCCGATAAACGCCGACCAGCAGGGCACGCCGCAGCAGGTGCGCAAGGTGATCGACAAGGTGCGCGAACTCGAGATCCCGGCGGTTTTCAGCGAGAGCACGATCCCGCCCGACGCCGCGCAGCAGATCGCGCGCGAGACGGGCGCCGCATACGGCGGCGTGCTCTATGTCGACAGCCTGACCGGTCCCGACGGACCGGCTCCGACCTATCTCGACATGCTGCGCGTCACGACGGAGACCATCGCGCAGGGACTGAGCGCAGGGCTGAACCAATGAGGGACCTGGCAGAGCCGGGACTGGTGGCCGAAGGGCTGCAGGTGACCTATCGCAACGGCGCAACCGCGATCCGGGATGTGAGCTTTTCCATACCGCGCGGCTCGATCACGGCGCTGGTCGGGGTGAACGGCTCGGGCAAGTCGACGCTGTTCAAGGCGATCATGGGGTTCGCGCCGGCGCAGCGCGGCTCTATCTCGATCCTCGGCCTGAGCCGGAACGAGGCGCTCAAGCGCAGCCTCGTCGCCTACGTGCCCCAGGCCGAGGAGGTGGACTGGACGTTTCCGGTGCTGGTCGAGGACGTGGTGATGATGGGCCGGTATGGCCACATGGGTTGGCTGCGGCGCGCTTCGGCGAACGACCATGCGATGGTCGCAGATGCGCTGGGCCGCGTCGGCATGACCGACTACCGCAAGCGCCAGATCGGCGAATTGAGCGGCGGGCAGAAGAAGCGGGTGTTTCTGGCGCGCGCTCTGGCGCAGGAGGGCCAGGTGATCCTGCTCGATGAGCCGTTCACCGGGGTCGACGTGACGACCGAGGAGCAGATCGTGGCGCTGCTGGGGGAATTGCGCGCCGAGGGCCGCGTGATGCTGGTCTCGACGCATAATCTCGGCTCGGTGCCGGACTTCTGCGACCGGGCGATCCTGATCAATCGCACCGTGCTCGCGTCGGGGCCGACGGCGGAGGTGTTCACCCGCAAGAACCTGCAGGTCGCGTTCGGCGGCGCGCTGCGGCATTTCGTCATGGGCGGCGCGGCTCTGCACCACGACGACGCCGACCATCGCCGGCTGACGGTGATCTCGGACGACGAGCGGCCGTTCGTGATCTACGACGACACCGAGGAGGCAGAGCGCGAGACCGGGGAGGCTCGGCGATGAGCGTGCTGCTCGAGCCGTTCGGCTATCAGTACATGGTCAACGCGATCTGGGTCAGCGCGCTGGTCGGCTGTGTCTGCGGATTCCTGTCGTGCTTTCTGATGCTCAAGGGCTGGTCGCTGATCGGCGACGCGCTGAGCCATGCTATCGTGCCGGGCGTCGCGGGCGCCTATCTGCTCGGCCTGCCGTTCTCGGTCGGCGCGTTCATCGCCGGCGGACTGGCGGCGGGCGCGATGCTGGGGCTGGGCGAGATCACCCGGCTGAAGCAGGACGCGGTGATCGGGATGATCTTCACATCGTTTTTCGGGCTGGGGCTGTTCATCGTCTCGATTGCGCCAACCAGTGTGAATGTGCAGACGATCATGCTCGGCAACATCCTCGCGATCACGCCGGGCGACACGCTGCAACTCGCGATCATCGGGGCGGTGTCGCTCGTCATTCTGCTGGCGAAATGGCGCGACCTGATGGTGGTGTTCTTCGACGAGAACCATGCGCGCAGCATCGGGCTGCGGCCGACTGCGCTGAAGGTCCTGTTCTTCACGCTGCTCGCCGCCTCGACGGTGGCGGCGTTGCAGACGGTGGGGGCGTTTCTGGTGATCGCGCTGGTCGTGACCCCGGGGGCGACCGCCTATCTGCTGACCGACCGGTTCGAACGGCTGATCGCCTTGTCGGCGGGGATCGGCGCCGCGACCTGCGCGGTCGGGGCGTATGCGAGCTTCTTTCTCGACGGGGCGACGGGCGGGATCATCGTGGTGCTCCAGACGCTGCTGTTCCTCACGGCCTTCGTACTTGCGCCGAAGCACGGGTTGCTGGCGGCGCGGCGGCGTGGGCGGGAGGCGCTCGAATGATCGAGACGCTGGCGCTGCCGATGCAGTTCGATTTCATGCAGCGGGCATTCGCGATCACGCTGGTCGTGGCCGTGCCGATGGCGCTGCTGTCATGCTATCTGGTGCTGCGCGGCTGGTCGCTGATGGGCGACGCGATCAGCCATGCGGTGCTGCCGGGGATCGTGCTCGCCTACTGGCTGGCGATCCCGCTGGCGATCGGCGCGTTCACCGCTGGCATGTTCTGCGCGGTGGCGACGGGGTTTCTGAAGGAAAACAGCCGGGTCAAGGAAGATACGGTGATGGGCATCGTGTTCTCGGGAATGTTTGGTCTCGGGATCGTGCTCTATGTCCAGACGGTGACCGACGTGCATCTCGACCATATCCTGTTCGGCGATCCGCTCGGGGTGACCTGGGGCGATGTCGGAAATTCGGCGCTGATCGCAGGCTTCGTCGGGCTCGCGGTGCTCGCGCGCTCGCGCGACCTGCTGGCGTATTCGTTCGATCCGCAGCACGCGCAGGCGATCGGCTTGCCGGTGCGGTTGCTGCATTACGGGCTGCTGGCGCTGGTGGCGCTGATGGTGGTGGCGGCGTTGAAGGCCGTCGGAATCATCCTGTCGATCGCGCTGTTGATCGGGCCTGGCGCGGTGGCGTTTCTGTGGGTGCGAAGCTTCGGCGCGATGCTGGCCGTCGCGGCGACGGTGACCGTGGGCGCTGTGATCACCGGCGTCTACGCGAGCTTCTGGCTTGACAGCGCGCCGGGGCCGACCGTGGTGCTGGCGCTGACGCTGGCGTTCGTCATCAGCCTCGTGCGGGTGCGACTGGTCGATGAGCGGGTGCGACGGGCCGCAGACGTCCTGGCCGCCGCGGAATAGCGCGCGGCGCAACGTGGCGCCAGCTCTCGCCCTTCGCTCTGGCCAAGCGGGGCGAACCGCCTATCTGATCCGACATGAACATCGCGATCATCGGGGCGGGACTCGCCGGACTGACGGCAGCCCACACGCTCCGCGAAGCCGGACGCGCGGTGCGTGTGTACGAAAAGAGCGGCGGCCTTGGGGGCAGGATCGCGACGCGGCGAAGCGAGGGCGCGGCCTTCGACCATGGCGCGCCGCTGCTCCACGGCTTCGAGCCGCCCGGCGCGGTGCGCTGGCGCGACGGCTGGGTCGGGCGTCCGGGCAACTCCGCCATCGGCCGGACGCTCGGGGCGGGCCTCGAGATCCGCAGCGGCGCGCGGGTCGTGGGGCTGGACCGTGTCGCCGGGCGCTGGCGCGTGAGGTGCGCGGCGGGTGATACGGTGGGTTCAGGCGATGCGGAGGGTTTCGACGCGGTGCTGCTCGCAATTCCGGCGCCGCAGGCGCTCGCGCTGCTCGGCGACCGGGCGGATGCCTTCGCCGGTTTGGCGGACGCGAAGATGCGTCCCGGCTGGACGGTGATGGCGACGTTCGACGCGCCCGTGCGCGGACCGGACTGGCGGCCCGCCCTGGCCGCGCCCCTCGGCCTGGCGCTGCGCAATTCGGCCAAACCCGATCGACCGGCGGGCGAGGCCTGGGTGATCCATGCGGACGACGTTTTTGCACAGATCGAGCTCGAAAGCGCGGCCGGGTGCGTCGCGGCGCGGCTGATCGCCGCCTTCCGCGACGCGACCGGCGCGGCGGCGCCGAGCCATGTAACCGCGCATCGCTGGCGCTTCGCCCGGGTGGCGCGGCCGCTCGGCGCGCCCTGCCTGTGGGACGAAGGTGCGGGGCTCGGGCTCGCCGGGGACTGGTGCCTTGGCCCGGACGCGGGCGACGCGGTGGCGAGCGGCCGGGCCGTGTCGCGCGCCGTGCTGGCCGGGACATGAGGCGGATGGGCTGGATCGCGCTTGGGATGGCCGCGCTCGTCTTGGCGGGAGCCTTGGCCTGGTACGTCGCGGCCACCCGGGTCGAGACTCCGGCCTACGCGGTGGAGATCCGGGACGGGGACATCGAGCTGCGCCGGTATTCGGCGATGGTTGTGGCCGAGGTGACGCGGTCCGGCGACCGGGACGCGGCCGTGCGCGCGGCGTTCGGTCCGCTGGCGCGCTACATCTTCGCTAAGGGGCGTGACGGGGACAAGATCGCCATGACCGCGCCGGTGACCCAGACGTCCGGGGCGGAGGGCTGGCGAGTTCGGTTCATTATGCCGGCCGCGTCGAGCCTCGGGAGCCTGCCCCCGCCGGGCGGTGACGTGCGGCTGGAGGCGGCGCCGGCGGCGCGTGTCACGGCGATCCGGTTCTCTGGCCGCTGGAGCGACGCGAATTTCGGCCGGGCCGAGGCGCGGCTGGCGGAATGGTTGGCGGCGCGCGGGCTCGCGGCGACGGGGCCGCCGACCTATGCCTATTACAACGATCCGTTCACGCCGTGGTTTCTGCGGCGGAACGAGGTGATCGTGCCGGTGGAGTCCGGTTCGGGCGCCGACTGAGCCGCGACCGCCGCGTTACGCCGGCAACTTCGCCAACGCCTTCTTGCAGGCGCTCACCATGTGATCGATGAAGAGCCGGATCTTCGGGTCCTGCAGGCGTTTGTGCGGGAACAGCGCGGCGAGGCGGACGTCCTGCGGCGGGGTGGCCTCGGCGACGACGACGAGGTCCCCGGAAGCGAGATGATCGGCGATCTCGAACACCGGTTTGAGGATGATCCCGCGGCCCTGAAGCGCCCAGCCTGTCAGAACGTCGCCGTCGTCGGACTCGAAGGGTCCGGTCACGTCGAAGCGCTGCGGGCCGGACGGGGTCACGAGGGTCCAGACGAATTCGCGTGCGCCGGGATAGCGCAACATCAGGCAACTGTGCCGCTGCTCGATCAGCGCCTGACCGTCCTTCGGCGCGCCACGGCGCTCGATGTAGGCGGGCGAGGCGACGAGGACACGGCGGCAGTCGGCGATCGGGCGCACGCGCAGGTTCGAATCCTCGAGCGCGCCGAGCAGGAAGGCGACGTCGAGCCCCTCGGCGGTGACGTCGAGCCGGCGGTCGCTGAGCCGCAGACGCACGTCGACTTGCGGGTAGAGGTCCTTGAAGCCGGGAATGAGCGGCGCGATCAGCCGCTTGCCGATCCCGAGCGGCGCCGCGACATGGATCGAGCCGCGCGGGTTGCGCGAGACGTCCGCGACCGCGGCTTCGGCCTCCTCGATCGTTTCGAGGATCTTCAACGCGCCCTTGTAGAAGATCGCGCCCTGTTCGGTCGGCTGCAGGCTGCGGGTCGTCCGGTTGAACAACCGTATCCCGAGGTGTTTTTCCAGCTCCGCTATCCGTGCGCTTGCCACGGCGGCCGAGATGCGCTGGTCACGGCCGGCGGCGGACATCGACCCGAGTTCGTAGACGCGCACGAAGGTTCGCAGGGTGTTGACGTACGACATGGCGCCGGGGTTATCATTTTCAGGGATTTCACGAAAGTCCTGATGCATCTGCGGGATTTGCGGGAAAGTCGTTCTCTATCAGGCTGGGGTCGGAGTAACGGAGACAAGGCATGTACGATTTCGCTGTTTTCTGGGACTGGTTGGCGTTCGCGGTGCGGTGGGTGCACGTCATCACCGCCATCGCCTGGATCGGGTCG
This sequence comes from Rhodobacterales bacterium, assembly GCA_038247355.1. GTDB lineage: Bacteria > Pseudomonadota > Alphaproteobacteria > Rhodobacterales > Rhodobacteraceae > Amaricoccus. The sequence goes on from JBBRUZ010000014.1 coordinate 15,169, forward strand.
TCGTTCTACTTCATCGCGCTCGATCTGGGATTGCAGAAGGCGCCGCATCTGCCGCCGGGCGCCACCGGCGAGGAATGGCAGGTCCACGGCGGCGGATTCTATCATATCCAGAAGTACATGGTCGCGCCCGCGACGATGCCCGATCATCTGACGTGGTTCAAATGGGAAAGCTACGCCACGTGGCTGTCGGGCGCAGCGATGCTGGCGGTGCTCTACTACGCCGGGGCCGAGCTTTACCTGATCGACCCCCGCGTGCTGGAGATGTCGGTTCCGGTCGCGATCATGGTCTCGATGGCGTCGCTTGGCTTCGGCTGGGTCTTTTACGACCAGTTGTGCAAATCACCGCTCGGCGAGAACCCGACGACGCTGATGGTGATCCTGTTCGGGCTGCTGGTCGCGATGTCGTGGGGCTACACGCAGGTGTTTACCGGGCGCGCGGCGCTGCTGCATCTCGGGGCCTTTACCGCGACGATCATGACGGCGAACGTGTTCTTCATCATCATGCCGAACCAGCGCATCGTCGTGGACGACCTGAAGGCAGGGCGCACGCCGGACCCGAGATACGGCAAGATCGCCAAGCTGCGCTCGACGCATAACAACTATCTGACGCTCCCCGTAATATTCCTGATGCTGTCGAACCACTATCCGTTGGCCTTCGCCACCGAGTTCAACTGGCTGATCGCCAGTCTCGTATTCCTGATGGGCGTGACGATTCGGCACTATTTCAACACGATCCACGCGCGCCAAGGCAACCCGACCTGGACATGGTTCGCCACCGCGATGATCTTCATCGTGATCATTTGGCTCTCGACCTTCTCGGGAAACGCCCCGCCTGAGGACGTCGAGATGACAGCGCTCGAAGCGCGCTTCGCTTCAACCGAGGGTTTCGGGGAAGTGACGCAAGCGGTGACCGGGCGCTGTTCGATGTGCCATGCGCGCGAAGTGTTCTGGCCGGGGCTGAACTGGGCGCCGAAGGGCGTCGTTCTCGAGACCGAGCGCGACGTCGCCGTCCACGCCCGCGAGATTTATCTGCAGGCGGGGCGTTCGCACGCAATGCCGCCGGGCAACGTCAGTGGAATGGAGCCAGTGGAGCGCCAACGCATCGTGGACTGGTATCAGGCGGCCGTTTCGGGGTGACGGGCGGGCGGTGGTTGCGTTAATGCACTGATAACACCTTGGTCGTGTGTGTTGGCCTAGGGTGTTACGCTGTGTGCACGGCGTCCAAGGTGTGGATTGGCCTGCGGTTGTGGAGCGAGTGCGAGGCGATGGAAGCAAACGGTAGGCGTGGGCCGATCCGGCGAGAGGAAAAGGCGACGCTTTCCGGGGGGGTGCTCGGCGTTGCGCCGCCCCGGCGGGTCGGGATCACCGAAACGCCGCCCGATCCGTTCGGCGACATCGCCGCTCCGCCGTTGCGGGTCGCCCCGGCGGCGCGCGCCCGTGACGCATCACGACGGTCGGACGATGAACGGTCGGAGACCGAAGCGGGCGGCCAGGCGCCGAAGAGTGCGACGACGGAAGTTATCGTTCTGATGAACCCGCTCGCAGCCGCGCCTGCCCCGAGCGACGCCGGTCGGAGCGCCGCAGCGGGCGCGGACAGCGGCGCCGGCATCGACGCAGTGCCGACTTTCGACGCGGCGGCTCGCTCCGGGATGTCGAACGGCCCCCGCGCGGCGGGTTTCCCCGCGAGTTCGCCCGCGGCGGCGTCGGCGGTCGACGCTCCCGATGCGCATTCTTCGGGACGGCGGCAACTGCGGATCGGCGTGCTGGTCGGCTTGATCCTGGCGGCCGGTATCGTCGTGCTGGCCATCATGTTCCGTCCGACGCCGGCGAAGACTGCGGCCATTCCCGCGCCAGCGGCGGTCCTGACGCTCGAAGGGTCCTCTGTCGAAGGGTCCGCGGGCGGTCAGGACGCTGGCGCGACGGCGACCTCCGCAACGGACGTTTTGTTGCGCACCGGTCCGGTGTTCGGGTCGGCGCGGCTGGACCAGCTGCGCACCGCGGTGCTGGGCGCCGGGTATCGAAGCGTGGCGCTTCACCCGATGCCCTTCGCGACCGGTCGTCCGCGGATCGAGTACTTTCATGCGGACGACCGGGCGGCCGCCGAGACCCTGCGGCGGGTCTTGGAGCCGCTGGCTGGACCACCACTCGATCTGCGCGCCCGGACGGGCGCCGAGGTTGGCATGCGTATCGGTCGGATCGACGTCTGGTTCGGCGAGTAGCGCCGCTCGATTCGCCCGACCGTCCGTTGCGGCTCGCCCCGCAACCCAGCCGGAGGGCGTAGGGGACGTGCCGGCACTTTCAGCCACGCTTCAGGCGCAGTCGCTCGAGGCCGCGAAAGTGATAACGGTCGGCAAACACCGGTGGTTCCGCCAGGGCGAGATCCGGCAGTCGGTCGGCGAGGATCGGCAGGGCGACGGTCAGTTCGAGCCGCGCGAGCGGCGCCCCGACGCAGAAATGGATGCCCGCCCCGAACGCGAGGTGCGCCGAGTTCCGGCGGACCGGGCCGAAGCGGGCGCCATCGAAACGGCCGGGATCGGGCCACGGCCCCGGATCACGATTAGCCGCCGCGAGAAGGCAGCCGACCATGGCGCCTCGGGCGAAACGATGGCCAAAGATCTCCACATCGGTCAGGGCGATCCGGGTGAACAAGTGGAGCGGCGGATCGAAACGCAGGATTTCCTCGACCGCGGATGTCGTCGCCGCCTCGGTGTCGAACATCCCCAACGCGTTGCGACCCTCGCTCAGAATTGCGCGCATCCCGTTGCCGATGGCGTGGACGGTCGCCTCGTGCCCGGCGTTCAGGAGTTGGACGCAATTGGCGATCAACTCGTCGGTCGTCAGGCGCTCGCCCTCGCGCTCGGCGCCGATCAGGTGGCTGATCAGGTCGTCGGCCGGGGTCGCGCGGCGGCTGGCGACATGGTCGCGCAGGAAGCCGGCGAAGTCGCGCGCCGCGGCGTTGGCGGCGTCCTCGACGGCGCGGTCACGGCGTGCCTGGTAAAGGGCGACCATGGCGTGCGACCAGCCGAGGAGTTGGTCGGACATGGTTTCGGGAACGCCGAGCAGACGGGCGATGACGACCACCGGCAGTCGCTCGGCGAAGGCGGACAGCAGGTCGAACTCCGGCCCCTCGATCCGGTCGATGAGGTCGTGGGCGAGCGCCGCGATCTCGGGCGCGAGGGCCGCGATGCGCCGTGACGTGAAGCCGCGCAGCACGAGGCCGCGCAGGCGGGTATGGGCGGGCGGTTCGCGGTCGAGCATCGCGAGGTCGTCGACCGCGTAGAACTCCGCGAGATGGGCCGGGCGCGTCGGCGCGAGGTCGGGGGGCGCCTCGCGCCCGAAGCGGCGGTCGCGCAGCAGGGCGTTCACCGTGTCGTATCCGGCCGCGCAGGGATGGCCGTAATCCTCCCAGAAGAACAGTCGCCCGGCCTCGCGGGCGCGGTCGTAGAATGGATAAGGATCCTGAACGAAGGAAGGATCGCGCGGCGATTGGCTCAGACGCCGCATCCGGCCCGTTCCAGCGCCTGGTCAAGATCCGCGATCAGATCCGCCGGGTCCTCGATCCCGATCGAAAGGCGCAGCAGCATGGCGGGCGTCACCGAGTCCGGGCCTTCGACGGCCTTGCGGTGTTCGATCAGGCTCTCGACGCCGCCGAGCGACGTGGCGGGAATGAAGACCTGGGCGAAGCGGGCGACGTCGCGGGCCTGGCCTTCGGTCCCCGCGACGAGGATTGAGAGCATCCCGCCGAAGCCGCCGGTCATCTGGCGGGCGGCGACGGCGTGGCCGGGATGTCCAGGCAGGCCCGGATAGAGCACGCGCGCGACGCCGCGGTGGGTTTCAAGATGGGTGGCGATGGCGAGCGCGCTGGCGCTGGCGCGCTCGTAGCGCAGGTAGAGCGTGCGCAGGCCGCGGATCAGCAGCCATGCCTCGAACGCGGCGATGACGCTGCCCATCAGATGGCGAACGGCGCGGATCTCGTCCCAGGCGGCGTCGGCGCGGGCGGAGCTGAGCACGCCGGCGGTCAGGTCGGAGTGGCCGCCGAGATACTTGGTGCCGGAATGGAACGCGAAATCCGCGCCGAGCGCGAGGGCGAGCGTCGTGCAGGGCGGGGCGACGGTGCAGTCGACCGCGAGGCGGGCGCCGGCGGCGTGGGCGGCCTCGGCGGCGGCGGCGATGTCGATGACGTCCCACATCGGATTGGTCGGGCTCTCGATCCAGACGAGTCTGGTGCGGCCGGGCTGGAGCGCGGCTTCGAGCGCGCGTGGGTCGGTCGCATCGAAGAACGTCGTCTCGATGCCGCGCCGGTCGCCGAGCCTCTTGAGCCAGCTGAGCGCGCCGTGGTAGATCGAGAGTGGCGCCGCGACATGGTCGCCGGTCTCCAGCGTCTCGAGCAGCGCGACGAGCGCCGCCATGCCGCTGGCGAAGACGAGGGTTCCTGCGGCGCCGTCGAGATCGGCGAGGATGGCTTCGGCGTGCTCGACGGTCGGGCCGCCGTCGCGGGCGTAGATGTAGCGCTGGCGCGGGGCGTAGTCCTCGTCGCGGGCGAAGGTGGCGGAGAACTCGATGGCGGGAGTGACGCCGCCGGTGCGCTCGTCGATGTGACGCAGCGCCTGGGCGGCGCGGGTGGCGGGCGAAAGGCGGAGCTGGCTGGGCGGTCGGGTCATCGGGGTCTCCTGCGGGGCGGGGTGAGTTTGTAAGGCCGGTGCGGACGTGGCAAGTGCCGCGCAGCGGGCCATCTCGGCGGACCCGGCGGCGCATAACCGTCCGTTATCCGGGTAACATATTGAAATATATCAATATTGCTGCGTGGAATTTTCCGCTTGTCGCGTGTGATGATCCGGTCCGCGAACCCGAAGATCCGTTTTACCCGCGCCGTCGATACTGTAGGCTCGAAGCGTCGCCGAGCGTACCGGGAGGGCCGACGTTGATCCGCACCTGCGAGGACCACCGCGCCTCCGCGACGCGGGCGGGCGAATGACCGAGCATCTGCGCCTGAGCCCGATCGAGGAGTTGCGGGCCAACGTCTCAGGGCGTTTCGAGACGGCGCGGGCGATGCCGAAGTCGGTCTATACCTCGCCCGAGTTCGCGAGGGCCGAGGAGCGGCACATCTTCGCAAAGGAATGGATCTGCGTCGGGCGCGCCGATGCGTTGACGGCGCCGGGCGACTATCTGACGACGGTGATCGCAGGCGAGCCGGTGATCGTGTTGCGCGACCGGGACGGGGACTTGCGCGCGATGTCCAACGTCTGCCGGCACCGGATGTCGGTGCTGCTGGAGGGGCGGGGCAACGTGCGGGCGATCACCTGCCCGTATCACGCCTGGACCTACAATCTCGACGGGTCGTTGCGCGGAGCGCCGGCGATGACGCGAAACGAGAGCTTCTGCCGGGAGGCGATCCGGCTGCCGTCGGTGCGCTGCGCGGACTGGCTCGGCTGGATCCTGGTCACGCTCGATCCGGAGGCGGAGGCGCCGGCAGTTCGGCTGCGGGCGGTGTCCGATCTGGTCGGCTATCTGCCGATGGAGACCTATGTCGAGACGTTCCGCGAAGAGCATCGCTGGAACACCAACTGGAAGGTGCTGGCCGAGAACTTCATGGAGAGCTATCACCTGCCCGCCTGTCACGCCGGGACGATCGGCGGCTCGGTCGATCTCGAGTTGATGACCTGCCCCGAAGGAAACGCGGCGTTCAACCACCACTGGATCGTCAAGAACGACACTGTGCCGCTGTCGCTCGCCCATCCGTCAAACACGGCGCTTGCCGGCGACCAGCGGCGGATCACCTGGTTGCTGGCGATCTATCCGGCGTTCCTGATCACGCTGACGCCCGGCTACTTCTGGTACCTGTGCCTGACGCCCGACGGCCCGGACCACGTGAACATCCTCTACGGCGGCGGGCTCGCGCCCGAGTTCATCGCCGATCCGGCGGCGCCTGCGCATTTCGCTGCACTGAAGGGGCTGCTCGATGCGGTCAACATGGAGGACAAGGGCTGCACCGAGCGGGTCTATCGTGGGCTTTGCGCCGGGCTGTCCGCGCCGGGGCCGCTGTCGCATCTGGAGCGTCCGAATTTCGAGTTCGCGGGCTATGTCGCCAGCATGATCCCGCGTTGTGCGAGGGCGCTGGCGGCGTGACGGGCGGCGCGCCGGCGGTAAATCGGCCGGGTGCGGGGTTTCCGCCGTCGCCATTTCGGCGATCACCGCCTCGGCCCGCGCGCGCATGTTCTCGGCCTGCAGGATGGGCCGACCCATGATCACGTAGTCGGCGCCGCCGCCGATCGCCTCGGCCGGTGTCGCCGGTCGCTTGTGGTCGTTTACGCCGAAGCCGGCGGGGCGCACCCCCGGCGTCGCGATCAGCAATCCCTGGTTGGCGACCAGACGCCGGATCGCGTTCGGATTGTCCGCGGCGGACGCGATGATGCCGTCGCTGCCGCACTTCAGCGCGGTCCTTACCCTGATCTCGACGAGTTCCTTGACCGTCACCGCATAGCCCATTGCCTTGAGGTCGTCGTCGTTCATGCTGGTCAGGACGGTGATCGTCAGGATTTTCAGGAAATCCGAGTTGTTCTTTCCCTCGACCGCCGAGCGGATGATCTCGTCGTCGCCGTGAACGGTGACGAATTTTATGCCCCGGTCGCGCGCCCGCGCGACGCCTTCGCGCACCGTTTCACCGATATCGAACATCTTGTAGTCGAGAAAGACGTGCTTTCCGGCCTTAACGAGATCGTCGATCAGCCGGTCGGTTCCTTCGGCGAACAGCAGCCAGAGGCCGATCTTGAAGAACGACACGGCTCCGTCGAGGTCCCGGACGATCCGCCGGGCCTCATCGGGGCTTCGCACGTCGAGGGCGACGATCAGCCTGTCCGCCATTTTCGCCGGGATTTCGCGGGCGGGCGCTGGGCCCGGTGCGGCGCCTGGGTTCGTCATCGGTTTCCGCCTGCTCGATTGTCCGCCCGGTCGATGATCGGGTGCTCTGTCCCGCGCCACGGGACGACGTGTTGCGCGCCCGCATGGCCGCCGACTTATGTGACCGTCGGGCGTTCAGCGCAAGTGGAGGCGGCGTTGGCCGGGCGCGCGCCGATCTGGGCTTCGCGTCATCCCGGCGCGCGCCAGCCGGCGGCGAGGGCTTCGGCTTCGTCGCAGAACCAGCGTTCGCCGTAGGCTTCGTTGATCTCGGTGCGGGCGTAGTTGCGCGACCACGGCGTGTGGTAGATGCGGGTCCCTGCGCGGTTGATGTTGCCCTTGATCGGGCAGCCGGCGGGGGCCGTGCCCGAGGCCGAAGTCCAGGCGGTTTCGCGCCAGTCCCAGGCGGGCGGCGTCTCGGCCTGCCAGATGCCGGCGGCGCGGGTGCGGGCGGTGGCTTCGATCTCGGCGTAGACATCGGAGTAGCGGGTGAAGGCCCAGGCGAGGCCCTCGGCGACAAGGGTTTCGGCGAGGTCGACGCCTTCGGTCGTGCAGGTGGAGACGAGGCGGCCGTACGCGTCGCGCTCGACCGGGATGCACGTCGTGTCGCGGCCTTCGGTCAGATCGACGATGCGCTGCGTGGCGGCGGCCCCGCAGGCCCAGGCGCCGGTGGACGTCGCACAGGTCTGGCGGGTTTCGGGCGCATCGACGCCGAAGAGGCGAATGCGGACCGGGCCGATGTCGAGCGTGTCGCCGTCGAGCACCCGCGCTTCGCCGGTGATCTCGACCTCGGCGCGGGCCATCGGCGGGGCGGGACCGAGAATCGCGAGGGCAAAGAAGATCGCGCCGAGTATGATCCGCATTTATGGTCCCTTTCGGGCAGGATAGCAGATCACGGTTAATCGGTTAATGGGTGATCGGATTGGCGGTCGCCGTCGACGGGAGGCGCCCCGCCGGCCTCGCTATCGTCGCAGAACCAGCGCTGACAGGTTGCGGCGGTGCGTTCGACGCCGTCGCATCCGGGTGCGCCGGACATTGGAGTGCGAGGGTCGGTTTCCGGTGGGACGCCGCAGCCTTCGGGCGCCGCTGCGCCGGCGACGACGCGCCAGTCGCGAGCGTGGCGCCCCATCTGCGCGCTGCTGGACGCGGCGGCGTCGTGCCCCGTCTTGTCCGCGCTGACGGCGTTCGGGTCGTCGTGAAAGGCGAAGCCGGGATTGTCCCCGACGACGCGGGCGTCGATATCGGGCCCGGCGACGGTGCAGCCGGCGACGACGCGGCCGAAGGCCTCGATGCTGACTGCGTCGCATCCGGCGACCTGGGCCGAAGCGGCGGTCGCGAGAAGGCTGAGCAAAAGCAGGCTGGACAGATGTGCGCGCAAGGATCGCCTCCCGTTTCAGGCGGGGCGATCAGACTGCGAAAGTGCGAATTTATGGTTAGCGTCCGGAACGGACCGGCGCGGTTCGGGCGAAGGAAAAGGCGGCGCCGGAGCGCCGCCCTTGGCGTCAGACCACGCGCCGGCGCGTCAGCAGGAGTAGTACATCTGGTATTCGACCGGGTGCGGGGTGTGCTCGAACATGTAGACTTCCTGGAACTTCAGCGCGATGTAGGAGTCGATCTGGTCCTTGGTGAACACGTCGCCGGCGATCAGGAAGTCGTGGTCGGCGGCCAGACTGTCGAGCGCCTCGCGAAGCGATCCGCAGACGGTCGGAATCGCGGCGAGCTCCTCGGGGGGCAGGTCGTAGAGATCCTTGTCGGACGCCTCGCCGGGGTCGATCTTGTTCTTGATGCCGTCGATGCCGGCCATCAGCAGGGCGGCGAAGGCGAGATAGGGGTTCGCGGCCGGGTCGGGAAAGCGCGCCTCGACACGCTTGGCCTTGGGGCTTTCGGACCACGGGATGCGGACGCAGCCCGAGCGGTTCCGGGCGGAATAGGCGCGCAGCACCGGCGCCTCGAAGCCCGGGATCAGGCGCTTGTAGCTGTTGGTCGATGGGTTGGTGAATGCGTTCAGCGTCTTGGCGTGCTTGAGGATGCCGCCGATGAACCACAGCGCCTCGTCGGAGAGATCGGCGTACTTGTCGCCGGCGAACAGCGGCTTGCCGTCCTTCCAGATCGACATGTTGACATGCATCCCCGAGCCGTTGTCGCCGTAGTAGGGCTTGGGCATGAAGGTCGCGGTCTTGCCGTAGGCGGCGGCGACGTTGTGGATGATGTACTTGTATTTCAGGATGTTGTCGGCCTGCTCGGTCAGCCCGCCGAAGACCATGCCGAGCTCGTGCTGGGCGGAGGCGACCTCGTGGTGGTGCTTGTCGACCTTGATGCCCATGCGCTTCATCGTCGACAGCATCTCGGAGCGGATGTCCTGGGCGCTGTCGGTCGGGTTGACCGGGAAGTAGCCGCCCTTGACGCCGGGCCGGTGGCCCATGTTGCCGGATTCGTATTCGGTGTCGGTGTTCCAGGCCGCATCGACGGCGTCGATCTGGAAGCTGACCTTGTTCGGCGCGTTCGAATAGCGCACGTCGTCGAAGAGGAAGAACTCGGCTTCGGGGCCAAAGTAGGCGGTATCGCCGATACCGGAGGACTTCAGATAGGCTTCGGCCTTTTCGGCGGTGCCGCGCGGGTCGCGGGCATACGGCTCGTTGGTGTCTGGCTCGAGCACGGTGCAGTGGATGCAGAGGGTCTTTTCAGCGTAGAACGGGTCGATGTACATCGACTTCGGGTCCGGCATGAGCTTCATGTCGGATTCCTCGATGCCCTTCCAGCCGGCGATGGACGAGCCGTCGAACATGAAGCCCTCCTCGAGGAATTCCTCGTCGACCAGCTCCGAAATGACGCTGACATGGTGCAGGCGGCCACGCGGGTCGCAGAAGCGGACGTCGACATAGACGATGTCTTCATCCTTTATCGTCTTCAGAACGGTAGCAGTGTCGGCCATGTGTTGTCCTCGATGGTGTACGGAAAATGTCGCCGGGGTTTGGGCCGTCAGAGGGCGTCGTTGCCCTCTTCGCCGGTGCGGATGCGGATGGCTTGCTCGACGGACATAATGAAAATCTTGCCGTCGCCTATCTTCCCGGTCTTGGCGGCGTTGACGATGGCCTCGACTGCAGCGTCGACCTGTTCATCGGCGAGGACGACTTCTATCTTCACCTTCGGCAGGAAATCCACGACGTATTCCGCGCCGCGGTAGAGCTCGGTGTGGCCCTTCTGACGGCCGAACCCCTTGGCTTCCGTAACGCTCAACCCCTGGATGCCGATTTCCTGCAGCGCTTCCTTCACCTCGTCGAGTTTGAACGGCTTTATGATGGCCTCGATCTTTTTCACGGCGGCGCACTCCCTGCGTGGGTCCTTCTGAGACCGGTTTTTCCGGGGTCCCGCCTTGAGAACAGCTTGATACCGAGGTTTCAACGCGGGCTCGGCATGACTGTGGAGAGGCGGTTCGGAATCCGTCAAGTATGTGCACAAACTAAGCAGCTTGTCTAATTCGTCGGCAAGGCGTGAAGCGGCGCCGCGCGGCGCCCCGGAGGCTGCGCGGCAGCATTTTTCGCTCGCGCGCGGCCGGGGCGTCTGTTAGGACAACCGCTCATTCGGGATGCGGCGACGCGGCCCGACCGCGGGCGTGGCGGAATTGGCAGACGCACCAGATTTAGGTTCTGGCGCCGCAAGGCGTGGGGGTTCAAGTCCCTTCGCCCGCACCAGATTTGACGACGAGGACGGACGAATGCAGGTCACTCAGACCCTGAACGAAGGCTTGAAAAAAGGCTACTCCATCACGGTGCCGGCCGCCGAGCTGGAGGCCAAGGTCACGGAGAAGCTCGAGGAGGCCCGCAAGGACTTCCAGATGAAGGGCTTTCGCAAGGGCAAGGCCCCGGCGGCGCTGATGAAGAAGATGTTCGGAAAGTCGGTTCTGGGCGAAGCGATGCAGGAGAGCATCGACGCCGCGGTGAAAGCGCATTTCGACGAGACCGGCGACCGACCGGCGATTCAGCCCGAGGTCAAGATGGCGAGCGAGCCGTGGGCCGAAGGTCAGGACGTTCTGGTGTCGATGGTTTACGAGGCGTTGCCGGACGTTCCGGAAGTCGATTTCGCGACGATGTCGCTGGAAAAGCTGGTCGCCGAGATCGACGACGCCGCGGTGACCGAGGCGCTGGAAAATCTGGCGAAGTCGGCGAGCGTCTTTGACGAGCGCCAGGCCGGAGCGCAGGCGGTGGACGGCGATCAGGTGGTGATCGATTTCGCCGGCGCCATCGATGGGGAGCCCTTCGAGGGCGGCGCCGGCGAAGACTACCCGCTGGTGATCGGATCGAAAAGCTTCATCCCGGGGTTCGAGGAGCAGTTGATCGGGGTGGCGGCGGGCGACGCCAAAGAGGTGACCGTCAGTTTCCCTGCGACCTACGGCGCGCCGCATCTGGCCGGCAAGGACGCGGTGTTCGCGGTGACGGTCAAGGCGGTCAAGGTCCCGAACCCGGCGCCGCTGGACGACGCGCTGGCCGAGCGTTTCGGCGCGGAGAGCCTCGACGCGCTGAGCGATCAGATCCGGCGGCGGCTGGGGGCGGAGTACGCCGGCGCCACGCGGGCGATCCTGAAGCGGCGGCTGATGGACGCGCTGGACGAGCGCTTGAGTTTCGAGCTTCCGCCGAGCCTCGTCGATGTCGAGGCGCGACAGATCGCGCACCAGCTTTGGCACGACGAGAACCCGGACGTGCATGGGCACGATCATCCGGAGATCGCCGTGACGCCCGAGCATCTGCGCCTCGCCGAGCGCCGCGTGCGCCTCGGCCTGCTGCTCGCCGAGGTCGGCAACAAGGCCGACGTCACCGTGACCGATCAGGAATTGCAGCGGGCGGTGATTGCGCAGGCGCGGCAGTATCCGGGCCAGGAGCGTCAATTCGTCGAGTTCATCCAGAAGAACCAGCAGGCGGTCCAGCAGATGCGCGCGCCGATCTTCGAGGAGAAGGTCGTCGATTACATCCTGGAGCTGGCCAACGTCACTGAAACGCCGGTGAGCAAGGACGAATTGCAGGCGGCTATAACGGCGCTGGACGAAGAGACGCCGGTCGCGCCGGTCGCGCCGGAGTGATGCGGCTGTCTGAGGCGGGGCTGGCTGCGACCTGGGTCCGTGCGCCGGCCGGCGACGGGATGCGTCGTCGCGTCATGGACGAAAGGGTCAGTTTCGCGGGATCGATCACAGCGCGCTGACGAACGCGATCTGGGCGCGCGCGACCGCCTGCGGGTCCGCGCCGCCGGCGACGACGTCGGCGCAACGGAAGCCGATAAGCGCGAAGTGGCGCTCCGACGGCGCGAGGTCCGGAAAACGCGCGTCGCAGGCCTGAACGGTTGGCGACAGTGTTGCCGGACTGGGTGCGGCGGCGCCGCGATCGCTGCGCGGTTGGCGTCGTCCTTGCGCTCGGTGGGCACGGCGGGGCAGAGCGCCGGGGAGGCGAGCGAACCCGCCGATTCGTGTCATGATGGCGCTGGGTGGGGCACGGTCTCGCGCAGGCTGCGATTGCCGAAGGCGCGGCAGCGGCGCCGGGCCACGCCAGCGGGTCATGCCCGAGGGCTTGCGGGCGCCTTTGCGCGACATTAGACTCTACGGGCATTGGCGGGGAGCCGCACCGGCCCGCAAGACAAGGACAAGAGAGCGCCATGAGTGACCCCGTTGAGACGTACATGAACCTCGTGCCGATGGTGGTCGAGCAGACCGCGCGGGGCGAGCGCGCGTACGACATTTTTTCGCGGCTCCTGAAGGAGCGGATCATTTTTGTCTCCGGGCAGGTCCACGACGGCATGTCGACGCTGATCGTGGCGCAGCTTCTGTTTCTCGAGGCGGAGAACCCCAAGAAGGAAATCTCGATGTACATCAACAGCCCGGGCGGCGTGGTGACGTCGGGGCTGTCGATCTACGACACGATGCAGTACATCCGCCCGCCGGTTTCGACGCTGTGCTGCGGGCAGGCCGCGTCGATGGGCTCGCTGCTGCTGACCGCCGGGGCCAAGGGGATGCGTTATTCGTTGCCGAACAGCCGGATCATGGTTCACCAGCCGTCGGGCGGGTTCCAGGGTCAGGCGACGGACATCATGATCCACGCCCGCGAGACCCAAGCGCTGAAGGATCGGCTGAACCAGATATACGTCGAGCACACCGGGCAGACGTTCGAAGCGGTCGAGACCGCGCTGGAGCGCGACCGCTTCATGACGGCGCAGGATGCGAAGGACTGGGGCCTGATCGACGCAATCGTCGACAAGCGGCCGGTCGAGGCCACGGCCGCGTGAAGCCGCCCGAAGGTGCGCCGGCGTGCGGCGCCTTTGGGCTTGTAATTGGCGCGGCAAGCATGTTCGAATGGAACCTGTGGATCATGTACGCGCTGGGTTGTGGTGACGTGCGGTACGGAATGGCGCAAGCCGGAGGCATATAATGAGCAAATCGAGCGGCGGCGACGCGAAAAACACTCTCTACTGCTCGTTCTGTGGCAAAAGCCAGCATGAGGTCCGCAAGCTGATCGCGGGTCCGACCGTGTTCATCTGCGACGAATGCGTCGAGTTGTGCATGGACATCATTCGCGAGGAGACGAAATCGAATCTCGTGAAATCGGCTGACGGCGTGCCGACGCCGCATGAAATATGCAAGGTTCTCGACGATTACGTGATCGGCCAGAAGGTCGCGAAGCGCGTGCTGTCGGTCGCGGTGCACAACCACTACAAGCGGTTGAACCACGCGCAGAAGAACACCGACGTCGAGCTGCAGAAGTCGAACATCATGCTGATCGGCCCGACGGGCTGCGGCAAGACGCTGCTGGCGCAGACGCTGGCGCGCATCCTCGATGTGCCGTTCACGATGGCGGACGCGACCACGCTGACCGAGGCGGGGTATGTCGGCGAGGACGTGGAGAACATAATCCTGAAGCTGCTGCAGTCGGCGGAGTACAACGTCGAGCGGGCGCAGCGCGGGATCGTCTATATCGACGAGGTCGACAAGATCAGCCGCAAGTCGGACAATCCGTCGATCACCCGCGACGTGTCGGGCGAAGGCGTCCAGCAGGCGCTGTTGAAGATCATGGAGGGCACAGTCGCTTCCGTGCCGCCGCAGGGCGGGCGCAAACATCCGCAGCCGGAGTTCCTGCAGGTCGACACGACGAACATCCTGTTCATCTGCGGGGGCGCATTCGCCGGGCTCGACAAGATCATCGCGCAGCGCGGGCGCGGGTCGGCGATGGGCTTCGGGGCCGAGGTGAAGGACCCGGACGAGCGGCGCGTGGGCGAGCTGTTTCAGTCGCTCGAGCCCGAGGATCTGCTGAAGTTCGGGCTGATCCCGGAGTTCGTCGGCCGCTTGCCGGTGCTGGCGACGCTGACCGACCTTGACGAAGCCGCGCTGATGACGATTCTGACCGAACCGAAGAACGCGCTGATCAAGCAGTATCAGCGACTGTTCGAGATGGAGGACGTGGCGCTGAGCTTCACCGACGACGCGTTGCGCGCCATCGCCAAGCGGGCGATCGACCGCAAGACCGGCGCGCGCGGGCTGCGGTCGATCCTCGAGGAAGTTCTGCTCGACACGATGTTCGAGTTGCCGTCGATGCAGGGCGTGGCCGAGGCGATGGTCAACGAGGATTGCATCATGCGCAAGGGCGAGCCGCTGCTGATCTATATCGATCGCAAGGAAGGCTCGGCTTCCGCTTCCGCGTCGTGAGCTGCACGACCGCGCGCGGTGGATTGGCGACACCGAACCGGAAGACCGCGCGCCGCCTGCCGGCGACGGTCGGAGGCAAGCGTATCGGGGACCACGGATGAGCTTACTCTCGCAGATGTTCACTTGGTGGAATGGCCAGACGCTGGCGACGCGGGTCTGGACTGCGCGCCACGGCCAGCGCGTCGGCGAGGACGTTCAAGGCAACGTGTTCTACCAGACCGCCGACGGCGTGCGGCGCTGGGTGATCTACAACGGCGAGGCCGAGGCGAGCCGCGTCGGGCCGGAGTGGCATGGCTGGCTGCACCACACCTGGCAGGAGCCGCCGACTGTAGCGCCGCTGCAGCGGCGGTCCTGGGAAAAGCCGCACAAGCCGAACCAGACCGGGACCGACGCCGCCTATTTTCCGCCGGGCAGCCTCAAAGCGCCGCAGCTTCTGGCCCGGTCGGATTACGAGGCCTGGACGCCGGACTGAGCCGCGCCGAATGGAAAAGAGCAACGCCGCGGAGACTGTGATCGGGGCCGTCGTGATCGCCGCGGCGCTGGGTTTCGCGCTTTACGCCACGCAGTCGGGCGGGCGACGCACGCTCGAAGGCGCCACGCCGCTGATCGCGCAGTTTCGTAGCGCGGAAGGGATTTCAGTTGGTACCGACGTGCGGCTGGCGGGGATCCGCGTGGGAAGCGTGACCGGGCTGGAGCTCGATCCGGCGACGTACATGGCGCGGGCGACGTTCACCGTTGATCAGAGTGTGCAGATCCCGGAAGATTCGGATGTGAAGATCGCCTCCGAGGGTTTGCTCGGCGGATCGTTCGTCGAGATCACGCCAGGGGCTTCGGAGTTCATGCTTGCGGCGGGCGACGAGGTGATGAACACGCAAAGCTCGGTGAGCCTGCTCAATTTGCTGATGCGGTTCGGTGGGGCCGAATGACCGGGGCGCGCGCCATGCTCGTGGTGGCGATGCTGCTGGCGAGCGGCGCCGCGGTCGCGGCGCAATCGGGACAGCAGTCGGGGCAGATCGGCACGGGCCAGGACACCGTTGCAGTGGGTGGCGCGCTGCTTCGCGGGCTCGACACGTTGAACGGCCGGACGGAGGATTTGGCGCTCCGTGCCGGCGAGACCGTGCGGTTCGGCTATCTAGAGATCACGCTCGACGCCTGCCATGCCTCGCGTACCGAAAGCGACGGCGACGCTTATGCGTTTCTCAGCATCCGCGACAGCCGCGAGGCGTCGCCGCGGTTCTCGGGATGGATGTTCGCGTCCTCGCCGGCGCTGTCGGCGCTCGATCATCCGCGCTACGATGTCTGGGTGCTGAGCTGCAGCACGTCTTGACGCATTGTGTCGCGCGGCAGCGCCGCGAAGCGCGCCGGCCGGGTCAGCGCCGCGTCGAGCCATGCGTGATACGCGGCGCGGCTGATCTCGACGGCGCCGAGGCGCACGAGGTGGTCGGTGACGAACTGAGTGTCGAGCAGCGTGAAGCCGCCGGCCCTCAGTCGCGCGACGAGGGCGATCAGCGCGAATTTCGACGCATCGCGGGCGCGGCTGAACATGCTCTCGCCAAAGAAGGCGCCGCCGAGGGCCACGCCGTAGAGCCCGCCCACGAGGCGTCCCTGCGCGCGGATTTCGACGGAATGGGCGTGGCCGCCGCGGTAGAGGGCGAGATATAGGCCGCGGATCTCGGCGTTGATCCAGGTCTCGGGGCGGTCGGCGCAGCCGTCGAGCACGCCGGCGAAGTCGCGGTCCGTGGCGATTTCGATCTCGGCGTTCAGGAAAGCGCGCGCCAGTCGGCGCGACACCCGCAGGCCGTCGAGCGGGATCACGCCGCGGCGCTGCGGATCGACCCAGTAAAGCTCGTCTGCGTCGGCGGCGTCGGCCATCGGAAAGACCCCCGACGCATAGGCCTGCAACAGCAGCTCCAGGGTGATCGCCGGGGTCTCGTCGCGCATCGCGCTCAGGTCCTGCCGGCCCTTGCGAGGAATTCCTCGAGCCAGTGGATGTTGTAGGCGCCGGTCTGGATGTCGGGCTCGTCGAGCAGCGCGTCGAACAGCGGCGTCGTCGTGTCGACGCCGTCGACGATCAACTCGGACAGCGCGCGCCGCAGCCGGGCGAGTGCGAGATCGCGGTTGCGGGCGTGGACGATCAGCTTGCCGATCAGACTGTCGTAGTAGGGCGGGATCGAATAGCCGCCGTAGATCGCGCTGTCCATGCGGATGCCGAGGCCGCCCGGTGCGTAATAGGTGCTGATCTTGCCCGGCGACGGGCGAAAATCCGGCAGGCTCTCGGCGTTGATCCGGCATTCGAGCGCATGGCCGGACGGGATCAGCTC
>JBBRUZ010000015.1:0-31812 GCA_038247355.1 Rhodobacterales bacterium
AAAGAACATCACCGCAGGGAATCCGGCCGCCGGCGCCGGCGCCGGGTCTTCGGGCAGGGGGCTGCGGTATTCGCCGCGCGGCACCCCGCAGGCGGGGCCCGGCGCGCCGCAGGGGTGATCGGCGAAAGCGGGGGCGGCGAGGCACAGGGCGAGGACGGCGAGCAGGCGGCGAGGCGGCATATCGGGCTCCGGTGATGACGCGCAACGCTGAGGCCTTCGGATGGCGGGGGTCAACCGCCTCGGAGGGCGGTCGCGCGATCGTGCGCGGATGCGGAGCGTGCGGCGTTGATGTAGTTACAGTGCGCTACGTCCCGTGATGCGCATCATGTCGGCGCGGTGCGCGAAGCGAACGGAAATGCCCTGTAATGTGGCAGCAGAATGATTGAGCGCTGACGCTGGAGGAACTGGCGGCGTTGCAGGACGAGGACATCGACTGTTCGGAATACCGGAGTTGGGAGACGCGTTCGTGCACAACGCGCGGCGGGTGATGCCGGCGGCGAAGGCGCAGGTGACGCTGCGGGTCGATGCGGATGTGCTGGACTGTATCCGAGGCGCAGGGGAAGAGGTATCAGACGAGGATGAACGCTGTGCTGCGGCTTATGCGGCGACGCTGCGGGAGGGTTGATGGTGGAGTGGTGGGCAGATTTCCCACCCTACGTGCTATTGGTCGGCCACAACAGGAATCTTGGTCTCGGGTAAATCATCTTCCTCAATAAAATGTCCGAAGGCACGCGCGGCCACATCTCTGTCTTGAGGAAACAAATCAGCCCATAGAAGCAAAATCTGATGTGGGGTTGCACCAGATGTACGAATTTCTTGAAATGAAAATTTTCGGAGTTCCGAATCCCCAGAGTTCGGAGCGCTTGTGTATTTACCAGAATCAATATCTATATTTGTATTTAGGATAAATTTTCCCAATTTTTGGTAAGGATTATCTGACTGGTTTGCAAAGTAGTCGGGGAAGGTGTCTTCGAGGAAGCGCAGTTTCGACAAGGCTGGCCCGGCACCCCGCTCCGACAACGCAGTCTCGAAAGCCTCCATAAATACGGCATGAGAATTCTCAGTAAATACGTTCAAAAAAGCAAAGTGTCCTGCGATAAATACAGGAACAATTAATCCAAAGAACGTCCAAAATTTTGAGTTCTTTTCAAGATTAAATCGCCTTTTTTCTAGTTCAAATTTCTCTCTCTCTAGATCCTCTGCCAATAAACACCCCCCTAACGGATCGGACACGTTAACGCGCAATTCGCTGCTTCTTTCGAAGAGCGCGTGTTCCGCCCCGCCCCGCGTGCGAACGAGGCCTTACCGCGGCGTCCACCTCCGCGTCGATGGCGGACTGGCGGGCCAGCGGGTCGTCGGAGACGGCGAGCTCGACCGCCTCGAGGCGCTTGACTTCGTCGCGGATGCGGGCGGCTTCCTCGAATTCGAGGTTTTCAGCGGCTTTCAGCATCGCCTTGCGGAGCGCGTCGAGGTGGGTCTGCAGATTGGCGCCGACCATCGGCTTGTCGACGCGGGCGGTGACGCGGGACATGTCGGTGTCGGCCTTGAACAGGCCGTCAAGGACGTCGGCGACGTTCTTGCGGATCGTCTCGGGCGTGATGTCGTGCGCGATGTTGTAGGCGGCCTGCTTCTCGCGGCGGCGGTTGGTTTCGGCCAGCGCGCGTTCCATCGAGCCGGTGATGCGGTCGGCGTAGAGGATGACGCGGCCCTCGGCGTTGCGCGCGGCGCGGCCGATGGTCTGGATCAGCGAGGTTTCCGAGCGCAGGAAGCCTTCCTTGTCGGCGTCGAGGATCGCGACCAGCGCGCATTCGGGGATGTCGAGGCCCTCGCGCAGCAGGTTGATGCCGACGAGCACGTCGAAGGCGCCGAGGCGCAGGTCGCGGAGGATTTCGATGCGCTCGATCGTGTCGATGTCCGAATGCATGTAGCGCACGCGGATGCCCTGTTCGTGCAGGTATTCGGTCAGGTCCTCGGCCATGCGTTTGGTGAGGGTGGTGACGAGGACGCGGTTGCCCTGAAGCGCGACCTTGCGGACTTCGTCGAGCAGGTCGTCGACCTGCATCGAGACCGGGCGGATCTCGACGGGCGGATCGAGCAGGCCGGTGGGGCGGATGACCTGTTCGGTAAAGACGCCGCCGGCCTGGTCGATCTCCCAGGCGGCAGGGGTGGCCGAGACGAACACCGACTGCGGGCGCATCGCGTCCCATTCCTCGAACTTCAGCGGCCGGTTGTCCATGCACGACGGCAGCCGGAAGCCGTGTTCGGCGAGGGTGAACTTGCGGCGGAAGTCGCCCTTGTACATGCCGCCGATCTGCGGAATCGAGACATGGCTCTCGTCGGCGAAGACGATGGCGGTGTCGGGGATGTATTCGAACAGGGTAGGGGGCGGCTCGCCGGGTTTGCGGCCCGTCAGGTAGCGGCTGTAGTTCTCGATACCGTTGCAGACGCCGGTCGCCTCCAGCATCTCGAGGTCGAACGCGCAGCGCTGTTCGAGGCGCTGGGCCTCCAGCAGCTTGCCCTCCGCCACCAGTTGGTCGAGACGCGAGCGGAGCTCGGCGCGAATGCCCTTGATCGCCTGGTTCATCGTCGGGCGGGGCGTGACGTAGTGCGAGTTGGCGTAGACGCGGACCTTGCCGAGCGTGTCGGTGCGCTCGCCGGTCAGCGTGTCGAATTCGTGGATCGATTCGAGGTTGTCGCCGAAGAATGACAGCCGCCAGGCGCGGTCCTCGAGATGGGCGGGCCAGAGTTCGAGCGAATCGCCGCGCACCCGGAACGCGCCGCGCGCGAAGCCCACGTCGTTGCGGCGGTATTGCTGGGCGATCAGGTCGGCGATGACCCGGCGCTGGTCGTAGGTGTTGCCGGCGATCAGGTCCTGGGTCATCGCGCCGTAGGTCTCGGCCGAGCCGATGCCGTAGATGCACGAGACCGAGGCGACGATGATGACGTCGTCGCGCTCGAGCAGCGCCCGGGTGGCGGAATGGCGCATCCGGTCGATCTGCTCGTTGATCTGGGATTCCTTCTCGATGAAGGTGTCGGTGCGCGCGACGTAGGCCTCGGGCTGATAGTAGTCGTAGTACGATACGAAATACTCGACGGCGTTCTCGGGAAAGAAGCCCTTGAATTCGCCGTAAAGTTGCGCGGCCAGCGTCTTGTTCGGCGCGAGGATGATCGCGGGGCGCTGCGTCGCCTCGATGATCTTGGCGACGGTGAAGGTCTTGCCGGTGCCGGTCGCGCCGAGCAGGACCTGGTTGCGCTCGCCCGCGACCAATCCCTCGACGAGCTCGG
The DNA here is from genome assembly GCA_038247355.1 of Rhodobacterales bacterium. Taxonomy (GTDB): domain Bacteria; phylum Pseudomonadota; class Alphaproteobacteria; order Rhodobacterales; family Rhodobacteraceae; genus Amaricoccus. The sequence continues at coordinate 3,286 of JBBRUZ010000015.1, forward strand.
CGATGGCGGTGGGCTGGTCGCCGGCGGGCTCGAAATCCGAGCGCAGCGTGAACGGCCGACCGCCCTCGAGCTTGACGCGTCGCGGATCGGGGACGGTGACCGAGAGGGTGTCGACGAGCGGCATTGGAAGACCTTGCGGGTTTGTACGACCTGAGCCGACAACTTCGCCCGGAACGCGACCCGGAGTCGAGGCCAACCGATCGGCGGAGTTCCGCCGTCGCCCGACGCGACACCTGTGGTGCGGGCCAAACGGGCGATCGCATGAAGCACGAGGGGGGGGGATTTGCACGCGTGCGTCTGGCTGATGCAACGCGCGCCTGAAGTTTCGCCGGAATTCCGTCGGATGGGACAACACCTGCCTCCTGGCGACGTCACCCGGACATTGCTCCGGCCTTCGAACGATTCCGTTGCGCAGGCCAACTAAACCCTTGCGTGTGCGCGCGGCATCATGTTAAGGATCTTCTGCAAGCAGCACAGTGGTCGTCGGTCGGGTGCGCACACCCACCCCACCCCTCGCTCCCTCGCGTCCGGTCGACGACCCGTTGCTGCTCGCATCATCCGCCCCCGACCTTCTCGATCCGACCGACGCAGGCCCTTGAAAATCGGGCGCGCTTTGGCGATAGTCGTGCTCGGGTTTCCGGGAGTGACCGATGTTCGCGAAGATATTCATGCCCTCGCGCAGTGCGATGCAGTCGGGTCAAGCCAAGACGAACCTTTGGATCCTCGAATTCGCCCCCGAAAGCGGCAGGTTCCTTGATCCGCTGATGGGTTGGACCGGCTCGTTGGATACCAATGGTCAGGTGCAACTGCGCTTCGAGAGCAGCGACGACGCCGTCGCCTACGCCAACCGTCACGGCATCGCCTACAGGGTTTTCGAGCCGACGCCGCGCCGTCACATCCTGCGACAGAACGGCTATGGCGACAACTTCTCGTTCCAGCGCCGATCGGCATGGACCCATTGATGCCGACGCACCGGCGCGCGCGCCCAGAAGAGCGTCAATCCGTTGCGAACCGTTTTTCGAACCGGTAGCAGGGGAAGGATGGTCCCGTAGCTCAACTGGATAGAGCACCTGACTTCTAATCAGGATGTTGGGCGTTCGAGTCGTCCCGGGATCGCCACCCTTTCATGATCCATTGATCCATACGGCTTTCCACCCGTCTGGACCTTCGGCATCGGCCACACTGCGGCGGCTTGCGCGCCCGATCCGTCCCTGCCACCGCGCGGCATGCCGGAAGCTCTCGATGTCGGTACTTGCTAGGCCTGCTGCGTCCTCCGCGGCGGTCTCGCGCGGCACGAGGCGGAGGTAGCGCGCGCCGTGACGGTTCCACTCAGCCCCCATGAGTTCGATGCGCTTGATCGTGCGCTGGCAGCCCTGCGGACGCGTTGATGATATTTCAGCGGCAGGAATAGCCACCGTCAATCGGCAGGGTGACGCCGGTTATCATCGACGCTGCGTCGCTCAGCAGAAACACGATCGGCGCGGCGATCTCGTCTTCGGTCGCCCAACGGCCGAGTGGCATCTGTTCCAGAAAGGGTCCGGCGATCTCCGGCTGGCCCCAGTAGCCCGCGGACATCGGCGTCATGACCACGGTCGGGTTGACGCTGTTCACGCGAATTCCGAATTTTCCGAGCTCCAGCGCCGAGACGCGGGTGATGTTGTCCAGTGCAGCCTTCGACGAGCCGTAGGAGATGTGCCCGCGCAGGGCCACGAGGGCCGCCTGACTCGACACGTTGACGATGGCGCCGCCTTTTCCAAGCCGCACCATCGACTGGGACGCATACTTGGTGACCAGCAACGCGCCCCGCGTGTTGATGCTCATCACCTTGTCGAAGACGGCGAGATCGCTGTCCATCGGCGTGGCGATCTCGCCGCCGAACCCCGCGCAATTGACCACGCCCCAGAGATCGCGCCCCTCGAGGGCCGACTGCACGGCTTGCTCGGATGACAAGTCGAACGCCAAAGTGCGACAGCCGGTGTCCTCGGCAAGGACGCGCAATGCTTCATCCGAGCGACCGGACGCGATGACGTCGGCGTTGGCCGCCACGAGTTGGCGGACCGTGGCGCCGCCGATGCCGCCGCTCGCGCCCGTGACAAGGACCGTGCGCCCGTTGAAATCCGCCATCATATCGGTCCCCAGACATGCGCCGCCGGGCGCAGTTTGCTATTCATTTCGAGGTCGGCGGATGCGCTCGCCGCTGTCGGTGTCGAACAGGAACACGGACCGCTCGGAGAAGGTGACGCCGATCGGCGCGTCCATCTCGTGGGCGGCGCCCTTGTCGGCCTTGACGGTCAGGGTGGCCTCGCCGCACTGACAGGTGATCAGCGTATGGTCGCCCATGAGCTCCAGCGCATAGACCCGCGCGGCGATCTTGCCCTGGCTCGGACCGGTGACCTGGCAGTCTTCCGGCCGCAGCCCGGCGGTGACGCGCGGGCGGTTCTCTGCGCCGGCGACCGCGACCCGGCCTTCGGGACAGACGAAGGCGCCGTCCACCAGCGCACCCTGGAGAAAGTTCATCGGCGGCGAACCGATGAAGCCGGCAACGAACAGGTTGGCGGGGTCGTCGTAGATCTGCCGGGGGCTCGCGATCTGCTGCACGATGCCGCGGTTCATGATGGCGACGCGGTGCGCGAGCGTCATCGCCTCGATCTGGTCGTGCGTGACGTAGATCGTGGTGACGCCGAGTTCGGCCTGCAGCCGCTTCAGCTCGGAGCGCATGTGGCCGCGCAGCTTTGCGTCGAGGTTGGAGAGCGGCTCGTCCATCAGGAAGACGCTCGGGCGTCGCACCATGGCGCGCGCCAGCGCCACGCGCTGCCGCTGGCCGCCGGAAAGCTGACGGGGATAGCGGTCGAGCAGATCGTCCAGATGCACCTTGGCCGCAGCCGCGCGCACGGCGGCGTCGCGCTCGGCGGGCGGGACCTTGCGGAGCTTCAGGGGATAGGCGACGTTCTCCGCGATGGTCATGTGCGGGTAGAGCGCATAGGACTGGAACACCATCGCCACGTCGCGATACTTCGGCAGCACGTCGGTGACGTCGCGGGCGCCGATCAGGATGCGCCCGTCGGTCACCGATTCGAGCCCCGCCACCATGCGCAGCGCCGTGGTCTTGCCGCAGCCGGAGGGTCCCAGCAGCACGAGGAACTCGCCGTCCGCGATGTCGAGATCGAGCCCCTTGACCACCTCCAGGGCGCCGAAGGACTTGCGGATGCCGGTGAGCTTGACCCGCACGGCTAGCCCTTCACGGCGCCGACCAGCAGTCCGCGCGCGATGTGCTTCTGCAGGACGCTGGCGATGACGACGACCGGAGCGATCATGACGACGATCAGCACCGACATGTTCCACCACTGCGGCCCGCGGGTGGTGTTCTGCGCCGACACGAGCACCGGCATGGTCTGCGCGTCGGCGTTGGAGAGAAAGAGGGCGAGCAGGTACTCGTTCCAGGCGAGGATCAGCACGAGCAGGAAGGTGGCGACCAAGCCGGAGCGCACCAGGGGCAGCGCGATCGTGAAGAAGATCCGGAACCGCGAAGCGCCATCGAGCGCGGCGCTTTCCTCGAGGTCGATCGGAATACCGGCGAAGAAGTCGCGCGTCAGCCAGACCACGATCGGCAGGTTCACCGCGGTGTAGGTCGCGATCAGCGCGATCTGGGTGTCGAGCAGGCGCAGTTGCTGGAACATCACGTAGATCGGCAGCACGGCGACGATCGGCGGCATGATGCGGTTGGAGATTATCCAGAATTCGATGTCGTTGTTGCCGACCGACCGCCTGGTGCGGCGAACCACCGTGGCGAGCGCGAGCAGGAACAGCGCGACCGCGACCGCCACCGCGATCTGCCAACTCACGCCAAGGGTGGCGACCAGCGTGATGACCCCGACGAGCAGGAGCAGGAAAATTGCGATCGCGGCGAGCTTCACCTGAAAGCGGATGCGCACCAGCGCGTAGGCGGCGAGCGACCCGATCAGCACCGCGAGCCCGGTGCTCGCCAGCGCGACGACCACCGAATTCAGGTAAGGCCCGAGCGTGTTGTTCTCGAGCAGCATGAAGCGCCAGGCGTCGAGCGAGGGCTTGAAGTCGACGAACGGCAGGTAGAACGGCCCGTTGTCAACCTCTCCCGGTCCCTTGAACGAGGTGATCAGCACCCAGTACAGCGGCACCAGCACCACCAGCGACCACAGCAACAGCAGCCCGTAGGTCAACACCTTGGCGGCGGGCGCCTGCGTGTCGATCGACGAAGGCTCGAACAGCCGGCGAAGCAGCGGGCGGGCGTCGTCGCTCATGCCTCGAACCTCCGCGCCGGCCGCACTGCGAACTGGAAGAACGATACGCAGACCACGGTCGAGACGAACAGGAGCATGTAGCCGACCGCCGCCGAGCCGCCAAGGTCCTGGGTGCGCCAGGAGATGAACGCGTGGAGCGTCATCGATTCCGTGGCCAGACCGGGTCCGCCGCCGGTCAGCACGTTGGGCAGGTCGATGATCTTGAAGGCTTCGATCAGCCGGATCAGGACGATCGTGGCGGCGACCGGCGCGATCGACGGCCAGGTTATGTCCCGAAAGATCTGAAAGCCGTTCGCGCCGTCCAGCCGCGCCGCCTCGACCTGGTCGCGCGGCTGGTTCTCGATGGCCGCGAGCAGCACGATGAACATGAACGGGGTCCATTGCCAGGTGTCGCCGATCAGCACCATCATGCGCGCCGACCAGGCTTCGGTGGCCCAGGACCATTCCTCGACGCCAAACGCGCGCAGGAGCGGCGCGAACGGTCCCTTCTGCATGTCGGCGAGCATGCGGAAGGTGTAGGCGATCCCGACGGGGGTGACCATCAGCGGCACGAAGAACAGCACCCGGAAAAAACTCCGGCCCCGGATCGGCTGTCCGCACAGCAGCGCCAACCCCAGTCCCAGGGCGAACTGGACGGTCACGCCGATGCCAACGTAGAGGAGCGTGTTGACCAGTGTCCCCGGCACGCCGCCCGCCGCAGATGTGACGACCGTGACGAGCACCAGCGCGAACGCCACCGCTGCCGCGAACAGGCGACCGAGCGCCCCGACGACCGTGGGCCTTCCGGCGACAAGGTAGCGGGCGAGGAGGAAAAGCAGCCCCGCTCCTGCCGTCACGAGGACAATCCATTGTCCCGGTCCCGGGGCGCCGAAGACGCCGAGCAGATGGTACTGCTGCGAGCCCACCAGCAGCTTTCGAAAATTCGCCAGCCCAATGAACTTCAGCGTGAACCCGCCGGGCGCCAGCGCGAAGCGGGACAGCGCCAGATAGGCCGAAATGATCAGCGGAAAGATGGCGAAACACAGGAGAACGACCACCGCCGGCAACACCATCAAGCGGCCTGAATGGCGGTCGAACCGTTCAGCCCAAGTGGCTTCCGGCGCCGGATCGTGCGGTGCTGTCATGGACGCTGAGGGCGACCCGGCGCGGGCCAAACCGCGCCGGGCGGCCACCTGACTACTCGGCTCCGATCGTGGCCTTGTAGATGGCGAGTTGTTCGTCGACGCCGATTTCCGCGTTGAGCTCGTTCCAGCCATCGGCGACCGCCTTCATCGCCGCCGCCTCGTCGATCTCGCCGGCCAGGAAGCGCGAGATCGCTTCGTCGAGCACGACCTGCTGATACCTCTGGTTCTGCGGGATGCGCAGGTCGAGGATCATGTTCGGGCTGTTCAAGCTGGTGTTGATCGCGCCGAGATAGACGTTCGCCTCTTCCTCGCTCATCCCGGCGTTCTTCCACAGGTCGCTGAAGGACAGCTGCGATATGCGGTAGGGGTTGAAGCCGGTGCCGCCCACCGTGACGTCGGCGTTCGACTGCTCGGGCTGCGTCATATAGGAGAAATAGGCGAAGGCCGCGTCCTTGACCTTCGGATCGGCCCCGGCGTTGATGCCTCCGCCCCAGCCGCCGAAGGCCGCGAATGGTGCGTGGTTCACCCCGTCGATCGCATGCGGGCAGGCTTCCGCCGAGCAGGCTTCGAGCGCGCCGGTGTCCCAGTTCAGCACTTCCCTCGATCCCGGCATGATCGCGGCGCCCCACTGGCCCATGACCTTGGACTGCGCGGGATCGATCGCGATCGTTCCGACGTCGCCCCAGTCGAGGTTGAGCGCGCAGCGGCCCGAAGCGAACAGCGGACGGGTGTCGGAAACGTCGAGGTTCAGCTCGTCCGGCGGCCCGTACTCGGTGGATTCCGACAGGAACCCGAGCCCCTTGCGGAAGGCGTCGTTGTCGACGAGCGGCGTCATGTCCGCCGTGTTGAAGAACGCTCCCTGGCTCGTGCCCTTGGACTGGGTCATCGAGCCGACCACGTCGGTCACGAACCAGTAGCTCTGGGCGTTGCGCTTCTTGGCGATGCACGAGCCGAAGTCGGGCGTGCCGTCGCCGTTCATATCCTGGCCATGCACGGCCTTGGCGACGTCGAGGTATTCGTCCCAGGTTGTGGGAACCTCCTTGCCCGCGGCCTCGAGCACGTCCTTTCGGTAATACATCATGTGAAAATCACCATCGAGGGTGATCATGTACGTCTTGTCGTCGTACTTTTCCGAGAAGTCGCGAAAGAACGCGCCGACATCGTCCTGTTCGATAGCGGCGTCGGCCTCGACGCGGCCTGTCAGATCCTCCAGGTAGCCGCCGGCGATGTAGTCCACCATCCACTGCGGCGCGAACACCGCCGCATCGACCGAATTGGTGCCGCTCGCCCAGTCGGTCAGGATCTTCTGGTAGAGATCGGAGAACGGCACGGCGATCACATTGATCTTGGCGCCGGTCAGCGCCTCGAAATCGGGCGCCCGCCGCTGCAGCGGCTCCTGGATGGCGCCGGTCTGAGTGATGACGTTCACGGTCACCCCGTCGAACGGCTTGTCCTGCGCGACGGCGGGCGCCGCGCACAGCAAGCCCAAGGCCGAAACTCCAGCCAACATCAGGTGTGGTCTCAATGGTCGTCCTCCCCTTTCTGACAGTTCGCCATCGCAAACTGAGCCGCCGGTTCTCCTACCTGCTCTGAGGCACGGACTGGCGATCTGTGGACAGACTATCGGCGTCCTGCCACGAGTCCAGCGGTTTCCCCGGAGAACGGCGCCCCGCAGTTCCCGCTTGCCCGCGTATCCTCAGACAGTGCATAGCCGCGCCGGCCGGGCTCGCCCGGGATGCCTGGGCCGTAGTCGTGTCCAGCGCTTGGTGAGACTGCAAGAGGACTTCATCATGCGTGCGACCCGACTGATGGCGAACGGCGATCTTCGCACGGTGGACGTCCCGGCGCCGGTCCCCGGTCCGGGCGAGGTGTTGATCCGGATCGAGGCGGCCGGCATCTGCGGCACCGACCGCCACCTCTACAAGGGCGAGTTCCCCTGTGCGCCCCCGGTGACGCTCGGGCACGAGTTCTCGGGCATCGTCGTGGGCCGTGGCGCGGGCGTAGACATCCCCGAGGGTGCGCGCGTCGCATGCGACCCCAATGACTGGTGCGGCGTCTGCGACGCCTGTGCGCGCGGCCGAGTGAACTTGTGCTCCCGCAACGTCGCGACGGGCATCCACCGCGACGGCGGTTTCGCGGAGTACGCGGTGTTCCCCGCACGCAAGGCGATCGCGCTGCCCGCCTCCCTCGACCCGCTCCACGGCGCTTTCTGCGAGCCGCTCGCCTGCACGCTCCACGGCGTCGACATCGGCGCGCCCGTCTCCGGCGAGCGCGTGCTCGTGATCGGCGGAGGCGTCATTGGTCTGCTCGCGCTGCAACTGGCCCGGCTCGCCGGCGCCGAGACCATGTTGCTGACCCGTCACCCGGCGAAACGCGCGCTGGCCCGCGATCTCGGCGCCACCGAGGCGGCCGCAACCCCCGAGGAGGCGGCGCGCATCTGGCCGGAGGGAGCGGATCTGACGCTGGAATGCGCCGGAGCGCCCGAGACGGTCGCCGGCGCCCCGGCGCTGACGCGAAGGGGCGGCCGTGTCGTGGTTCTCGGGGTGCTGCCTCGGGGCGAGCTCGTGCCGATCGAGCCGTTCGATCTGCTGTTTCGCGAGATCCAGCTCCGGTTCGCCTTCATCAACCCCTTCACCCAGGCCCGCGCAGCCGAGCTCATCTGCTCCGGCAAGATCGCCGTCGCGCCGCTGATCTCGCGCACGATCCCCCTTGAGGCGGCCGCGGCAGTGATCGCCGGGCCACCGGTCCCCGGGGAGGTCAAGGTGATGGTGGCTCCCGCATAGGCGATCAACTCACGCTCGGGTGATGCTCCAAGGCGTCAGGAAATACAGCGAGGCTCGCGAGGCAAATCGCATGTCCGGTGTCATCGGCGCCAGCGCCCCGGCTTGACCGGGATTCCTCCTGATCCACAGGATTTGGAGAAGTGCAATGAGGTCAAGGTAATTTTTAATTACGCCAGTTGAGCCGACACTTCGCAAGTGGACTGAACGTCGGTCGCGTGACTGCCCTAATCGGGCGTCGTTATCGAGCATATGTCGCCAGTGCGTTCGTTTCGCTTGTCTGAACGCCCCTCGGCGCGCGGATCGGTCGGCAACCGTGCTCCTCGATGTGCTGTTCGGCGTTTCCGCGCTGATTGTAGAAGCGCAACCCCGGTCCGGCTCCATCGGCATGTTGGTGACGATGAAGCCCACGCGAGGGAACAACTCATCCGGATGCCGTTTGATCTTGGCAGCGTCGGGCGCGCCAGCAGCGGCGCAATTCAAGGGGTTCTTGCAGGCGTCCAGCTATCTGGTGAGCGCGCGCGCCATCGCGTTTGGCGCCCGGCCAATGGCCTGGTTTTAAGCCACCCCGTGCCTTGTCATGTCTCCGCCGTTGACACGTCCAACTCTGCATCGCAATCCTCAGCACCTGATCAGACCGCTGAAACGGGCAATTTCGAGTTCGGATAGTGGGCCAGTTGGGGAATGTCGGTTTTAAAGCCGAAGCGAAGGAGAGTACATGAACCCCTGGGACCCGGCGTGCGGCAGCCTCGACATTTCGACGTTGCGCGCTTTCTATAAAAGCGGTGGTGCGCCCATGACGGTGATCGAAGCCGTTTTTGACCGAATGCTGGTGCGCGGCCTTTCCCCGGCCTGGATCAGCCTGCGCGCAAAGGAAGACGTACTTTCCGACGCCAGGGCTTTGCGCCGCGTCGACATGAACTCCAAGCCCCTCTGGGGCGTACCTTTCGGGATCAAGGACAACTTCGATTTTGCTGGAATGGAGACCACAAACGGCTGCCGTGCCTATACGCGCATGGCTACGGAAACAACATTTGTCGTCCAGCGCTTGATCGATGCGGGTGCGCTCCCCATCGGAAAAAACAACATGGATCAGTTTGGCGTCGGGTTGAACGGCACCCGGACCGACTTTGGCATCCCGCGCTGCGTTTTCGACCCGGCCTATGTTTCGGGCGGGTCCACTTCCGGCGGTGGAGTCGCCGTGGCGGCAGGGCTTGTCAGCTTTGCGATCGGCGGAGATGCGGCGGGGTCGGGCAGGGTGCCTGCGGCGCTCAACAATATAGTCGGGCTGAAGCCAACGCCTGGGTTGGTCCCCAATACTGGTATTCCGACCGTTGCGGGGATGGTCGGAACCAACTCCTTGCTCACTCTCACAGTAGACGACGCTGTCACCGCGACTCAGGTAATCATTGACTATGATCCGGGCGATCCGTTTTCAAAGCCGGAGGCGCGGAGGTATAGCCTCACTCCGCCGGAAATTCCTGACGCGTTCCGCTTCGCTATTCCCGACATTGGCTCGCGATTATTTGCGGGTGATGCGGAAGCGGAACGGCTTTTTGATGAGAGTATCTTGAGACTGAAATCCATGGGCGGAACGCCGGTGCCAACCGACATAACCACCTTTCTCGCGGCCGCAAAGGCGCTTTACGAGGGGCCGTTCGTCGCTCAGCGCACGGTGAACCTGGAAACTTTCCTTGAAAAGTACGGGGAGTACGTCTTTCCGGCTACGCGCGAAATCCTGGGTTGGGGCCACAAGTATACGGCGAAGGACCTCTTTCGCGCTGAATACATGATCCTAGGCGTCAAACAGACCGCCCGCGAGCTTTTCAGAGATGTCGCCTTTCTTGCAACGCCGACCACTCCCACTACCGTCACCGTAGAAATGATGCTGGCGGACAATATCGCGCAAAACGCCATGCTCGGGACATATACCAACTTCGTTAATCTGCTCGATCTGCCGTCCATTTCAGTTCCGGGCGGTTTCCGAGCGGATGGTTTGCCGCTAGGTCTGATGCTGACGGGCGCCAGCCTCGACGATGCCCGGCTCGCAGGGTTTGCAGCCGCCTATCAGCGCGCCGCAGGCTTGCCCCTCGGCGCGTCACAAGCGCCGCTCTGATGTCCGGCTTTGCGTTCCAAACGATACGCGACTTGTCCGCTGGCCTGGAGACCAAGGCATTTTCCCCAATCGACCTCCTCGACGATGTCCTCAGGCGACTTGAGACGTTGGAGCCTGTGATCAACAGCTTCGCATGCCTCGATCCAAGCGGAGCAAGGCGAGATGCCAAGGCCGCCGCCAAGCGGCAGATGGCCGGGGCACGGCTCTCGCCGCTTGACGGTATCCCAACTTCCGTCAAGGATCTTATCGCGCAGAAAGACTTGCCGCAGCGCTTTGGCTCTCGTAGTACTTCCGATACGCCAATGTCCTTCGACGCCCCGTCCGTGGCGCGGCTTCGTGCTGCGGGAGCGGTCCTTCTCGGCAAGTCCACCACCAGTGAATTTGGTTGTAAAGGCGTAGGCGACAGTCCGCTGACGGGCGTAACTCGCAATCCCTGGAACGCTGATCTCACGCCGGGTGGATCGAGCTGCGGAGCCGCCGCCATGGTGGCGGCCGGAGTAGTCCCCTATGCCCTCGGCACCGATGGCGGGGGATCAGTGCGCATCCCCGCTGCGCTTACTGGCCTTTTCGGGCTCAAGGCGCAATTCGGGAGAGTGCCCGTGTATCCTGTGTCCGCGGCCCCTACTTTGGCGCATGTGGGGCCGTTGGCGCGCACCGTCGAGGATGCGGCGATCGTGATGGAGGCGACCGCGGGCTTTGACCGGCGCGACCCCTTCTCTGTTGCCGGCGGGGCGCCGCTCTATACCGCATTCAAGGCCCCTGACCGGCCTCTGCGCATCGCTTATTCGCCGACGCTCGGCTATGCCAAGCCTGCGCCAGATGTGCTCGACCTGGTTGCCGCCGCTGCCCAGGCCATTGAGGCTCTGGGCCATGAGGTCACCCATGTCGATCATGTCCTCGAGAACCCTATAGATCTCTGGATATCAGAATTCTATGCCGGGGCCGGCACACGTCTTCATGACATCACGCAGTCTGCGCCCGAGTTGATCGACCCCGCCGTGTTGGAAATGCTGCGCCCGGCTTTGTCACAAGATCTTCTAGGCTATTACTCAAAGGTCTTCGAGCGCTACGCTTTGCGAGAGAAGATGCGTCTCTTCTTCGATGACTACGACCTTCTGATCAGCCCGACTTTGCCTTGTACTGCGTTCAAGGTGGGGCACAACGCACCGCCAGGTTGGCCCGATCAAAGCCCTGTCGGTTGGGTGGCCTACACTTACCCGTTCAACTTAACCGGCCAGCCCGCGGCCTCGTTGCCAGTGGGGTTCAATGCCGAAGGGTTGCCCGTCGGGCTGCAAGTTGTGGGCCCTAGCCACGACGAGGCCACTATCTTCGCCCTTTGCGCTCAGTATCAGGCGGCACACAGCACCCTGACCAAGCGACCACCAACTGCGAAATGACCGAGTAAGCGCGCCCACAGGAGAAGTTGATGACATTCGAGATCGAGGAAACGACAATAGCTGCCATTCACGCCGCTTTTCAGGCCGGTACGCTTACCAGCGTGGAACTGACCCAGGGCTATCTGAACCGGATCGCGGCATTGGACCAAAGTGGGCCTGTGCTCAATGCCTTTGTTACGATGAACCCCGCCGCGCTCGACCGTGCCGCCGAGCTTGACAAGATATATGCGGAAACAAAAGAGTTTATTGGTCCCCTCCATGGTATTCCCATCGGCATTAAGGACCAAGCCGAAACTGCCGGGTTGGAAACCAGCTTCGGCTCAGTTGCTTTGAAAGGCTATATTCCAACCGAAGACGCTACAATCGTCAAGAAACTGCATGGGGCTGGGGCCATACTTTTGGGAAAAACCACCATGCCCGATTTCGCCGCGTCATGGTGGGGCTACGGTTCGGTTCATGGCATCACCAAATGTGCCTATGCTCTGGATCGCGACTCGGGAGGGTCGAGCGGAGGCACTGGCGCCGCAGTCGGCGCCAATCTGGTGGCAGTGGGCATCGGCGAGGACACCGGCGGCTCGATCCGCCTACCGTCCAGCATCAACAACCTTTGCGGCATCCGCGTGACGCCGGGATTGATCAGCCGCAACGGCTTTTCGCCCCTTTTGCTTCCCCTCGACACCGCCGGCCCAATGGGTCGCACGGTACGCGATATCGCGACCGTCCTTGATGTCCTCGTCGGCTACGACCCCAAAGACCCCTACACCGCCGTCAACAAAATCGCAGGCCATTCAGGTAGTTACACCGACTATCTCGACTCCGGCGCGCTTAAGGGCGCGCGTTTTGGCACAATTGTCGAGGCCTTTGGCGATGACACCGACCCTGATTGCGCCCAAGTCAATAAAGTGATCCGCGCGGCGATGGACTCGATGAAAGCCGCCGGCGCGGAGCTTGTTGAACTGAACATCCCCAATTTGAAAGAGTGGATCGACGACACGTCGCTCTACGTCTCGCGCTCAAGACATGATGTTGATGCATTCCTGCACAGCCGGAAGCTGCCTTATTCTACGCTCAGATCAATTTACGATGCTGACCTGTATCACAAGGGACTCGACCTCATTCCGGCAATGGCCACCATCTCGCCTGAAAAGCCCGAGGACGACCCTGAATACTTCGCCAAAGTCGTCCGTGGCATCGAGTTTCAACGAATGATTGTCGGCTTCATGGCCGAGCATGATTTGGACGGCATCTGTTATCCGGCTCTGCAGATCCAGTCACCCACTCATGAAGAGTTGCAAAGTGGGATGTGGCCCGCGCTCGAATACCCGACGAACACGATCATCGCCTCTCAGGCCCTTATCCCCTCAATTTGCGTTCCTGCCGGGTTCTCCGACATTGGTGTTCCGGTCGGTCTCGAAATCATTGCCCCACCGTACCACGAGCCCGCCCTTCTCCGCTTCGGTTACGCTTTCGAACAACTTACAAATTGGCGACGCAAGCCGGAGTTCTCCGTCGATTCCTAGTGTTGCTCGCCATGGTTGGGTCGAGGTGGTGATCGAGAGACACGGCGGGCGGCGGCGCGGACCAGCGACGATTGTGATCCCTGCGAGCGACGCACATCAAGTGGCATTCGCGAGTCGACGCGCAAGTGCGAGAAGACGGGCGTCGGAACCTGCTGGCCCGATGAGCGAGAGCCCGACCGGAATACCCTCATGTGTGGCGAGCGGCAGGTTGATTTGCGGTGCGCCGGTCAGCCCGGCGATCGCGGTCAGCTCGATAATACGCTCCACCGCGCGCCGCATCGCGGAAAAGGGCTCGTCGAGGCCAGGTGCGAGAATCGGGACGGTGGGGAGGCACAGCACCGCGTCCTCCCCGAGGAGCGCGGTCAAACCGGCCTTCGCCGCGACCCGAAACTCCCGCGGCGCGACAAGTTCGGCTTCCGTGATGAGCGACGCGAGGGTGAGGCTGCGGCCGACCTCGATCGAGAAGCGAGGGACGTGCGCTTCGATCCACGGCTGGAAGGTCGCGTGGAACTCGGCCGCCTGAAGCGGCCGCTGGTTCGCGGACCAGGCGAGTATGCCCTCCGGCCCGGCAAGGGACGTCCGTTCGACAGACGGAAAGCGTCGGCAGATCTGGGCCACAGCCGGGGCAAGCGCGACGCGGACAACGGGCTCGGCGATCGCGAAGGCGTCTTCGGCGATCAGGAGACGGCCGAAGGGCGCTTCGTCCGCCATGACGCCGAGGAGGACCGAGCCGACCCGCGCGAATGTCTCCACGTCGCGCGCGAACCAGCCGCAGGTATCAAAGCTCGGCGACTGCATCGCCATTCCTACGACGGAGATCCTCCCGTGCGTCGGACGCATCCCGTAGAGGCCGCAAAAGGCGGCCGGCGTGCGGACGGAACCGCCGGAATCGGTGCCAAGCGCCGTGTCCACGAGCCCGTCCGCCACCGCGCTGGCAGAGCCGCTGGACGAACCGCCCGCGACCCGGCCCGGCGCGCGCGGATTTAGCGGCGCACCGTCGAACTGGTTTCGGCCGAGAAGCCCGAGAGAGATCTCGTCCGTGATCGTCTTGCCGGTGAGCGTCGCCCCTGCAGCGAGGAGCGCCGCCACTGCGTCCGCGTGGCGTTGCGCCGGGGGATGGACGCGCGCCCAATCCGGATTGCCAGAGCCGGTGACGTGGCCCGCGACGTCGAACAGGTCCTTGGCGGCGAAGGTCAGACCGTCCAGCGACCCGTGGCCGGTAGGCGGGACGACGCAGACCGTGTTCGGCACGAAGGCGCCGAGATTGTCTTTCATGTTGCGGCTCCGCCACTGCAGGAGTGAAGCGCCGCCCGGCTGGTACGAGGGACGGCGCTCATGACGCGTCAGACCTTCCGGATCGTGCGGTAATCGATGTGCTGGTGGAACCAGTAGACATAGTTTTCGACGTTCTTCTGCATTGCGACGTCGCCGAGGAGCTGCGCGAGCGGGATCCGCGGCACGTCCGCCATCACGATGGCGACCATCTTGCTCAGCGCGTCATTATATGTCGTCTCGTCTGGGGCGAAGCGCGCAGTCTCGATCAGTTCGTCGAGCGCCGGGTTCACGTAGTTGCACGTATTAAATACCGAGTTGTTGCCCCCGTGGTAGGTCCAGAAAAAGTGGTATTCCGGATAATCGAGCCACGGATAGAATTCGGCGATCACGAAGGGCATCGTCTTGGACGCCATGTTGGCGAACCAGTTGGCGCCCGGGACCTTTTCGATCGTTAGCTTGACGCCGATCTGCGCGAGCGACTCCTGCGTAAGCAGGGCGATTGGCTCGCGCGTCGTGGCCTGGCTAAGGTCGAAGGAGAGCGTGGTCTCGAAGCCGTCCGGATAACCGGCCTCGACCAGCAGCGCCTTTGCCTTCACGAGGTCAGTCGAAAAGGGTGATGGCGTGGGCCAGGTCGGCGGAAAGGATGTCGTGTCGGGCGGCGCGCCGAACATCGGCACGCCGCGCTGGTAGAGCGCGCTGGACATGATCTGCTCGTAAGGGATGGCGTGAGCGATGGCCTGCCGGACCTTGAGGTTGTCGAAGGGCTCCATCTGGACGTTCATGTCAATGAAGAGAAGGTCGCCCTGGACCGGGGTGCCGACGACCTTGATGTCGCCCGCAGCCGCCATTTCGGAATAGTCTTTCGGCGGGAGGCCTACGGAGATATCCACATCGCCCTTCTCCAGCAGCGCCCGGCGGGTCCCCGGCGAAGCGATCTGGCGGAAGATCACGCGTTTCATTTGCGGCAGCTCGCCGGACTTCCAGTCGTCGAAGCGGGTCAGCACGAGCTGATCTCCGGATTTCCAGCTCGTGACCGAGAAAGCGCCGCCGCCGGCGTCATTGCGCTGGGTCCACTCGAGGCCCCAGGGATCGGCCTGCGTCACGTGCTGCATGACAAGCGTCTTGTTGACGATGCACGGGACGGGGACCGCGATGTCGGGCAAGCTGAGCTTGTTGGCCTTCGCAAACGTCACCTCGAAGGTGTGGTCGTCAATGACGGAGAACTGGTCCGCCATTTCGAGCGAGCCTGCGGCCATCTGGATTGCCGGGAAGCCGCCAGCGGCGATCGCCCGCTCGAAGGACCAGCGCACGTCCTCCGCAGTCACGGGCGCGCCGTCATGGAATGTCGCGTCCTTGCGGAGGTGGAAGATGAGTGTCCGACCTTCATCCAGGACCTCCCAGCGCTCGGCGAGTTCCGGCGTGAAGATCTTCGCGTCATAACCAAGCGCGCCGTTCGGCATGGTTTTCACGCCGTGGCTGATAAGGCGATCGTAAACGTTCCAAGCCACCATCCTCGCCTGATCGTTGGCCGAGGGCAGCATCGTATCGAGCGAATTCGGCCCCATCTCGTTCACAAGGACGAGCGTGTCCTTTGGTGTCGCCGCAAGAGCGGGGCGCCAGCCGAGCGCGGTGGCGGAGACGGCGCCGCCGAAAAGGCCAAGGGCGGTGCGGCGGTCTAGTTCAAACATGCAGGGATCCTTTCGTTCGACCGGGTTTGGTCGGGGTGCGGAGAGAGTTCAGAGCCCGAGATCGCGTACGAGTGGTGGCCAGACATGGGCCCAGGGTCTGGCGGCCTCGAACGCGGCGGAAGCGCGAAGCACCATCGCGTCATCGAGATGACGGCCGATGATCTGAAGGCCTACGGGCAGGCCGTCCTTCGTAAAGCCGGCAGGTATCGATGCGGCCGGTTGGCCCGTCATGTTCAGCGGGAAAGTAAACGCAAGCCAGCGGCCGCTATCCACCATTTGCCCATCGATTATTTCGGGGCCCTGCATGTGAACGGGGAACGGAGGAACAGCGAGTGTGGGCGTGAGGAGGATGTCATAGCGCTCCATGAACCTCCACATCCTGTTGACGACCATCTTGCGTATCGTCTTGGCGTCAGTGAATTCGGCGCCAGTCCATTCCTTCTGCACGAGGGCGACGAGGTGGGGGGAAACCTCGTCTTCGCGTCCTGTGATCATCCGGCGCATACCCGTCAGGTCGGTCTCGGCGGCCACGAGCGTCCAGAAAAACGGACCTGGATCCTCCCAGCCGGGATGGGCCTCTTCGACGATGCATCCGAGATCGACCTCGAAGACGCGTGCAGCTTCGCCGACGACGCGACGAACCTCGGGATCCACCGGCGCGTAGCCCCAATCCGCCGAATAGGCAACGCGCAGGCTCTTCAGCGATCCTGGCTTCGCGGCCGTGATCCAGTCGAACTCCGGACCGGGGATCGAATATCTGTCCCGCATGTCCGGACCGGCAGCGATAACGCTCAGCATCAGTGCGGAATCCGCGACCGTGCGGCTCATCGGGCCGATATGTTCGAGCGACTCCCAGCTCGAGACGCCGGGATACCGCTCGTCGCGGCAACCCGGGTAGAGCGGCACCCGGCCCATCGACGCCTTCATGCCGAAAAGACCGGAATGGGCGGAGGGAATGCGGATCGAGCCGCCGCCGTCCGACCCGATCGCAAAGGGCGTCACGCCGCTCGCCACTGACGCGCCAGATCCCGCGGACGACCCGCCAGGGGTCAGCGCCAGGTTCCACGGGTTGCGGGTCGTGAGACCCAGAGGATTGTGCCCGACGCCGGAATAGCCGAGTTCCGGCACGTTGGTCTTACCGACGATCACCGCACCGGCCGCCTTCAGCCGCTCGACCACAATGTCGTCCTCTTCGGGGACCCAGCCTTCGTAGAGACGGGACCCCATCGCAGTCACGACTCCTTTCGTCGCGACGAGGTCCTTTATGCCGACGGGGGCGCCAGCGAGGGGGCCAGGGTCCTCCCCGGCGGCGATCCTCGCGTCGACGGCGGCCGCTGCGGCGCGCGCGAGGTCGGGCGTCGGCACCGAAAAGGCCTGGATGTAAGGTTCAAGAACCTCCATCCGGCGGAGCGCGGCCTCGGTAACCTCGAGGGCAGAGATCGCCTTTGCCTTTACCTTCGCAGCGATCTCCCCGGCAGAGAGCCGCGCGATAGCGTTGTCGTCTTCGGTCGGCATCGGGTCAGGTCTCCCTTTGGACAGGCGCAGGTTCAGCGAAGTGGCATGCCGCGAGATGCTCTGCCCCGACTGCAGCGAGTTCGGGTGCGCGCGTTGCGCAGATCGGCGCCGCGAGCGGGCAGCGGTTCTCGAAGCGGCAGCGGTTCGGGTCCGGGTCGATCGGCGACGCCGGGCTCCCCCTCAGACGGGCAGGCGGCGGGCCGCGGCGCGTCGGGTCCGGGACCGCGGCGAGGAGTGAGCGGGTATAGGGGTGCCGTGGCTTGGCGAAGAGCGCCGCCGTTGGCCCCGTCTCGATCACCTTGCCGAGATACATGACGACAACCCGCTCGCAGAGCAGCCGGACGACCTCGAGATCATGCGAGACGAAAAGGTAGCTCATGCCGAGCCGGTCCCGGAGGTCGGCGAGGAGGCGCAGGATCACGGCCTGCACCGAAACGTCGAGCGCCGAGGTCGGCTCGTCGAGGATCAGGAGCTCGGGTTCGACGACGATCGCCCGCGCAATCCCGACCCGCGCCTTCTGGCCGCCGGAGAGCTGGTGTGGATAGCGCGCGACGAGGTCGCCTGTAAGGCCGACGCGTTCGAGTGCACGTCGCACGCGGGCCTCGATCTCCCGCGCGTCGCGCAGGCCGAGCAGTCGGCGGGCCGGGTCCGCTACGGCGTCAAACACGCGGAAATGCGGGTTGAGGCTCTCTGTCGGGTCCTGAAAGACCATCTGGATTCGCACCCGCTCCGGGGATCGCACGAACCGGCGCAGCGAGACGCCGCCGATGTCTGCCCCACAGAACCGGAGCGCGCCGGCAGTCGGCTCGATAAGCCGACCAAGAAGTCGCGCGAGGGTGGACTTTCCGCAGCCCGACTCGCCGACGAGCCCCACGCTCTCGCCGCGACCGATGACCAGATCGACACCGTCCACCGCATGGAGCACGCCGCGCCGCCGCCCGGAGCCGACAGGGAAATGCCGGACGAGGCCGCGCGCTTCAAGCAGCGGCGTCATGCCGGCCTCCAGCAGCGGACGTTGTGCCCCTCGCCGACCATTTGCGTCGGGGTGGGGCGCTCAGCACAGATCTGCTCGCGCAGCGAACAGCGGGCCTCGAAGCGGCAAAAGGGCAGATCGCCGCGCCGGAGGTCCGGCAGCCCGCCCGGAATCGAGGCGAGATCGCCGATGGATGTAGCCGCGGCCGGCGTCGCCGCAACGAGCTGGCGGGTGTAGGAATGCGCCGGCCGCGCGAGAAGCGCCGCAACCGGGGCCGTTTCCACGACGTGCCCGGCGTGCATGACGACGATCCGGTCGCAGTACTCGCCGGCAAGGCCGAGGTCGTGGGTTATGAGCACGGCCCCCATTCGCGTTTCCGCCACGATCTCCGCGATCAGGTCCATGACCACGGCCTGTGTCGTGACGTCGAGCCCGGTTGTCGGCTCGTCCGCGATGAGGAGCATCGGGCCGCAGGCCAACGCCATCGCAATCATCACGCGCTGGCACATTCCGCCCGAGAGTTCGAAAGGGAAAGCGTCGCAGCGCCTTTCTGGATCAGGGATACGCACCCGGCGCAGCGCCTCGATGGCACGCGCCCGTGCGTCCGCGCGCGCGACCGGGCCATGGCGGACCAGTACGTCCTCGATCTGGCGGCCGATCTTTCGGATCGGGTTCAGCGCACTCCGCGGGCTTTGGAAAATCATCGACATCTCGCGCCCGCGCAGGTCAAGCAAAGCGCGCCGTTTGTCCGCTAGTAAGTCGATCCCGGAGAGCGAAAGCGCGCCGGACGTGATCCGCGCCGTCTCGTCGAGAAGGCCCATGATGGCGAATGCGGCTACGGACTTGCCAGATCCGCTCTCCCCCACGACCCCGACGATCTCCCCCTTCGCGACCGAGAAGCTCACGTCATCGAGCGCCCTCACGACCCCGGTCCTGGTCCTGAACTCAAGACCAAGGCCGCGCACGTCGAGCAGCGGGGCGGGCGTCACGTGCGCCTCCGTGGATCGATCAGGTCGCGAAGGCCGTCCCCGAGCAGGTTGAAGCAGAATACCGCCAGAACAAGGGCCATTCCCGGGAACACGAAGGTCCACCATTCGCCAGAGAAGATGTAGGCGGCCCCTTCGGAGACCATGATGCCCCATTCTGCCTCCGGCGGGCGGACGCCGAGCCCGATGAACGAGAGCCCAGCAGCGTTGAGGATCGCCCAGCCCATGTTGAGTGACGCCTGCACCATCATCGGCGGCATGATGTTCGGCACGATATGCGCCCAGAGGATGCGGATGGCCCCGTTGCCGCCCATCCGCGCGGCCTCGACATAGGCGGCGTTTCGCAGGATCGAGACCTCTGCCCTGGCGAATCGGCCGTAGAAAGGCAGGTTGATCACGATCGTTGCGATGATGATGTTGACGACGCTGTTGCCGAGGGCGGCGACGATGCTCATGGCGAGCACGAACAGCGGGAAAGCCATGATCGTATCGAACAGCCGGCCGATCACTTGATCCGTCCAGCCACCGACATAACCGGCGACGGCCCCCATCGCCGTGCCGATCACGAGTGACACGATCACTGCGGAAAACGCCATTCCGAGATCGAGCCGCGTGGCGACGATGACGCGGCTCAGGATGTCCCGCCCGAGTTGATCCGTGCCGAACGGATGAGCGGCCGTGGGCGGCGACATCCGCATTTCGGTGTTCGTCGCAAGGGGATCGTAGGGCGCAATCGCCGGGCCGAAGAGTGCGCAGATGAGGAGGAGTACGAAAATTGCCGCCGCACCCGCCGTCAGCGGGTTTGATCCAAATGCATGGCGCAGGTTCGCGATAAACGCCGAGGCGGGCATCGCGCTCACGCTTCGGACTTCAGGCGGGGGTCTATCAGTCCCGAAAGAAGATCGACCGCGAGATTGAGCAGAATGTAGAGGACGGCCATCAGCAGGACGAAGCCCTGCACTGCGGCGTAGTCCGAAGCAATCACTGCGTTCACGCCGTAGGAGCCTACGCCCGGCCAACCGAATACCTGTTCCACCAGCACGTTGGAACCGAGCAGGAAGGAGAACACCATTCCCATTACGTTGGCGATTGGCAGGAGCGCGTTGCGAAAGGCATAGGAGAAGACGACGGTGCGACTGGCGAGGCCGTTCGCCCGCGCCGTGCGGATAAAGTCCGACCCCAGAGCGGTGAGCATGGCCGCGCGGGTCATCCGAGCGATCGGCGCAAGCGCAAAGAGCCCGAGCGTGATCGAGGGGAGGACCAGCTGACCAAGCGCCCCACGGAACGCCTCGGTATCGCCCACAAGCAGGCTGTCGATCAGATAGAAGCCTGTTACGCGCTGTGGCGCGACGAAATAGATTTCGTCCAGTCGCCCCAACGGCTGCGGCGACCATCCAAGGAGGAAGTAGAAGATATAGACCAGCAGGAGGCCGACGAAGAAGGTCGGGAAGGCCGCACCAACTGTCACCAGCACCCTGCAGAAGTGATCGATCAGCGAGTTCGGCTTGACCGCAGCGAGGACGCCGAGCGGTATTGCCAGGGCGACAGCGAAGAAGAGCGCGCAGAACGTCAGCTCCAGCGAAGCTGGCAATCGCTGGACGAGATCGTCGAGTACCGGCTGGCCGGACGTCAGCGAGGTGCCTAGGCTACCCTGCGCGATGTCTGTCACGTATCTCCAGAGCTGCTCGGGCCAAGGCTTGTCGAGCCCAAGCGCTTCCCGAAGCTGCTGGACCGATTCCGCGTTCGCCGCCGGGCCGGCGAAGTAGACCGCCGGATCGCCTGGCAGGGCGCGTGAGAGTATGAAGGTCGCCAGCACGACGCCCACGAGGCTGGGGATGGCGGCGGATATTCGGCGGACGATGAAGGCTGCTGCCATGCTGGATCCCGATGCATCGCGACAGCGGCTTCCCGTGCGACAGCAGGAACCGAAGCGGCAAGGTGCGCCAGGAACAATTCGAATTCATGTTGTCCGCGGCGCCAGTGTGCTCTTTTGCGCGGCAAAACGGCGCCGTTCAACTAATGTGATCAAAAATCATACGAGATGATACAGGAGAATGCCGGGCTTGGATTTGACGCACGAATCATGCGTGATTATCACGCATCGTCATGTGCAAGAACGTCGGGCACATAACCCCTCAATTCCCATCCTCTTCATCAGCCTGGCCAACGTACAGCGAGCGACAGCGAAGCCCTCCCGACGCAATTGATGCCAGACCTTGCGCACGCCGGAGACACACCGGTTATCTTCGAAAATGCGCTGGTTCTGGGGCCGAAGCTTCTCATCCCGTCTGGCGCGATCCGACTGACTGGCGCGACGGGGGAACCTCTTCGCCAGATGATCGCAGTAGGTGGCAGGGGCGATCGGCAGAATGTCGCAGATCGGCTCAGCGCAGGGCTGGCCACGCCGCGGCCGCGGTGCAGCACCTCCAGCGTGCGCCCGTTCATGCGCACATCGGCCAGCTCGCGGATCCTTGTCGAGATCGACGAAAAATGGGGGTCAGACACCAGGGCCTACATCAAGTGGGAATGCCAGCATGCCTGCTCCGCTCTCGGCAAAAGTTCCAGACGACAGGTTGCTAAATCACCCAAGCACCAACTGACGCCCGATGTTTCGAGGTTCTTGACAAGGCACGGATCGATATCGATCAGGAGGCATGGATTTCTGCGCATGCTCACCCTTTCGGGACCGCCGCATCACGCTGGTCAGGCTGTTTGGACGAAGCCCTGCTTTTCGTGACCATGCCATCGCACCTGACGAATGCAGTTGGCCTTGCGTGATCGTCAGGCAGCGGACGGTGTGGAACCGCGCTACGATCGGGAGCAAGCGCCTCCCAGGCACGCCACTGCGACAGAAACACTTGGCCCGTCAGATGATCCAGCAGGTCCGAGCGGTTCAGTCGGTCCATGACCGGCCCTTTCACTTCGCTGAAATGCAGGGTCACGCCGCTGTCGCGCAGCCGCTGATTCAGGGCCTCCAGGCTTTCGAGCGCGGAGAGGTCCACCTCGTTCACCGCCGAAAACATCAGGATCACATGCCGCACCGCGCGGTCGTCGGCCAGACGGCGCAGCAGGTGGTTTTCCAGAAACGCGGCATTGGCGAACCACAGGCTCTCGTCGATCCGCAGAGTCAGGATCGCGGGGTCGGTTTGCACGTCATGGCGCAGGATGTTGCGGAAATGCTGGGTGCCGGGCACCAGGCCCACCTCGGCGATATGCGGGCGGGACGACCGCCAGAGGTGCAGCAGGATCGACAGTGCGACCCCCGCCATCACCCCCGCCTCGACCCCCATCCCCAGCGTCAGCAGGATTGTGACGGCGACGGCTGCGAAATCGGCGCGGGAATAGGTCCACGCGGTGCGCAGGATGGTGAAATCCACGAGGCTGAGGACGGCGACGATGATCGTTGCGGCCAGCGTAGCCGCGGGGAGGAAATGGATCAGCGGGGTCAGCGCGACGGCGGCGATAGTCAGACCGATGGCGGTAAAGGCCCCGGCGGCCGGGGTGGCGGCGCCGGCGTCGAAGTTCACGACCGACCGGGCAAAACCCCCAGTTACCGGATAGCCGCCGGTGAAGGCCGCGCCGAGGTTGGCCGCCCCCAGCCCGATCAGTTCCTGATCCGGGTCGATGCGCTGGCGCTTTTTCGCGGCCAAGGTCTGCGCTACCGAGATGGATTCAACAAATCCGATGACCGAAATCAACAGCGCAGGCAGGGCCAGCGACCGGATCAGGTCGGGCGACAGGTCGGGCAGCGTCAGTGGCGGCAGGCTTTGCGGCACTGCCCCCACAATGGCCACGCCATGTGACCCAAGGTCCAGCCTTGCCACCAGCACGGTCGTCACCAATACTGCGAGGATCGGCCCTGTCTTGACCAGAATGCCCGCCAGACCCTCGGCCACACCCAGCCGCAGAAGCGCCCCCTTCATGCCGCGGCGCACCCAGAACAGGAACGCGATGGCTCCCGCTCCGAGCGCCAACGTGATCGGGTTCACCTCTTGCAGATTCTGCGCCAGTGACAGCACCATTTCAGGCAGGGTCTGACCGGACGCCTTGACGCCAAGGATGTGCTTGATCTGCCCCGTGGCGATCAGGATACCGCTGGCGGTGATGAAGCCCGCGATCACCGGATGGCTGAGGAAGTTGGCGATGAAGCCAAGGCGCAAGACCCCCATTGCCAGCAGCATCGCCCCCGAAAGGCCCGCCAGCGTCAGTGCGGCGGCGGCATAGCCGATGGACCCCTGTTCGGCGACTTGCCCGATGGCTGCCGCCGTCATCAGCGACACGACGGCCACCGGCCCGACGGCCAGCGCGTTGCTGGTGCCGAACACGGCATAAAGAAGGATCGGCGCGATCGAGGCATAGATCCCCGCCTCGGGCGGCAATCCGGCCAGCATCGCATAGGCCAGTGACTGCGGGATCAGCATGATGGTGACGATGATCGCCGCAGTCAGGTCGCTCGACAGCAGTTTGCGGTCATAGTGGCGACCCCAGGCAAGGATCGGGAGATAACGACGCAATGCGACGAAGGACATCGTACCGGTTCCAGTCTGGAAAGGATCGGCGGCAGTCGGGCCGCCGATCCGGGTGTAGCAATCAGTTTTGTCAGGCGGTCAGGCGGCGGTGATCTTTTCCGGTTTGGCCAGCCATTCATGGCCGCGCAGCATGCCTTTCCAGTAGACCGGCGGCAGGATACGCTCCTTGAGCAGCCAGGCGGCGCGACTGGGCTTCGTGCCGTCGATCAGATATGTCGGGAAACTGGGCAGCAGCTTGCCGCCGTAACCGAATTCGGCCAGCACGATCTTGCCGCGCTCCAACGTCAGCGGGCAGGAGCCATAGCCGTTGTACTGCGCCGCCGCGCCGTGCCCGGCGATATCCGCCACGATGTTTTCGGCCACCACCGGGGCCTGCATCCGGGCGGCGGCGGCTGTCTTGGCATTGGGCGCATTCATCACGTCCCCGAGCGACCAGATGCTGTCATATGTCTTGTGGCGCAGGGTCGCCTGATCGACATCGACCCAACCCGCCGCATCGGCCAGGGGCGAGACGCGGATGAAATCGGGGGCGGTCTGCGGCGGGGTGACATGCATCATGTCGAAGGACACCTCGACGCGTTCCGATGGCGTGTCGGGTCTGGTCACGTCGAACCAGGCCTTGCGGGCCGGTCCATCCACCGCGACGAGGTTGTGAAAGAAATTCAGATGCGCGTCATACTTCTTCACATAGTCCATCAGCGCGGGCACATAGTCCTTGACCCCGAACAACACGCCGCCCGCGTTCATGAACCGGATGTCGACATATTTCAGAGCGCCATTGCGGAACCAGGTATCGGCCGACAGATACATCGCCTTTTGCGGTGCGCCGGCGCATTTGATCGGCATCGGCGGCTGGGTGAACAGCGCGCGCCCGGCTTTCAGACGCTGCACCAGTTCCCAGGTATAGGGCGCCAGATCGTAGCGATAGTTCGAGGTGACCCCGTTGCGCCCCAGCGTATCGACCAGACCCTCGACGCGCGCCCAGTCCAGTTTCAGCCCCGGACAGACCACCAGCCGCTTGTACCCCACCACCCGGCAACCATCGAGAATTATGGCATTGTTCGCAGGCTCGAACGCCGCGACTGCGGCCTTGATCCACTTGACGCCCTTGGGGATCAGCGAGGCCATCGTGCGCGCCGTATCCTGCGCTTCGAACACACCCGCGCCGACCAGGGTCCAGCCGGGTTGATAGTAATGCACATCCGCAGGGTCGATGATGGCGATGTCCAGACGGGGCTTGCGGGACAACAGGCTGGCGGCCACCGAAATGCCCGCAGCACCTGCACCGACGATGACAACGTCATAGGTCGCGTCAGCATTGGTCGTGGGGGTCTTGCCGCCATTGGCGATCCGGCGCACCACACCGGCCATGTCATAGCCCGCGGCCTTGGTCGCCCCCAGAATTTCGGGCGCCGACCGCGATGCCGCCTGCGACAGCGACCACAGCGTGGCCGACCGCATGCCCGACCGGCAATAGGCCAGCACCGGCCCCGGCAGATCGGCGAGCGCCGCGTCGAAGGCTGCGGTGTCGGCATCCGTCACCAGGCCTCCGGAAACGGGAATATAGCGCGACTCCATCCCGGCCGCGGCGGCAGCGGCGGAGATCTCCTGAAAGCTCGGTTGATCCGCGCCTTCGCCGTCGGGACGGTTGCAGATGATGGCGCGAAAACCCTTTTCCTTCAGCGCAGCCATATCCTCGGGCAGGATCTGCGGGCTGACCGACAGGCCGGGTGCAAGTGCTTTGGGGTCCATCAGGGTTCCTCC
Organism: Rhodobacterales bacterium; assembly: GCA_038247355.1. GTDB lineage: Bacteria > Pseudomonadota > Alphaproteobacteria > Rhodobacterales > Rhodobacteraceae > Amaricoccus. The sequence continues at coordinate 29,230 of JBBRUZ010000015.1, forward strand.
CTTGGTGTTTCGGTTCACAGGCCGCGGGGTCACAGACCGTTGACCGGAACTTTCAGCATCGGGCGACCATCCTTGTCTTTCGGCACTTCGCCGGCGCGCATGTTCACCTGCAGCGACGGGATGATCAGGCGGGGCATCGCCAGCGTCGCGTCGCGCTCGGTGCGGAAGCGGACGAAATCTTCCTTCGTCTTGCCGGCGCCTACATGAATGTTGTTCGCCTTTTCCGCGCCCACAGTGGTTTCCCACTGGATGTCGCGGCCGTTGGGCGCGTAGTCGTGGCACATGAATAGCCGCATCGCGTCGGGCAGGGCCAGCACCTTCTGGATGCTGTCGTAGAGCGTTCCCGCATCGCCGCCCGGAAAGTCGGCGCGCGCCGAACCGCCATCGGGCATGAACAGCGTGTCGCCGACGAAAGCCGCATCGCCCATCACATGCACCATGCAGGCGGGCGTGTGGCCGGGGGTGTAGATCGCCACCGCCTGCATGTCGCCCACCTTGTAGGTGTCGCCATCCTTGAAGAGCGCGTCGAACTGGCTGCCGTCGCGCTGGAATTCGGTGCCTTCGTTGAAGATCTTGCCGAAGGTGTCCTGCACCACCATGATCTTGTCGCCGATACCGATCTTGCCGCCGAGTGCGTTCTGGATGTAGGGGGCGGCGGAGAGGTGATCGGCGTGGACGTGGGTCTCGATGATCCATTCCAGCTTCAGGCCATGCTTGCGGATGTAGGCGATCATCGCGTCGGCGTGGTCATAGGTGATGCGACCTGCGGCATAGTCGATGTCCATGACGGAATCGATGACGGCGCAGGCATTCGATGCGGGATCCTTGGCGACATAACTGATGGTGTTGGTGGCGGCGTCGAAGAAGACCTCAACCTCGGGCTTCACGGACATGTCGATCGGATAGTCGGTCATCACTTTCGTCCTTTGCGTTTCAGGTTTCATTGCGCAGCAGGCGGGCCGCGCGGGCGCCGCTGAAAGCCATCATGGCCTTTGCGGCAAAGATGCCGGCGATCAGGGCGGCGACAAAGGCCGCCACCTCGAACCGGCCGGTTCCAAGGGCGGGCAAGGCGCCACCGGGGCAGAAGCCCGCGATGCCCCAGCCGATCCCGAACACCGCGGCGCCGCCGATCAGCCGTGCATCAAGCCGGGTGTTCGTCGGCAACTGGAATTTTGCGTCCAAGATCGGGGCGGAGCGCCGGAACACCAGGCGATAGCCGACGGAGGTCACGACCACCGCGCCGCCCATGACGAAGATCAGACTCGGGTCCCAGCGTCCTGCAACATCGAAAAAGTTCAGCACCTTGGCCGGATTGGCCATGCCGGAAATCGAGATGCCGACGCCGAAGATCAGTCCGATCAGATAGCTTGAAACATACCGCATGGCTCAGACCCCCAGCACGTGACGCACGATGAAAACGGTGATCGCGGTGGTGACCATGAAGGTCGCGACGGACGCGAAGGACCGGCGTGACAACCGCGCCATGCCGCAGACGCCGTGCCCCGAGGTGCAGCCCGACCCGTAGGTCACGCCGACGCCCACCAGAAACCCGCCGACCAGCAGCATCGGCAGCGACACGGGCGCCTGAACGACGGGCATCTGCCCGGTCAGCGCCAGCACCGCCAGCGGTCCGCTTACCATGCCCGCCAGCACCGCCACTCGCCAGGCCGTGTCAGGATGCGCGGCTGGCGTCAGCACGCCGGCCAGAATCCCGGTCGCCCCCATGATGCGGCCCAGCGTCAGCATCAACAGCACCGAGGCGACGCCGATCAGCGCGCCCCCGGCGAGCGATTGCCAAGGCGTGAAAACGGTGTCGATCGTCGTCATGTGCGGCACGTCCTGATCCCGAGAAGTGTGTAAAGCGGGCAGAACCGCAACGCAGACGTGCCGATCATTACAACGCCTACGACAACCGCGCCGTATTTCCACAGGCCAGCGTCGAAAAGCGCGGCGCCGCTGAACAGTGCCACCGCGATCAGCGCCACGCCGACGGCCAGCCGCAGCGCCCGGTCCACAGTTCCCATATTCGCAATCATCGCCCGGTCTCCTCTTGGGTTCCGGCAATGAATACGCGTTTGCGACTCAGGCTTCGGTGACGATGTCACCAAACCCCGCATTGGCCGGTCTGGCGGCAGTCTCGACGATAGGGGCGGATCGCGCGCTAATGCGGATCAAGCGCGGCGCGTTTCTCCAGCCCCGCCCGGTTCAGCAGTCGGACCGACCCGCGCGATTGGCCGATCCGGCCGCGCCGCTGGAACTCGCCCAACTGGCGCGAGATCACCTCGCGGGCGGCGCCGAGCTCCACCGAAAGCTGCTGATGCGTGGCGCGCACCTGATCCGTCCCGCGCGCAAGGTCGAGCAACCGCTGCGCCAGACGGATGTCGACCCGCTGAAAGGCGATATCCTCGATCACCCGGAACAGGTCGGTGATCCGCCGCGAATAGGCGGTGAAGATGAAATTGCGGAAAGCGACCGATCGCGAGACCAGTTCGTCGAACACCGCGCGCGGGATCGCCACGGCGCGCACGTCGGATTCCGCGATGCCCTCGGCGGAATAATCCTCATGCGCCAGCATGCAGGCGG
>JBBRUZ010000016.1:0-30955 GCA_038247355.1 Rhodobacterales bacterium
AGACGCAGCAGCTCCTCCGCGAGGAACGCGGCGAGCCAGACGAGGATGATCGGCAGAACCAGCGTCACAAGAAAGTACGCGCCGTCAAGAAACACCGTGCCGCGGGCCTGCGACGCGCCAAAAAAACCGAGCGCGTAGGCGCCGACGACCACGGTCCAGATCAGGCTGGCGATCGCCGCCCTCGCCCGGACCGGGCCAGGACCGAAGGCCCGGTCGAACGCGCCGCGCAGCGCATCGACGGCTGCCTTGGCCTTGGGCGTCTTTTGCGCCATTGCGCCTTACCGGCCGCGGCTCATGCGCCGGCCTCGCCTCATACGCCGACCTCGCTTCATACGAAAGACACGTTCCGGATTTCGTACGAGCGCAGGCCGCCGGGCGTGCGGACCTCGACGCTGTCGCCGGGCTCCTTGCCGATCAGCGCGCGCGCCAGCGGCGATTTCATGTTCAAGAGGCCCTGCTCGATGCTCGCTTCGGCTTCGCCGACAATCTGGTAGGTCTTTTCCTCGTCGGTATCGTCTTCGAGCAGAACGACCGTCGCGCCGAATTTCACGGAGCCCGACAGCCGGCTGACATCGATGATCTCGGACCGGCCGATCATCGCCTCGAGCTCCTTTATCCGGCCTTCGACGAAGCTCTGGCGCTCGCGCGCGGCGTGATACTCGGCGTTCTCAGACAGATCGCCGTGTTCGCGCGCCTCGGCGATCGCGCGGATGATCTCGGGACGGTCGACCGATTTCAGCTTCTTCAGCTCGGCGTCGAGCTTCGCGAACCCCTTGGCCGTGAGTGGCACCTTGTCCATTCTGGTCCCCCGTGCGCCGGCGACGTCTCCGCACCGTCGACAAACAACAATGAAGGCCGACGCGCGGAACGCCGGCCTGTCGGCGGTTCGTCCGCCCTTCCCGACGAGCATATGGGTCCCTATGTCCCACTTCAAGCGGCGAAAACCCCGACTATGTAAACGAATGCGAAGTGGTTCGGTTGACCGGCGGCAATGGCGTCGGCTACGGCTGCCGGGCCTCGGCCAACGGGCCGACCGCGATACGAGAGTGAGAACAGATGTCACAGACCACGCGCGAGTCCATGGAATATGACGTCGTGATCGTGGGCGCCGGACCCGCGGGCCTCGCGGCTGCGATCCGTCTGAAGCAACTCGACGCGGATCTCGCCGTCGTCGTGATCGAGAAGGGATCGGAGGTCGGCGCACATATCCTGTCCGGCGCGGTGCTCGACCCCATCGGTCTCGACGCTCTGCTGCCGGACTGGCGAACGCGCGGCGCGCCCATCCACACCGCGGTGACGGACGACCGGTTCTACATTCTCGGCGAGGCGGGCGAAGTGCGCATCCCCACCTGGCCGATGCCGCCGATGATGAAGAACCACGGCAACTACATCGTCTCGATGGGCAACGTCTGCCGCTGGCTGGCGCGCGAAGCCGAAGCCTTGGGCGTCGAGGTCTTCCCCGGGATGGCTGCGAGCGCGATCGTCTTTGGCGAGGACGGTCGCGTGACGGGGGTCGTCGCCGGCGAATTCGGTCTCGACAGGGACCGCGCGCCGGGACCGAACTACGAACCGGGGATGGAACTGCTCGGCAAGTACGTGTTCTTCGCGGAAGGCGTGCGCGGATCGCTGTCAAAGCAGGTCATCGCGCAATTCGGTCTCGACAAGGGGCGCGAGCCGCAGAAGTACGGCCTTGGAATGAAGGAGATATGGGAGATCCGCCCGGAGAACCACCAGCCCGGCCTCGTGACGCACACGATGGGCTGGCCGCTCGGGTCCAACGCCGGCGGCGGCTCGTTCATCTATCACGCCGAGAACAATCAGGTCTATGTCGGCTTCGTCGTGCATCTGAATTACGCGAACCCGCATCTCTATCCGTACATGGAGTTCCAGCGCTTCAAGCATCACCCGATGATCGCCGCGTTGCTCGAAGGCGGCAAGCGGATCGCGTACGGGGCTCGGGCGATCACCGAGGGCGGCTTGCAGTCGATGCCGAAGCTGACGTTCCCCGGCGGCGCCCTGCTCGGCTGCGCCGCCGGCATGGTCAACGTGCCGCGGATAAAGGGCAACCACAACGCGATGCTGTCGGGGATCGCCGCCGCCGACGCTGCCCATGCCGCGATCGCCGCCGGCCGCGCCGGCGACGAGTTGCACGACTATGCGACGGCGGTCAAATGGGGACCGATCGGCGCCGATCTGAGGCCGGTCGTCAACGTCAAGCCGCTCTGGTCGCGGTTCGGGCTGACCGCATCGCTGCTGCTCGGCGGCGTGGACATGTGGGTCAAGCACCTGACCGGCGGCCACAGTCCGCTCGGCGAAATGCGGCACGGCAAATCGGACGCCGACGCCACCGGCCGCGCCGATCGATTCTCGCCGATGGCCTATCCGCGACCCGATGGCGCACTCAGTTTCGACCGGCTGACCAACGTCGCGTTCAGCTTCACCAATCATGACGAGCACCAGCCGTCGCATCTGACGCTGACGGACCCTCATGTGCCGATCGACATCAACCTGCCGCGTTACGCCGAGCCGGCACAGCGCTACTGCCCGGCGGGGGTGTACGAGGTGCTGCGCGATGCGGACGGCGCGAACCCGCGGTTCCAGATCAATTTCCAGAATTGCGTGCACTGCAAGACCTGCGACATCAAGGATCCGAGTCAGAACATCGTCTGGAAGACGCCCCAGGGCGGCGACGGCCCGAACTATCCGAACATGTGATGGCGTGGAGGCTTCACGCAATTGCAACCCGGCGGCGGGCCGCATAGGCTCGCAGTTGCAAAAACTACCGTGGAGCCAGCGCCGTTGTCCAATCGCCTCGTCACCGCCGCACGCGGAGCGCTGATCGCTGCGCTGCTGTTCGCCGCGCCGCCGACCGCATCGGCGTCGGGTCTCTCGGGGGCGTATCTCGCGGCGCTTCAGGCCGACATGCGCAACGACTATGTCGCAGCGGCAGAATACTACCGTCGGGCGCTGTTTCTCGACCCGGAGAACGTCGATCTCCTGCAGAACGCCGCTGTCGCGCGGGTCGGGCTCGGCGACATCGACGGCGCGCGCGAGCTCGCCGACCGTTTGACGCCGACCGTTCCGGGCAGCCCTGTCGGCGTTCTCGTGACGCTGGCGGACGCGCTCGCAACCGGAGATTTCGCGGGCGCCGAGGCCGCCGTGGCGCGGTCCGGTCCGGAAGCCAATCCGCTGCTGACCGGCCTCGCCCACGGTTGGATCGCGGCCGGGCGCGACGATTTCACCGAAGCCCAGGCGCGCTTCGACGCGATGACGACGAACGAGCCGCTGGCGGCGTTCGGGCAGTATCACAAGGCGTTGGCGCTGGCGCTGGCGGGAGATTTCGTCTCCGCCGAGGCCATCATGGCCGGCGGCGTCGAGGGGCCGCTGCATCTGAGCCGCGCGGCGCTGGTCGCACATGCGCAGATCCTCGCGCAGATCGACCGCGTCGATGAAGCCGTCGCGATGATCGACGAAGCGATCGGCGGCGGCTTTCCCGAAGCGACGCTGGTCGATCTGCGCGACCGGCTCGCGGCGGGCGAGGAAGTGCCGTTCACGCAGATAACAAGGGCGTCGGACGGCGCAGGCGAGGCGTTCCTGATGCTGGCCGAGGGGCTCAACACGTCCGACAACGACCGGCTTGCGCTGATCTACGCACGGCTCGCCCGGCATATCCGCCCCGATCTGGTCGAGGCGGACCTGATTTCCGCCGAGGCGCTCGCACGGCAAGGGCAGTTTGCGCTCGCGATCGCGGCGCTCGACGCGGTTCCGCCCGAAAGCCCGTGGTCGGTGACGGCCGGCATCCGGCTGGCCAATACCCAACGTGACGCCGGCGACGCCGAAGGGGCGATCGACACGCTTGCGGCGCTCGTAGCGGCGCATCCGGGCCTGATCGACGTGCACGCCGCCTACGCCGATAACCTGCGCATCGCCGAGCGCTTCCCGGAGGCCGCCGCCGCGTACACCGGGGCCATCGACCTGCTGGGGCCAGCCCAGCAGCAGCATTGGCCGTTGTACTATAGCCGGGCCATCGCCTTCGAGCGCTCGGGCGAATGGGAACGGGCCGAGGCGGATTTCCGCAAGGCGCTCGAACTCGAGCCCCGCCAGCCGATGGTGCAGAATTACCTCGGCTACAGCCTCGTCGAACAGAAACGCAACCTCGACGAGGCGCTCGGCCTGATCGAGGCGGCGGTGGCCGGGCAACCCGATGACGGCTATGTCACCGATAGCCTCGGCTGGGTGCTATATCGGCTGGAGCGCTACGAGGAGGCCGTGCCGCACATGCTCCGCGCGGTGGAGCTCGAACCGGTCGATCCGGTGATCAACGACCATCTCGGCGACGTGCTCTGGAAGGTCGGCCGCACCCGCGAGGCGGAGTTCCAGTGGCGCCGCGCCCTGTCGTTCGGCCCGGCCACCGATCTCGACATGGACCGGATACGGCGCAAGCTCGAGGTCGGGCTCGACGCCGTCTACGCCGAAGAGGCGGGCGACAACGGCTGAGCGGGGGATGCCCGCGCCGCCCGAAGCGCCGGCGGTCGAGATCGCCCCGGCCAAGGTCAATCTGGCGCTTCACGTCACCGGGCGGCGGGCGGACGGCTATCATCTGCTCGACAGCATCGTGGTCTTTCCCCGCCTCGGCGACCGGCTGGAGGCGGAACCGGCGGAGGGCCTGTCGCTCAGCGTCGCGGGACCGTTCGCGGATGCCCTCGGCTCAGGCGCCGACAATCTGGTGCTGCGGGCTGCGACGTCGATGCGCCCGCCAGGGCGGGGCGCCGCGCTGCGCCTGACCAAGAGCTTGCCGGTGGCCGCGGGCCTGGGCGGAGGCTCGGCGGACGCGGCGGCGGCGCTGCGGCTGCTCGCGCGGGTCTGGGATGCGCCGTTGCCGCCGTCCGACCGCGTCACGGCGCTCGGCGCCGACGTGCCGGTCTGTCTCTCCGGGCGCGCGACGCGCATGCGCGGGATCGGCGAGCGTCTGACGCCGCTGGTCCTGCCGCCGTTCTGGATCGTGCTGGCGAACTCCGGCGCGCGGGTCGCGACCGCCGCCGTCTATGAAGGGCTCGGGTCGCGCGACAACGCCCCCTTGCCCAAACCGCCGGCCTTCGCGCACGCGCCGGCGCTGTTCGATTGGCTCGCCGACCGGCGCAACGATCTCGAACCGCCCGCCCTTCGTCTTGCGCCCTCCATCGGCGACGCGCTGACAGCGCTCGCCGCCCAGCCCGCCTGCGCGCTCGCCCGGATGTCGGGATCGGGCGCCACCTGCTTCGGCCTGTTCGCGGAGGAGGGGCCGGCGCTGGCCTCCGCCACGGCGCTGCGCGCGGCCGAGCCCGCCTGGTGGGTGATTGCGGCGCCGGTGCGCTGACCCGGCGATGCGCGCGCTAGTCGTCCTTGCGAAGGAAGCGAAGCAGCGTGCTGATCCGCGGATAGGTGCCGCTGACGTAGCGCGATCGGGTTTGCAGCACGGGCGTGGTATTGGAGACGGCTGGGCGCTCCTCGCGGAACACGACGTAGACCCCGCTCGCGATGATGATCGCGGCCCCCACGGCGGTGTTCCAGTCCGGCGTCTCGGCGAAGAACACGAAGCCGTAGACCACCGCCCACAGGATCTGCGAATACTGCATCGGCGCGACGATGACGGCGCTGGCCGCGCGATAGGCGGCGATATGGCAGAGCGCGCCGCCAAAGCCAAGGAGCGCTATCAGCGCGAAGCCGCCCAGTTCCGGCGTCGACATCGGCTGGTAGACGAACGGCATGGCGCCGGCCATCAGCACGAAATTCGCCATCATCGGATAAAGGATCATCACGGCGCTACGCTCGTCGCGGCCGATCTTGCGCATGACCACGGCGGCGACCGCCGAGGACACCGCCGCCGAAAGCGCCGCGAGATGGCCGGGAGTGAACGCGGTTGCGCCCGGTTGCAGCACGACCAACACGCCGAAAAGGCCCACCGTCACCGCGAGAGATCGACGCCAGCCGACCTTTTCGCCGAGGATCGGAATAGCGAGGACGGTGATCAACAGCGGCGCCGCGAAGATGATCGCATAGGTCTGGGCCATCGGCAGCACCGAAAAGGCGTAGAACGCCGAGGACGTGGTGATCACTGCGGCGACCGTCCGCAGCAGCGTCCACCACGGATGATTCGGGCGCAGGTTGCCCTCGACCGGATCGCGCATCAGCATCACCGTGACGATCGGAAACCCGAACAGCGTCGAGAAGAACACCAACTGGAACGGTGAATAGGTCGCGCCGAGGGACTTCACCACCACGTCGTGAGTCGAGTAGATGCCGAAGGCGGTCAGCGCGAACAGCGCGCCGCGGAAATTCGTGCTGCGCCCCATTTCGGTCATTGACGCCGCAACATTCAGACGCTCGCGTCGAGGGCCGCAAGAACGGCGTCGCCCATCGCGGTCGTCGAGACGGCCTCGCCCCCCTGCGGTCCCAGGATGTCGGCGGTGCGCAGCCCGCCCGCGAGCACGCGCTCGATTGCCGCCTCGACCCGCGCCGCTTCGTCGCCGAGATCGAACGAATAGCGCAGCGCCATCGCGAAGCTGGGGATGCAGGCGATCGGGTTCGCGAGGCCCCGTCCTGCGATGTCCGGCGCCGACCCATGCACCGGCTCGTAGAGCGCCTTTGGCCGGCCGTTCGCCATCGGCGCACCGAGCGACGCGGAGGGCAGCATTCCGAGCGACCCGGTCAGCATCGCCGCGATGTCCGACAGGATGTCCCCGAAAAGGTTGTCGGTCACGATCACGTCGAACTGCGCCGGCCAGCGCACCAGCTGCATCGCGCCGTTGTCGGCGTACATGTGGCTGAGCGGGACGTCCGGGTATTCCGCCGCGCCGATCCGCGCGACGACCTCGCGCCACAGAACGCCTGATTCCATCACGTTGGCCTTCTCCATCGAACAGAGCTTGCCCGAGCGTTTCTTCGCCAGTTCGAACGCGGCCCGCGCCACCCGCTCGATCTCGCCTTCGGTGTAGCGTTGGGTGTTGATCCCCACACGCTCGTTTCCCTCCTGGAAAATCCCCCGAGGTTCGCCGAAGTAAACGCCGCTCGTAAGCTCGCGCACGATCAGGATGTCGAGCCCCGCGATCACCTCGCGCTTCAGCGAGGAGAAATCCGCCAGCGCGTCGAAGCACTTCGCGGGCCGCAGGTTGGCGAAGAGGTCCATCTCCTTGCGCAGCCGCAGCAGGCCGCGCTCGGGCTTGACGCTGAAATCGAGCCCGTCGTACGTCGGCCCGCCGACCGCGCCGAGCAGCACCGCGTCGGCGGCCTGCGCCTTCGCCATCGTCGCGTCGCTGAGGGGAGATCCGTGGGCGTCATAGGCGCAGCCTCCGACCAGATCCTCGTCGACGTCGAAGGTTATGCAGCGTCTCGCCCCCATCCAGCCAATGACGCGGCGGACTTGCGCCATGACCTCGGGGCCGATCCCGTCACCGGGCAGGAGAAGGAGGGTCGGATTGGCCATGAGCTGGGGTCCCGGTGCGAATGAGCGCTCCGCGACGCGCTAACGCCCGCGGCCCCTTCGGTCAAGTCAGGGCACGCGGATGTCGACCCAGACCAGGCGGTGCGGCGGACCCTCCGCGAGCAGCTCCGCCGCGGCGTCACCCGCATCGGGCCAGAACACGCCGGCGCCTTCCACGACGAGATCGGCCGAGGGCAGCACGTAATCGGTGCGCAGGTTGCCCGGCCCGGGCGCGTCGCGCCAGTCCGCAGTGTCGAGCGCCGGCGGGCCGAGGTGCCGGGCGTTGGCGCCGCGCTGCGACGCCGTCGCCGCCACGCCGCCCGCGCTGGCGGGTTCGGGGTCCCGAAGGCGGGGATGCGCGAGCAGCCGGCGCATCGCTTCTGGATCACCAGCGCCGTCGCCGGGATCGAGGTTGAAGTCGCCGAGCAGCACGAGCGGCGCATCGGGCGCGCCGCCCTCCCGCCCCTGATCGTCGCGAAACGGATGGCCGTCGAGATACTCGGTCCAGAAGCGCAGTTCGTCGCGGTTGCGCAGCCGGTTCAGCCGTTCCGGACCGTCAAAGAGCGGCGGCGTCGGATTGGCGGTCAGCAGGTGCAGCGCGCCGCCGCCGGGCAGGATCACCGGCACGTCCCAATGCGAGCGCGACGACAACGGCAGCACCGCGAGCGCCGCATCGGAGAAATAGGCCGCGCCGTCGGGCCGCGTCGGCAAGGCGGCGCCGGGCAGATCGCGCCACAACAGCCCGCGAAACGTCCGTGCGGGGCCGAGCGGCAGCCGCGACAGCACCGCCATGCCGCCGTGGCCGGGATACTTGCCCCAGCCCAGCGCGTCGTTCCAGCCCATCAGCAGCCCGTCACCGTCGAGATCGAGCCCGGACGGGACACCGGCGTTGACCGGATCGTTGAAGCGATGCGGGTAGAGAACGCCATCGGGACCCTGCGCCAGCAGCGCCGCGAGCGTGTCGAGCGCGCGACCGCGCAGATCATGATCGAACTGCTGGATCACCAGCACGTCGGGTCGAACCGCCTTGATCACGGCGACCGCCGCGCGGGCTTTCGGCCCCGGTTCGCGCGTCAGTTCGTCGAGCAGCAGGCCCGGTCCGTCGCGGCTGAGACCGACGTTGAACGTCGCGATCCGCAGCGCTTCCGCCGCCGCGGGACTTGCGAACGCCAGCGCCGCCGCCATGACCATCGCCCTGAACATCGGCGCGACAGTGCGGCGACGGCGTTACCGCGCGGTTAACCGGTGGCGAGCCACGGCGCCGACGTCCGCATGCGCGCCTCGAATTCGACGATGGCGTCGACCTTTTCGAGCGTCAGGCCGATGTCGTCGAGCCCGTTCAGCAGGCAGTGCTTGCGATGCGCATCGACGTCAAAGGCGATCTCGCCGCCGTCCGGGCCACGGATCACCTGCGCTTCGAGATCGACGGTGATCACGGCGTTCGACCCGCGGCTCGCGTCATCCATCAGCTTGTCGACTTCGGCCTGTGGCAGCGCGATCGGCAGGATGCCGTTCTTGAAGCAGTTGTTGTAGAAGATGTCGGCGAAGCTCGGCGCGATCACGCAGCGGATGCCGAAATCGAGCAGCGCCCAGGGCGCGTGTTCGCGGCTCGACCCGCAGCCGAAGTTCTCGCCCGTCACCAGGATTTGCGCGCGTCGGTACGCGGGCTTGTTGAGCACGAAATCGGGCAGCTCGGCGCCGTCCTCGCCGTAGCGCATCTCGTCGAACAGGTTCTTGCCCAGTCCGGTTCGCGCGATGGTCTTCAGGAACTGCTTCGGGATGATCATGTCGGTGTCGATGTTGATCAGCGGCATCGGCGCGGCGACGCCGTTCAGGGTCGTGAACTTTTCCATGGCGATCCTCCATCGATCGGGCGGCCATTAGATCACGCGGCCGGCAGCGCGACAAGGACGGCCGCGACAGCGACAGATCAGGGCGGCGGCGATGTCCCCGACCGATCACACGAACCGGTTGGCCCAGTTCTCCAGAATTTCCTGCCGGCCCGAGCGCGGCTGCGGATCGAGCCCGTCGGCTTCCACCCGGGCCGCGATGGTCGCGAGGTCCGACTCCAGCATCGCCTGTGCCTCGGCTTCGTCCCAGCCGGCGTAGCGCTCCGCCACGGCGCGCTCGAGCCCGCCGTCCTCGATCATCGCCGCAGCCGCCAGCAAGCCGCGGGCGCAGACGTCGATCCCGCCGACGTGCGCGGCGATCAGATCAGCAGGATCGAGACTTTGCCGCCGCAACTTCGAATCGAAGTTGAAACCGCCGGTCGTCAATCCGCCGCCCCGCAGGATGTAGTAGATCGCGAGCGCCATTTCGGGGACGTTGTTCGGGAACTGATCGGTGTCCCACCCGGTCTGATAGTCGTTCCGGTTCGCATCCACCGACCCGAGTATCCCCAACGCCGTCGCCGTGACGATCTCGTGCTCGAAGGAATGGCCGGCCAGCACCGCGTGCCCGACCTCGATGTTGACCTTCACTTCCTTTTCGAGTCCGAAGCGCTGCAGAAAGCCGAACACGGTGGCCACGTCGTAGTCATACTGATGCTTGGTCGGCTCCTGCGGTTTGGGTTCGATCAGGATCGCGCCCGGAAATCCGATCTTGTGCCTGTACTCGACGACCATGCTCAGGAACCGGCCCATTGCATCCAGTTCGCGCTTCATGTCGGTGTTGAGCAGCGTCTCGTAGCCCTCGCGCCCGCCCCAGAGCACGTAATTCGCGCCCTTCAGTTCGTGCGTCACGTCCATCGCGTCCTTCACCTGCGCCGCGGCGTAGGCAAAGACATCCGGATCGGGGTTGGTCGCTGCGCCGGCCATGAACCGCCGGTTCGAGAACAGGTTCGCCGTGCCCCAGAGCAGCCCGACCCCCGTCTCCTCCATCCGCCGCGCGAACAGATCGGCGATTTCCTTGACGTTCCGGGTGGACTCCGCGAGACTTTGACCCTCCGGCGCGATGTCGCGGTCGTGGAACGTGAAGAACGGCACGCCGAGGACCGCGAACATCTCGAACGCCGCCTCGGCCTTGACCTTCGCCGCGGCCATGCCGCCGTCGAACCACGGGCGCACGAACGTCTGGCCTCCGAACGGGTCCGACCCCGGCCAGGCGAACGAATGCCAGTAGCATACGGCGATGCGCAGATGATCGGCCATCCGCTTTCCCAGCACCACCCGGTCCGGCTCGTAGAACCGGTAGGCCATCGGATCATCGCTGTCGGGGCCCTTGAACGCCACCTTGTCGACGCCGGCGAAGAACCCGCTCATGTCAAAGCCCCCCTGATTGCCGGATAAAGGTCGCGGTACCGCCCATAGCCGTCGTGATAGGCGCCACGCATCGCCGGGTCCGGCGCGATCACGCGCAACGTCTCCGGCGGCGCGCAGACATCGTGCGGCGAGGCCCCCTCCGCCGCGCAGATCGCGAGCCGCGCCGCGCCCAGCGCCGCGCCGATGTCGCTGTCGGCCGCCAGCCGCAGCGGGCGATCAAGCACCGTCGCGATGATCCGGAGCCATTCGTCGGATCGCGATCCGCCGCCGACCGCGAGCGCGTCGTCGAAATCGGTCCCCGCCGCCGCCAGCGCCGCCTGACAATCGGCGAACGCGTAAGCGACTCCCTCCATCACCGCCTGCGTCAGGTCCCGCACCCCGTGCGATTGCGCGATGCCGACGAAGGCCCCACGCGCGCCGGGGTCGTTGTGCGGCGTCCGCTCGCCCGACAGATATGGCAGGAACGTCACCGGCGACGGCGCCGTGACAGGCCCCATGTCGCTGATCAGCGCCGCGGCGGACTGTCCGGCGATCCGCGACAGCCATTCGAGGCTGTCCGCCGCCGACAGGATCACCCCCATCTGATGCCAGGTGTCCGGGATCGCATGACAGAACGCGTGGACCGCGCCGCTGGTGTTGGGCGAAAAGGCGGCGTTCGAGACGAACAGCACGCCCGAGGTTCCGAGCGAAACGAACGCCGAGCCCGGCGTCACCACGCCGACGCCGCAGGCAGCCGCCGCATTGTCGCCGGCGCCCCCGGCGACGACGCAGGGGCCGGTTACGCGCCAGCGCGCCGCGAGCGCCGGCGACAGCTCGCCGGACGGGGCGCTGCCCTCGACCAGCCGCGGCATCTGCGCCCGGCTCAGCCCCGTCGCCTCGAGCAGGTCGTCCGACCAGTCGCGCGCCGCGACGTCGAGCCACAGCGTCCCCGCCGAGTCCGACATGTCCGAGACGTGATGCCCGGTCAGCCGGAAGCGCACATAATCCTTGGGCAGGAGCACCATCGAGACATGCTCGAACAGCTGCGGCTCGTGCTTGCGCATCCACGCGAGCTTTGGCGCGGTGAAGCCCGCCATCGCGATGTTGCCGGCCACTTCGCGCGCGCGCGGAAACGCCGCCTCGATCTCGGCGCATTCCGCCGCCGCCCGCCCGTCGTTCCACAGGATCGCCGGGCGCATAACCTGCTCGTCGACGTCGAGGCAGACCGCGCCGTGCATCTGGCCCGACAGGCCGATGCCGCGCAGGCCCGCAAGGCCGTGCCGGGCGGCGAGCGCGTCGAGCGTGGTCTCGACCGCCGACCACCAGTCCGCCGGATCCTGCTCGGACCAGCCGGGATTTCGTCGCCGCACGTCGAGCGGCTGGCTCGTCTGGCCGATCAGCCGCTGGGCGTCGTCAAATAGCGCCGCTTTTACCGACGAGGTCCCGATGTCGATCCCGATATAGCTCATCGCTTCGGCTTTGCGCCGACCCCCCATCTGCACAAACGACTTTTCCCGGTCATTTCGCGCGCCGCGCCTCGCAGCGGTATCAACCATCGTTCGAGCGGCTGGCCGATGTCAAACGGTCTGGCCGTTGGACGCGCCGCTATTCGGCCAACCCACGCGCGCTGTACGCCGCCTGCGCGCCCGGATGGAGCGGCGCGGACAGGCCCTGGCGAGGCATCTGCTGCGGATCGAGGCCGACCAGTATCGCGTCGAACCCTTCGAGCGCGTCGAGATTGTCGAGGATGGCGCCGAGGACGATCTCGACATCGACCGCCGGCACGTCCGCGCGCGTGACCAGCGTGGCGCCGACGCCGAGCGTCGGAGTCGGGGCGGCGGCGCCGGGATAGATCCCGCCCGGGATGTCGGTGGCGAAATAGAACGGCGAGCCGGCCAGCACCGCGTCAACCGCCGGCCCGGCGAGGGGCGCGAGCCGGGCGCCACAGGCCGAGGTCGCCTCGGTCACCGCCAGCGCGGGATGGCCGACCGCGAGAAAGAACGCGTCGATCCGCCGTTCGCACAGCGCCGCCACCGCCAACCCCGTCTCCAGCTCGGCCATCTCGGCGAACACGCCGGCCTGCCAGCCGAGTTCGCCCATCAGCGCCTCGATGATCGGGCGCTGCCCGGCGCCCGCCGGCCCGACTCCGACGCGCTTGCCCGGCAAATCCTCGAGACCCGCGATCCCGGCATCCGCCCCGACCACCAGCGTCAGCGGTTCGGGAAAGAGCGCCGCGACCGATCGCAACTCCGCGAACGCGGCGCCGGCGAAGGCCCCGGCGCCCCGAACGGCGGCGTCCTGCACATCCGATTGCACCAGTGCGAGATCCGCGTCGCCGTCCCGCAGCGTCGCGACATTGGCGAGCGAGCCGTCCGAGGGGACGCCGGAACAGCGCAGCCCGGTTTCGCGCCGCCGCTCGTTCGCGACGCGGCAGAGCGCCACCCCGGCTGGGAAGTAGGCGCCGGTCACGGCACCGGTCGCCAGCGGCAAAACCCGCACGGGCTCGGTCGCGCCGAGCCCGTGCGCGGCGAAAAGAAGTGTCAGGGTGAGGCATCCCGGTCGCGGGTCGATCATCAGCGGGCTCCTTTTGCGCGCAATTCTAGCGTCCAGGAGCGCGCCCGGCAATCGTTGCGCCCTTGCGTCGAGCATCCGCTTCCGCGCATGGTCCGGAGCGCCCGTCGCTGTTCGGGCCCGTCCGGACGTACGCCCCGTGCCGCTGTTCATGCCCAACCTGATTCTGACGTTGCGCGAGGGGTACCACTTTCGCGACCTGCGCGCCGACGCGGTCGCGGGCCTCACCGTCGCCATCGTCGCGCTGCCGCTGTCGATGGCCATCGCCATCGCCTCGGGGGCGACGCCGGCGATGGGCCTGACCACCGCCATCGTCGGCGGCTTTCTCGTCTCGGCGCTCGGCGGGAGCCGGTTTCAGGTCGGCGGCCCTGCCGGCGCCTTCATCGTGCTGGTCGCGACCACGATCCTCACGCACGGAGTCGACGGCCTGATCCTCGCGACGCTGCTCTCCGGCGTCCTGTTCGCCGCGCTCGGTTTCCTGCGGCTCGGGGCCTACATCCAGTTCGTGCCCTTTCCCGTCACCGTCGGTTTCACCGCCGGGATCGCCGCGGTCATCTTCGCGAGCCAGATCGCCCCCCTGCTCGGACTGACGTTCGCCGGGCCCGAGCCTGCGGAGCTGGTGGCGAAACTCGGCGCGCTGTGGAGCGCCGCTTCGTCGATCAACCCGGCCACGGTGGCGCTATCGGCCGGCTGCATCGCGCTGATGCTGACGCTCAAGCGGCTGCGGCCCCACTGGCCGCGGATGCTGATCGCCGTCGTCGCGGCCGGGCTCGCGGCCTGGGCGCTGTCGTTGCCGGTCGCGACCATCAGCGGGACCTTCGGGGCCTTGCCCGCGCATCCGCCGCTGCCGCACCTCCCCGAGTTCACGCTGGACATGGTTGTCGCGGTCCTGCCCGTCGCCATCGCGTTCACGCTGCTCGGCGCCATCGAGTCGCTGCTGTCCGCGGTCGTCGCCGACGGCATGAGCGGCCAGCGGCACGACAGCGACACCGAACTGGTGGCGCAAGGCATAGCCAATGTCGCCTCGGCGCTGTTCGGTGGTTTTTGCGTCACCGGGACGATCGCCCGCACTGCGACGAATGTCCGCGCCGGGGCGCACGGGCCAGTCGCGGGAATGCTCCATGCGGTGTTCCTGTTGCTGTTTCTGCTGATCGCGGCGCCGCTGGCCGGTTACATCCCGCTTGCCGCGCTCGCGGCGGTGCTGACCATCGTCGCCTGGGACATGGTGGAGAAGCCCGCGATCGCGGCGCTGACGCGCGCGTCGCGCGGCGACGCGGCGGTGCTCTATGTCACGCTGCTGCTGACGATCTTTCGCGACCTGACGGAGGCCATCGTCGTCGGCTTCTCGCTCGGGGCGCTGCTGTTCATCCACCGCATGTCGACGGCGGTGGAGGTGACCGCCCATCCCGACACTGCGCCCTATGACGTGGCGGAGGCGACCGATCCGGACGTGATGATCTACCGCATCCGCGGCGCTGTGTTCTTCGGCGCGGTCTCGGCGGTGGCCGCGGTGCTGGTGCGGCTGGCCGAAGCGCACCGCGTCCTGATCATCGACTGCACCGAGGTGACGCTGATCGACAGCTCCGCCGCGCATATGATCGAGGGGCTCGCGCACAACGCGCGCCGCCAGGGCGTCGGCGTCTATGTCAGCGGCGCGAGCCCGGCCGTCCGGCGGGCGCTTCTGAGCAACGGCGCGCGACCGCCGCTGGTGCGATACGCGAGCACCATCGCCGCAGCCCTGAGCGCGGCGCGGCGCAGAGGCGAGATCCAAAGTCGATCTGACCGAGCCGGGTGACGCCTATATAGCTACGCGCGCCCTGCGGCACGGCCACCGGTGGCGAGACATGAGCCGGAGGCGAGACTGGCGCTCGAACCGCCGCGGCCTGGGCGCGACAACGCCGTTAAGCCTGGCCGCTGCTCCTTCACGGACGATCGCGGACGATCCGGCGGCGTTGGCGTGTAAGCGGTGGCGGGGTCACCCCTGACCCTCGTCGAGCTTGTCCACGGGCAGCGCGTTGAGCTGGTTCCAGTTCGGCTCGCCGATGGTCGTCAACAGGTCGAGCTGGGTCTCGATGAAATCGATATGGCCCTCCTCGTCATTGATCAGGCTCTCGAACAACGCCATCGACACGTAGTCGTTGACGCTGCGGCAATACTCGCGCGCCGCGACATACAGGGTGCGCGCATCGTATTCGGACGCGAGGTCGCATTGCAGCGATTCCCTCGCGTTCTCGCCGATGCGCAGCGGATCGAGGGTTTGAAGATTGGGATGTCCTTCGAGAAAGATGATGCGGTCCATCAGCCGGTCGGCGTGGTTCATTTCCTCGATGCTTTCCTCGCGCGATTTCTTCGCGAGCCGGCCGAGGCCCCAGTCGTCCTGCAGGCGATAATGCAGCCAGTACTGGCTGATCGCCGTTAGCTCACTGCGCAGAGCCTTGTTCAGAAACTCGATGACGCCTGCGTCGCCCTTCATGCTTTCCCTCGCTCGCCCGTGCTGGCCGGAGATTCCTCAGTTCCAGCGGAACCTGCAAGCTATTGTTTTGCCGCATCGTGTCAACGAAAAGACGAATGCATCCGCCGCATTCCGGCGTCTTGCCAAGCGCGCGATAGAGCTTTCCGGGCGTGATCAGCGTATGGGCGTCCGAGGCGCGCATCCAGTCGATGGCCTCATGGATGTCACGATCGGTTATGCGGTTGCACGAACAGACGATCACGACCCGCCCCCGACCGGACGCCCCAGCCACTTGCAATCCCGAGAACCGACACAGTGCTGTTTCATGACCTTTCCCCGCTCCATCCGTCACACCGCCTTCAGTAGTTGAGCGAATTCGTCGGGAATGTCAATCGAAGATGCGGTGACTCACGGCGGAAGTTCGGACGCCGCGCGGGCCGATCAGGCCACGGCCCGTGACAAAGCGCATTGCGACCAGAGCTGGCCGAGCGCCGCGACCAGGTGGTCGACATCGGCGTCCGTATGCAGCGGCGAAGGCGTGAAACGCAGCCGTTCGGTGCCCTTGGGAACGGTCGGGTAGTTGATCGGCTGGACGTATATCCCGTAGTCGTTGAGCAGGATGTCGGAGATCATCTTGCACTTGACCGGGTCCTTGACCATCACCGGCACGATATGGCTCGGATTCGGGATGTGCGGAATGCCCATCGCGTCGAGCCGGGCGCGCAGTCTGGCGACCTGCCGCCGCTGGCGCATCCGTTCGATGTTGGACGTCTTCAGATGGCGGATCGAGGCGCGCGCGCCGGCTGCGACCGTCGGCGGCAGCGCGGTGGTGAAGATGAATCCGGAGGAGAAACTGCGGACGAAATCGATCAGCGCCACGGAGCCGGTGATGTAGCCTCCGACGACGCCGAAGGCCTTGCCCAGCGTGCCCTCGATCAGGTCGATGCGGTCCATCAACCCTTCCTGCTCGGCGACGCCGCCGCCGCGCGGACCGTACAGCCCGACGGCGTGGACTTCGTCGAGATAGGTCATCGCCCCGTGTTTCTCGGCGACCTCGACGATCTCGCGAATCGGCGAGATGTCGCCATCCATCGAATAGACGCTCTCGAAAGCGACGATCTTTGGTCGCCCTGGCTCGATTTCCGCCAGCCTTCGGTCGAGATCCTTCGGGTCGTTGTGCTTCCAGATGCGCTTGTCGCAGCGGGCGTGGCGCATGCCCTCGATCATGCTGGCGTGGTTCAGCGCGTCCGACAGGATCACGCAATTCTCGAGCTTGGCGCCGAGCGTGCCAAGCGTCGCCCAGTTCGAAACGTAACCGGAGGTGAACAGCAGCGCGGCGTCCTTGCCATGCAGGTCCGCAAGCTCGCGCTCCAGAAGGACGTGATCATGGTTGGTGCCGGAAATGTTGCGCGTGCCGCCAGCCCCCGCGCCGCAGCGGTCCAGCGCGTCGTGCATCGCCGCGATCACGTCCGGATGCTGGCCCATCCCCAGATAGTCGTTCGAGCACCAGACAGTCACCTCGCCGGTGGAGCCGCCGTCATGCCACACCGCGCGCGGGAAGTCGCCGGCGCAACGCTCCAGTTCCGCGAACACGCGATAATTGCCCTCCTGTCGCAAGGCGTCGAGATGTTTGCGGAACAACGCATCGTAGCTCATCGGTATTGTCCTTGTCGTCAGATATCGGGGCTGCGCAAGGCGCTGCGCTGCGAAACGTCGGTCGCGTCGGACGTGGTCCGGGGAAGGGCCCATGTCCAGAGGGCTGCGTCAGGAAGCGGCAGCACCATCATCCAGTGTTCGAAGAGCGCAAGCGCCGTAAGGGCCGCCAGAAGCGCGAAGCCGATTTGCGCGCCCGATCCCGCTGGCGCATCGACGACCCGCTCGATCCAGCAGGCCGTCGCAAACGTCAGCAGCGTCACCGACCAGGGAAAGAAGCCATTCATCGGCGACTTGCGGAAATGCGACGACAAGTGCCGCACAGGGTTCGGCAGGAACTCCTCGTTTATGTTCGGCACGCCGAGGTATACGTTGATCTTGGCCGTGATGCGCGCCGCGAACAACACGACGAAAGTCCACATTCCGAACTGGTTGGAGGCGCCGTCCGAAACGAGGATCAGAAGCACTGTCGAGGCGATCAGCGCCATCTCCGAATAGGCGATCGTCCCCCAGGCGCGCAGGAACCTGTCCCATCCCTCGACTCCCGGCGGGCAGGGCCTGGCGTAGGGGCCGGTGATGACGCCGGCGAGAAACGCGAGCTCGATCCAGCCCCAGATCGCGATCGCCGAGACGAACCCGAGGTACACGCCGAACACCGACGGGTCGGCGAGCGAATGGTGGATGCCAGCCATCCCCAGCCCGAGAAACGGCAACCCGAGCAGCACCGCGTTGACATAGCCGCTTCGCCCGCCGCGATCCGCGCGGGACACCACGAAGATGATCGCCCCGGTGGAGAACCACCAGACGAAAAGGGCGAAAAGGCCGGCGATCCAGAAGCTGTCCATCGTTCTACTTCAATAGACCGGCTGCAGCCGGCTGTTCGCCGGCAACGCGTTCGGCTTCACCGGGATCGTGTAGAGCCCGACGAACGCCGTCGCGGCTCGCGCGCCGCAAGCCCATATGCGCAGCTTGCCCATGACGCCGCCGTGACGCTTGGCCGCGTCCATGTCTGCGGCGATGCGCCGCATATTCGCCAGCCCGGATTTCCAGCGCGGATTGTCCAGATCGAGCTCGAACGGGAAAACCTGGCGGCTGATCTCGGACGTGATTCGGAACACTTCCGCGTCGTACCAGTCGACATCAACGCCCAGCGCCTTGTGGAAAGCCGGACGGGCGTGATCACGTACATGCATGGTGGCGAAAACCGCGATCAGAAAGAACCGGATCCACAGCTTGTTGCGCCCTTCCAGCAGCGTGGGGTCCGAGCGCATGATCAGCGCAAAGGCCTCGCCGTGACGGAACTCGTCGTTGCACCATTCGCGGAACCACTTGAAAATCGGGTGAAACCGCTGATCCGGGTGCTTCTCGAGGTGGCGATATATCGTGATGTACCGTGCATAGCCGATCTTCTCGGAGAGGTAGGTCGCGTAGTAGATGAACTTTGGCTTGAAGTAGGTATACTTCTTCGCTTTCGTCAGGAAGCCGAGATTCACCGCAATGTTCGCCTCGCGGAGGGCGTCGTTGATGAAGCCGGCGTGACGGGCTTCATCGCGGGCCATGTAGTTGAAAAGTTCGCAGATGTCAGGGTTCGAGCCGCGGCGTTTCATCTCCTTGTAGAGCACGCATCCAGAGAACTCGGCGGTCAGCGAGGATACGAGGAAATCGGTCAGTTCCTTGCGAAGCTCCGGCTCCATCGCATCGAAATCGACATGGTCCCAGTCGGCAGTCTTCTTGAAATGGGTTTTGTTCGGATCGGACTTCATCTCGGCGATGAGCTTGTCCCACTCGGTTCGCACGGAACTAACGTCGAGCTTGTCCATCTCGTTGAAATCGGTCGTGTAGAACCGCGGCGCAAGCATCGTCGTCTCGACGGCCATCTCGGTCGTTGCGTTCACCAGCGCCTTCGCGTGGTCGCTCGGTTGAATCTCGCTGATCGCGTTCACAGTCGGACCTCCTCGGAAAAGCTGAATTCGCACAGTTCCATGAATTCGAAGTCACCGGTCATCCGCGTCCAGAGCCGTTCGAGCCGGCTCGCGCGGGTGATCGTCGCCATGCGGTTTTCGGTGATGATCGCGCCGTAGGGCGCCATGATCGGGGCGCCGTGGACCAGCACTTCGTCGCCGGGATGCACGACCGCGCCGTTGTCGAAGCGCACATGGGCGTGAAGGCTCTCGAAACGGTGGCTCACCTCGACTGTGCAGGGGGCTTGTTCGCTGGATCGCGTGAACAGACCGGGCATTGCGTGTCTCTCTCTGTTGGCGGGCGCGTTCACTGGTTGCTCTGTGCTCGCGGTTGCTCGTCGAGCAGGTTGGCGAACGCGTCCCGGTTGGTGTCGCCGAACCCGATCAATTCGGCGCGCCATCCGGTCGCCGGATCGCGAAGGCTCAGGCGGCCGTCGGCGAAGCGCACCAGTCGGATGGGCGGATTGCCCTCGATCTTGTTCAGCATGCGGATGCGCTCCAGAGCGCGATAGACCCCATTTATGAAGCCCCCCTCCAAAGGGCCGAGTTCGACGAATATCTCCCCGTTTTCGTCGGCCACCTTGGCGCTGCCGTCAAGCTTCCCCATGATCTGGATCATCCGCTCCTGCACCACCGGCACGGAGTCGTCGGGCGTCGCAGCCGGCGTCATCCCCATCAGGCGCGCGACCGTCACCATGACAAGGCAGAACGCGACGAGACCCCCGACGCCGCGCAGAAGCGGGATCATCGCGCGCCTATTGCGCTCTGCTTGCGCGTAACGGTCGCCAGTCGTGGATACGAGGAACATCACGTCTCTCCTTCTATTCGGCGGCGATTGGATGGGCGGAGACGTCCGTGGCCGGCAACCCGGGAGCCGCAGTCACCTCGGTCACCCTCGCCGAAGCGGCGGCGCCGAGGATCGCCGCGACCTCGCGCGCGTCGCGCAGGCAACGCAGCGTCGGTCGGGGCCGCACGATCGCCCAGGGCCGCACGTGCGGCCACAAGACGAAATAGGAGACCTTGGACGCGCCCTTCAGGTCAAGCTCGATCGAGCCGGTCCCATCGCCGTTCATCCGAAGATCGGCGCTCTCGATCCAGCGATAGGGCAAGTTCAGCGTTACCGTCAGCGCCGCGCCGATCCGCATTGCAACGCGCTCGGTGGTCAGCGTGTAGACGGTCGCCCGCGCCATCACCCAGGCGATGAAGGCGAGCACGCCGATCGCCAGCGCGCCGATCGCCACGTACCAGCTCGCCGTGACGGCCCCGGCGGGCGCGCCCTCGGATATGCCGACGACCGCGCCGCGCCAGCCGGCGAGCGCGGCGAAGTAGCCCGCCACCCAAGTCGCGCCGAGCGCCGCGCGCGCCATCGGCCAGGCCGCCGGCGCCCCCTGCCACAGGATGCGTTCGCCCTCGGGCGGAGCCTCCGGCAGCCCACGGACCGGCTCGATCCCGAATTCTTTGTCATGCGACATGCGGCGCTCCTTCTCGGCTCTGGCTGCGTCTTAGGCTTCGACGGGTTCGAACGCCGGTTCCAGCCGGTCCCGCGCGGCGTAGAGTTTGCCGCCCGCGTAGTAGGCGCATATCTTGTCCTCTTCGAGCTTGGTCACCTGGCTGTCGGACGCGGTGATCGGCACGGACGCGAAATGCTCGGCGTAAATCGAATGCACCTTAACGCCGCGCCAGGTGATCTTCGCGAGCGGCATCGGGATCAGCCGCTTGCCGCCGCCGCCCAGATCGACCTCGAGATAGCGCACGATGCATTCGGCCTCGTCGACCCACATCTCCGAGACCGTGCCCGCGATCTCCCCGTCTCCGGCGATGACGGACAGGCCACGCGGGTCCTTGCCGGCCAACACGCGGAAACCGTCGGCGAGGCGCATCGGGACGATGGAGGGCTTGCCGTGCGCGTCAAGTTCGGGCGTGTCCTTGCGCATCGCATAAGCCGCGGGTCCGACACCGTCGAGCATCGGATTGCCGGTCGGCTCGTACGGCGCGCCCGCCGACGGCGAGGTCGGCTCCATCGCGAACACCCGATCCTCGCGCCAGCTGTTCGGGAACTGCACCGTCCCCTGACCATGCGGCAGGATGAAGGTCTTGGGCTCGGGCACCCCGAACGTGGCGCCGGCGTCCGACCCGTCTTCGTTCTCGGTCGGATAGCCGTCGCGCTGGTTCTCGCGCTGGAGGTAGACGACGAGCCCCGCGAAGAACAGCCAGAAGGAATAGAGCGCGAGCTGTGCGAGGTCGAAGTTGCCGAAGAAGGTGGCGGTCATTGTGCGTCCTCCGATGGATGCGTCAGGTCGGGAATTCGCTCAGGCCGAACGATGCGGCCTTTGCCGTGAGGGTTCGCGCGCGAACCAGCGGTCCGATCACGACGAGGGTGAAGAACAGCAGTCCGATCTCCAGATGGTAGACGAACGAATATCCGGCCGAGGGCGAGACCATCCCGGCCCCGAGCGCGCCCGACATCGCATAGTGACCGAAAACGTCGCGCAAGCCGCCGCCCGCCGCGATGGCGAGGCCAGTCGCGGTCGCCTGAGCGGCGCCCCAGGCCCCGAGCGAGAGACCGCTGTCCACCAACCCGCCCTTCGGCATCCGGATGATCGCCGTCAGCATCGAGACCGAGAACAGTCCCGACCCGAGGCCGATCAGCCCGGCGCCCGCGAAGAACAGCGGCACGGACTCCAGCGGATCGGCGAAGACCACCGCGCAGAAGGCGA
Organism: Rhodobacterales bacterium; assembly: GCA_038247355.1. Classification (GTDB taxonomy): domain Bacteria; phylum Pseudomonadota; class Alphaproteobacteria; order Rhodobacterales; family Rhodobacteraceae; genus Amaricoccus. The sequence continues at coordinate 22,053 of JBBRUZ010000016.1, forward strand.
CGATGCCGGCGAGCAACCCGAAGGCCGCGATCCGGAACGGATCCTCGCCGCGTCCGAGCTTGCGAGCCGAAAGGCCGAAGCCGACCAGCGCCCCGAGCGCCCAGACGGCGGTAAGCGACGTCGTCGCCGCCACCGAAAGCCCGAGGATTTCGCCGCCATAAGGCTCCAGCAGCACGTCCTGCATCGAGAAGGCTGCCGTTCCCAGCGCCACGACGGCGACGATCCGCATCATCTGCCCCTGACCGGCGAGGTCGAACAGCGCGTCCGAAAACCGCGGCCGCGGCGTCGCGCGCTGTTCGCGGGTCATCGGATTCATCCGCTCCTGCTTCCAGAGCGCCACGAGGTTCAGCGCGACGGTGATGACCGCCGCCCCCTGCACCACCTGGATCAGGCGCAGCGCGGTGAAGTCGCGCAGCAGCGTGCCGAGCACGATCGCGCTTAGCGCCATTCCGCCGAGGAACATCACGTATAGCAGCGCCACGACCCGATGCCGCTTGTCCGGCTCGGCCTGATCGGCGGCGAGCGCGAGACCGGCGGTCTGGGTCATGTGCATGCCGAGCCCGGCCATCACGAAGGCCGCCGCGGCCAGAACTTCGCCCGCCCAGTCGGGCCCCATGACCTGCTCGCCCGATAGCACGATCAGCGAGAACGGCATGAAGGCGAGGCCGCCGAACTGGTACAGCGAGCCGAACCAGATGAACGGCACCCGCTTCCAGCCGATGGCCGAGCGGTGCGTGTCCGAGCGAAACCCGATCAGCGCGCGGAACGGCGCCGCCAGCACGGGCAGCGCCACCATGCAGGCGACGAGGAACGTGGGCACGTCGAGCTCGACGATCATCACACGGTTGAGCGTGCCGAGCAGCAGCACCGTCGCCATCCCCACCGAAATCTGGAACAGCGACAGCCGCAGCAGCCGGCGCAGCGGCAGACCGACGGATGCGCCATCCGCGAACGGCAGCAGATGCATGCCGAATTTGGTGAGAGGATGGCGTTCCTTGCTCATGTCGGGATCAGCTCCATCGCCTCGGAGATGTAGAAGCCCGACCTGATCCGCTCGACGCTCGCGAGCCGCCAGTCGGTCAGCGGCGCAAGCTCGCGCGTCAGGCGAGCGGCGCTGACCGGCAGGATGGCCGGCGAGCGATCCGCGCGCGGAAACGCCTTGCCGACGAACTTCATCGCTTCCAGCGCCGGGGTGGAGGGCGCGACCGTGAACACAACGCCGCGCCGGGTCCGCAGCGCCAACCGCGCGAGGGCGGCCGCGATGTCGGCGGGTCGATAGTGGATCAGGCTGTCCATCGCGACGACGTAGTCGAACGCGCCATGCGCGTCATCGAGCATGTCGCCCGCGACGAACCGAACGCGCGCGGTGACGTCGCGCGGCATCCGGTCGCGTGCGACGTCGAGAAGGTTCGGCGAGATGTCGACGCCCAGCACCTCGGCCCCGCGCCGTGCCGCCTCGACCGACAGTTGCCCGACGCCGCAACCCGCGTCGAGCAGCCGCATCCCGGTCATGTCGGCGGGGAGCCGCGACAGCAGCGTCGCGCGCATCCGGTCGCGTCCTGCCCGCACCGTCCGGCGGATGCGGCTCACCGGCGCCTCCGAGGTCAGCCGCGCCCATGTCTCGGCCGCGGTCCGGTCGAAATAGGTCTCGAGGTTGGCGCGGGTCTGCTCGTAGGTCATCAATCGAACCCCAGCAGTTCGAATATCTGCCGATCTTCAAGCGGCGCCGGCGCCAGCGGATCGGTGCCCGCATAAAGCGTCTCGGCGAGCTTGATGTATTCCCTCTGGACGTGGACGATGTCCTCGTCGGTGTCGCCCATCTCGAAAAGCGTGCATTTCTTCAGGCGCGAGCGGCGGATCGCATCGAGATCGGGGAGATGCGCCAGCCGCTTGAAGCCGACGACGCCGCAGTAGCGGTCCACCTCGTCGGTGTCCTTCGAGCGGTTCGCCACGCAACCCGCCAGCCGCACGTTGTAGTTCTTCGACTTCGCCTGCACCGCGGCGATGATCCGGTTCATCGCGTAGATGCTGTCGAAATCGTTGGCGGTGACGATCAGCGCCCGGTCGGCGTGCTGCAGCGGCGCCGCGAACCCGCCGCAGACCACGTCGCCGAGCACGTCGAAGATGACGATGTCGGTCTCCTCGAGCAGGTGGTGCTGTTTCAGCAGCTTCACCGTCTGGCCGACGACATAGCCGCCGCAGCCGGTGCCCGCGGGCGGACCGCCGGCCTCGACGCACATCACGCCGTTGTAGCCGCGATAGACGAAATCCTCCGGCCGCAGTTCCTCTGCGTGGAAATCCACGTCCTTCAGAACGTCGATCACCGTCGGCATCAGCTTTTTGGTCAGCGTGAACGTGCTGTCGTGCTTGGGGTCGCAACCGATCTGAAGCACCCGGTGGCCGAGCTTGGTGAACGCGACGCTGAGGTTCGAGGAGGTCGTCGACTTGCCGATCCCCCCCTTGCCGTAGACCGCGAACACCTTCGCGCCTTCGATCTTCACCGATTGGTCGAGATGCACCTGGACGGAACCTTCGCCATCCTCGCCGCGCAAGCTCGGGGCCTTGTCAAGTGGGCTCATGTCCTTCTCCTCATTCCGCCGCGATTTCGACGGGGTTCACGCGGTCCGCGGGGATCACCCCTTCGAGCGTGTCTTCCAGTTCCTCGGCGCCGCGCCGCAGCGCCTCCAGCGTCGCGGCGTCGGGCTGCCAGTAACGCCGCTCGTGCGCCTCGATCAGCCGGTTCGCGACCCGCGCCGAGGCCTGGGGGTTCAACTCCGCCAGCCGCCGGCGCATCGTCTCGTCGAGCACGAAGGTCTCGGTCAGCCGCTGATAGATCCAGGGGTCGACCTGGCCGGTCGTCGCCGACCAGCCCATCGTGTTGGTCACCTGCGCCTCGATCTGGCGCACGCCCTCGCCGCCGTGTTTCAACAGCCCCTCGAACCATTTCGGGTTCAGGGCCCGCGTCCGGGTCTCCAGCGCCACCTGTTCGGAAAGCGTGCGCACCTTGCCGTCGCCGCGGGTCTGGTCGCCGATGTAGACCGGCGTCTGCACCCCGCGCGCCCGCTTCACCGCACGTCCGATCCCGCCCAGCGTATCGAAGTAGTGGTCGACCGTGGTGACGCCCAGTTCGACCGACTCGAGGTTCTGGTAGGCGAGGTCGACATCGGCGAGCATCGTCGCCATAAGCTTGGCTGACTGCACCGGCGCTCCCTTGCGGCCATAGGCGAAGCACTTGCGCTTCTCGAAGGCGTCGGCCAGTTCGTCCTCGTCGTTCCACGCGCCGCTGTCGATCAGCTGGTTGACGTTGGAGCCGTAGGCGCCTTCGGCGTTCGAAAACACCCGCAGCGCCGCCGTCTCCAGATCGCAGCCCATCTTGACGGCGTAGTCGAGCGCATGGGCCCGGACGAAGTTCAGATCCGCCGGCTCGTCGGCAGCCGCCGCCAGCCATGCCGCCTCCGCCAGCATCCGTGTCTGCAGCGGCAGCAGGTCGCGGAAAATGCCCGAGAGCGTCATCACGACGTCGATACGCGGCCGTCCGAGCTCCTCCAGCGGGATAAGTTCCGCCCCGCAAAGCCGACCGTAGCCGTCAAAGCGCGGTCGCGCGCCCATCAGCGCCAGCGCCTGGGCGATCGGACCGCCGTCCGACTTGATGTTGTCCGCGCCCCAGAGCACCAGCGCTATCGACCGCGGCGTCTCGGCCCCGCTGGCCATGTGCCGCTCGATCAGCCGTTGCGCCTGCGCAGCGCCGTCCTTCAGCGCGAAGGCAGTCGGCATCCGGAACGGATCGAACGCGTGCAGATTGCGTCCCGTCGGCAGGATCTGCGGGCTGCGCAGCAGATCGCCGCCCGGGACCGGCCGAATGAACCGCCCCTCCAGCGCGCGCAGCAGGCCGGAGGTCTCGTGATCCTCCGACATCAGCTTGTCGGCGCGCTTCAGAGCCAGCTCCTCGACGCCCTCGACCTCGGCCATCGCCGCGATCAACTCGGCCCGCTCCGCCGCATCGGGGGGCGTGCCCACGACGTGCAGACCCAGCGGGATCAGCGAGTTTTCGTATTCGATCAGATCGCGCCACAGCTTTTCCGTTGCGCGGACCTGATCGAACCAGGCCGGTTCGGCCGGGCAGAGGTCGAGTTCCGCGGCCTGCGCCTGGATCAGGGCGCCGAGGTCCTGTGCCTCCGGCGCGCCCGGCGGCAGACCGCGCCAGCGGTTCAGCGAGGCCTTGAGATCGACCAGCCCCTTGTAGAGCCCGGCCTTCGCGACGGGCGGCGTCAGATAGGTGACGATGGTCGCCCCGATCCGGCGCTTGGCCAGCGCAGACTCGGACGGGTTGTTCGCCGCATAGAGATAGACGTTGGGCATGTCCGCGATCAGCCGGTCCGGCCAGCAGTTGGCGCTCAAGCCCGTCTGCTTGCCCGGCATGAACTCCAGCGCGCCGTGCATCCCGAAATGCAGCACCACGTCGGCGTCGAAATCCTGCGCCATGTAGCGGTAGAAGGCGGTGAAGGCGTGCGTCGGCGCGAACCCGCGCTCGAACAGCAGCCGCATCGGGTCGCCCTCGTAGCCGAACACCGGCTGGATGCCGACGAAGACGTTGCCGAAGTGATGGCCGAGCACGAAGATGCCGGAGCCGTCGGTCTGGTGGCGGCCGGGGGCCGGACCCCATTGCGCCTCGATCTCCTTCAGGAACGGCTCGCGCGCGACGAAATCGTCGGCCCTGATCCGCGCGGCGACGTTCGCGGCCTGCCCATATTGCGCGGCGTTGCCCTTGAGCACCATCTCGCGCAGGTCGACGACGGAGGCCGGGACTTCGACCGCGTAGCCTTCGGTGCGCATGGCGCGCAGCATGTGCTGGAGGCTCTCGAAGACGCTGAGATAGGCGGCGGTGCCGACCGCGCCGGCATTGGGCGGGAAGCCGTAGAGCACGATGGCGACCTTGCGGCTGGCGACGGCCGAGCGGCGCAGGCGGGCCTTGCGCGCGACGCGTTCGGCCAGATGCTCGATGCGCTCGGGGCAGGGGCGCATGACGCGCTCGCTGAGCGTGCCCGCACAGCGGTGCGCGCAGCCGGTGCAGCCGCCGGCGCCGATGCGGCCGCCGAAGACCATCGGGCCTGTGGCGCCGTCGATCTCGGGGATGGCGACCATCATCGTCGCTTCGATCGGCGAGAGGCCGGCGCCGCCGGCGGCCCATTGCTCGAGCCGCTGGAATTCGAGCGAGTGGGCGGCGACGTAGGGCACGTCGAGCGTCGCGAGGATGTCCTCGGCGGCGCCGCTGTCGTTATAGGCGGGGCCGCCGACGAGGCTGAAGCCGGTCAGTGACAAGAGCGCGTCGACCGTGGTGCGGTTGCCGTCGCGGAAGAAGGCATCGATCGCGGGGCGGCCGTCGAGGCCGCATGCGAAGGCGGGCAGTACGCGCAGGCCGCGGGCTTCGAGGGCGCGGATCACGGCGTCGTAATGGTCGGTGTCGCCCGACAGGACATAGGCCCGCATGACCAGCAGGCCGATCGTGGCGGTGTAGCCCTTCGGGCCGCGGATGCGTGCGGGGTCGGTGGTCATGCGTTCCGGCAGGTCGGGGTGGTAAAGGCCGGTTTCGGGATATTCGACGGGCTCGGGTGCTGTCAGCGTGACGGCGCGGGGGCCGAGCGCGTACTTGCCGGCGAGGAAGGCCACCATCGCCTCGACGTTGTCGTCGGAGCCGGCGAGCCAGTACTGCATGCAGAGGAAGTAGGAGCGCAGGTCTTGGGCCTTGCCGGGGACGAACTTGAGGATACGCGGCAGGCGGCGCAGCATCGCCATCTGGTTGGCGCCCGAGGCGGGGGCGCCGGATTTCGCGCCGCGCAGTTTCTTCATCATCGCCATCATGCCGGTGGCGGGCTGGGACATGTCGAGTTTGCCGAGGCGCGTAAGCTTGACGACTTCGGCGCCAGAGACGAGGCAGATCATCGCGTCGCAGGCGTCGCGGCGGGCCTTGAGGTCGGGCAGGATCGCCTGGATGTGCTCGTCGAGGAACAGCATCGTGGCGACGACGATGTCGCCTTCGGCAACGTCGGCCTTGGCGCGCTCGAGCTTAACGGGATCCTCGCCCCATTCGGCGGCAGCATGGACGCTGAGCCGAAGGCCGGGGACCTGGGCGGCGAGCCGCGCCTCGGCGCGGGCGGCGGGACCCGCGACGTGAGAGTCGAGGGTGATGATGACGACGTGAAGCGAAGGATCAGCGTGCATAATGAGCCTTCGCGTCATAGAGCGTTTCGATGGAGATGGTGGACACGCCGCGCAGCGCGGCGAAGGTCTCGGTGTTTCGTTTCGCCTTGCCCCGCACAAAGAACGGGATCTTGCGCAGTTCCTTTTCGGCGGAGTCTGCCCAGACGAGGGGGCCGCCGGCGACCGCTTCCTCGAGAACTGGTTCGGGCTCGGCTGCGACCGCGAGCGGTTTCGCGTGGCCGCCGAGGTGGCTGGGGCCGGCGGCGTCGTGGAACTCGAAATCGTCGCGGAACATGGTGAGCAGGTGCTCCTCCAGCCCCATGACGAGCGGATGGATCAGCGTGTCGAAGAGGACGTTCGCGCCCTCGAAGCCCATGACGGGCGAGTAGCGGGCGGGGAAGTCCTGGACATGGACGGGGGCGGAGATGACGGCGCAGGGTATGCCGAGGCGCTTGCCGATGTGGCGCTCCATCTGGGTGCCGAGGATCAGCTCGGGGTGGGCGTCGGCGATGGCGGTCTCGACCTCGAGATAGTCGTCGGTGATCAGCGCCTCGAGCCCGAGCGCCTTGGCCGCTTCGCGCATCGGGCGGGCGAATTCGCGGTTGTAGGCGCCCAAGCCCACGACCTCGAACCCCATCTCCTCCTTCGCGACGCGCGCCATGGCGAGGGCGTGGGTCGCGTCACCGTAAACGAAGACGCGTTTGCCGGTCAGGTAGGTGCTGTCGACGCTGCGGGTCCACCAGGGCAGGCGCAGCGCGCTCTCGTCGGCCTTGATGTCCCGCCCGACGATGGCGGCGACTTCGGCGACGAAATCGCGTGTGGCGCCGACGCCGATCGGGATGGTGCGGGTGAATTTCTGGCCGTGGGTCTTTTCGAGCCAGCGGCAGGCGGGCTCGGCGGTTTCGGGATAAAGCATGACGTTAAACTCGGCGGCCGCAAGCCGGGTCAGGTCGTGCGGGGTCGCCCCGAGCGGGGCCGTGACGTTGACGGCGACGCCCACGGAGGCAAGGAGCCGCGTGATCTCGATGACGTCGTCGCGATGCCGGAAACCGAGCGCGGTGGCGCCGAGCAGGTTGCAGGTCAGGCTTTCCGTCGGGGCGCAGGGCTTGGCCAGCGACCGGACAAGCTGGAAGAAAGTCTCGGCGGCGCCGAAGCTCTCCTTGCGCTGGTAGGAGGGCAATTCGAGCGCGATCACTGGCACCGGCAGGCCCATCGATTCGGCGAGGCCGCCGGGATCATCCTGGATCAGTTCGGCCGTGCAGGAGGCGCCGACGATGATCGCCTGCGGCTTGAACCGGTCGTAGGCGTCGCGGCAGGCGGTCTTGAACAGCTCGGCGGTGTCGGACCCGAGGTCACGCGCCTGAAACGTCGTGTAGGTCACCGGCGGGCGATGGTCGCGCCGCTCGATCATCGTGAACAGGAGGTCGGCGTAGGTGTCGCCCTGCGGCGCATGAAGGACGTAATGCAGGCCCTTCATGCCGGTCGCGACGCGCATTGCGCCGACATGGGGCGGGCCCTCGTACGTCCAGACGGTTAGTTTCATATCGTCACCGCCTGACGGCGGCGCAGTGGCCGCGCGAACAGCCCCGCGAGATCGCCAGCCTGATCGTAGCCGTGGACCGGGGTGAAGACGAGCTCGATCGCCCATTTGGTCGCGAGGCCTTCGGCTTCGAGCGGATTGGCGAGGCCGAGGCCGCAGACCGTGAGGTCCGGCCGCGCCGCCCGGCACCGCTCCAGCTGCAAGTCCACGTCCTGCCCCTCGGAGATCACCGGCCCTGCCGGGATCAGCGCCAGATCAGGCCCGTGATGCCCGCGATGCAGATAGGGCGTGCCGACCTCGAGCGGGATCATGCCACATTCGCGTGCGAGGAAGCGGGCGAGCGGGATTTCGAGCTGGCTGTCGGGGAAGAAGAACACCGTCTTGTCGCGCAAGGTCGTGGCCGCGGCGGCGATGGCCTTGCGTGCCCGCGTTCTCGGGGCTTCGGTGACGCGGTCGAAGGTCGATGCATCGACCCCAAAGGCATCGGCGGCGGCCTTGAGCCAGGCGGTCGTGCCCTCGTCTCCGAAGGGGAAGGGTGCTGCCAGATGCGTGGCCCCGCGACCTTCGAGAGCGGCCGCCGTATCGCCGAGGAAGGGTTGTGCGAGCAGGATCAGCGTGTTCGGCCCGACGCCCGGCGCCTCGTCGCGGCGGCGTGCGGGCAGGAAGCGGACCGGAACGCCGAGTTCGGCGAACAGGCGCGCGAACTGGTCCTCGACCACGTCCGGCAGCGCCCCGACGATCAGCAGGTCGCGCGCTGCGGTTTCGGGCAGGACCGGGACCATGGCGGCGAGGCAGGCGTCCTCGCCTTGCGTGAATGTGGTCTCGATGCCCGAACCGGAGTAGCTCAGCACCCTGACATGCGGTGCGTGGGCCTTCGTCAGACGCTCCGCAGCGCGCGAGAGATCGAGCTTGATGACCTCGGATGGACAGGACCCCACGAGGAACAATTGCCGGATGTCGGGCCGCCGCTCCAGCAGACGCCCGACCTCGCGGTCGATCTCGTCCTGCGCGTCGGCGAGACCCGCGAGATCCTTTTCCTCCATGATCGCCGTGCCGAATCGCGGCTCGGCGAAGATCATCACGCCCGCCGCCGATTGCAGCAGATGGGCGCAAGTGCGGGAGCCGACGACGAGGAAGAACGCGTCCTGCATCTTGCGATGCAGCC